>NZ_CP121682.1:4834545-5136704 GCF_029760955.1 Streptomyces cathayae
CGCGGGGCTTCCCGAGGCGCTGCGGGCCGGGCTCGACCAGCAGCCCGTGCGGTACGAGCCGATGGCGGTGGTACTGCCCGAGGACCACCGGCTGGCCGCACTGGAGGAGGTGCCGCTCGCCGCGATGGCCGGCGAGACGGTGTACGCCGGGGCGGGCAATCCGCGCACCCCGGAGTGGACCGACCTCGCCCTGAGGCTGTTCGAGGGGCGGGACATCGCCCTCGCACCGCCGGAACCCCTGGCCGTCGGGGACGAGGAGTTCGAGCGGATCATGGCCAGAACACGCTGTCCGGTCCTCGCGGTGGTGGGCTTCCCCGCGCTGACCGCGATGGTGGTGCGCCCGCTCGTCGACCCGGTTCCCTTGTCGCCCGTGTCGCTGGTGTGGCGAAAAGGAAGGACTCACCCCGCTCTGGACGGACTTCGCCGGGCCGCCGCCGGTATCGCCGCCGAGGAGGGCTGGTTGCGACCCCCTGTGGAGGGGTGGGTTTCGGACAGTGATCTCGCTGTCATGAGTTCTCTCTGATGTCTCACGAATGACACGAATCGGCACCGGGGGAACACAGGACCTCCGCGTACGCTACATTCGACGCTCGAGCACAGTGTGATAAAAGGGGCGCTCGGAGCGGGTGGGGGCCCGAATCCGACGGCGACTGCTCGGGCCGTGAGCGCACCCCGGAACAGTCTCGTGGGGGAAGTGCGTGGAGAAGTGGCGAGAAGACGCCCAACCGGATCGGTCCGAGACCGCGTCGGCGTCCAAGGGTGACCACGGGAACTGGTTCTCCCGAAGCACGGCCGGCCACACCGCCGAACCGGAGCCCAGACCCTACGCCTCCGCCAGGGACGACTGGCCCTATCCGTACGACACGAGCGCCGTGACGCGCCCGACGGTCGGCACGCCGGCCGCGGACGGCACGCGCGGGATGCCCGTACAGCGCGGACCGGAGGGAATGCTGCACGACCCCTGGCAGGAGGACGCCCCGGCGACGGCCGTCCTGCCCCCCGTCCCCTTCCCCGCTCCCGCGGCACCCGCCGACGACGTACCGGACGACGCACCCGCCGGCACCGCGGCTGACGCGGACGACGCACCCGACACCGACGGCACCGACGACTCCGCCGGGCGGACCCATGACCCGCACGAGGTGACGATCCAGCTCGACGCCGTGCAGATCGGGGACGGAGTGCTGCTCGGCACGCCGAACCGGTCGGGCGGCGGAGCGGTGCACGAGCCCTCCGACGGGCCCGTCTTCGTCGACGAGTCGGGCCGCCGCGGCCGCCGCTACCGCCGTATCGGCCTGGCCGTCGGTCTGGCCTGCGCGGCGTACGCCGTCGTCATCGTCGCCACGCTGCTGTCCGGCAACTCCGACGCCCCCTGGGTGCCCGTCCCCGACCAGGAGCAGGGGCAGCCCGCCGAGAAGGTCGAGACCTCGCCCCGGCCCGCCGAACCGGACGCGTCCCCCGACACCGT
Source organism: Streptomyces cathayae (assembly GCF_029760955.1). Lineage (GTDB taxonomy): Bacteria > Actinomycetota > Actinomycetes > Streptomycetales > Streptomycetaceae > Streptomyces > Streptomyces cathayae. The sequence continues at coordinate 4,836,011 of NZ_CP121682.1, forward strand.
CACCGCCCCGGACCCGGGCACCGAGCCGACCGCCGGCGCACCCGATCCCGTCACCCCGCCCGAGGCCGGCCTCCCCGCGGGCGGCGGGGCCGCCGCCCGGGACGGAGCCGTCGAGCCCGCCGCCCCGTCGCCGACGCCGTCGACCGGGACCACCCCGAAGCCGGGCACCGGCGCCTCCTCGAGCGCCCCGGCCGAGCCCCCGGCCGGCGCGGAGCCCACCGCCACGCCGGCCCCCTCGGGCGGCACCAGCACCGCTCCGGCCCCGCCCCCCGCCGAGGAGGACCCCGGCGGCGAGGAACCCGTCGGCGTCGACAACCGCGCCCAGGCGCCCGCCGACCGGCCGGCCGTGGCCGCCGAGAGCCCTGCCGCACCGCCGGCCCCGTCCACCGATCACGCCGTACCGTCCCCGGAGCACGTTCTCTGATGGCATCCCACCCCCGCCGCCCCGGACCCGCGACCGGAGACCGAGGCGGCTCCCGGCGTCGCAGCCGGCCCAGCCGCCGCCGTCTGCCCCTGCGCCTGCTGCTTCCGCTGCTCGTGCTCGTCGCCCTGGCGGCGATGCTCATGCTGCGCGGATACACGCACAGCGAGATCCTCGCCGACCACCGCGTCCAGCCGCCCGCGCCCACCGACAAGGTGCCGGACAAGATCCTCGAGGGCGGCCCGGTCATCGACGCCCGTGAGGGCCGCACCGAGACCCTGAGCGTGCCCGACCGCCGGCTGGTCCTCACCTTCGACGACGGCCCGGACCCGGTCTGGACGCCGAGGGTGCTGGACGTGCTGAAGAAGCACGACGCGCACGGGGTCTTCTTCGTCACCGGCACCATGGCCTCCCGCTACCCGGGCCTCGTCCAGCGCATGGTCGACGAGGGCCACGAGATCGGCCTGCACACCTTCAACCACCCCGACCTCTCCCTCCAGTCCAAGGAACGCATCGACTGGGAGCTGTCGCAGAACCAGATGGCGATCACCGGCGCGGCCGGCATCCGCACCTCGCTCTTCCGCCCGCCGTACTCCTCCTTCTCCGCCGCCATGGACAACAAGTCCTGGCCGGTCACCGAGTACATCGGCAGCCGCGGCTACATCACCGTCGTCAACAACACCGACAGCGAGGACTGGCAGCGGCCCGGCGTCGACGAGATCATCCGCCGTGCCACGCCCGAGAACGGCGAGGGCGCCATCGTCCTGATGCACGACTCCGGCGGCGACCGCAGCCAGACCGTCGCGGCACTGGACAGGTTCCTGCCCGACCTGAAGGAGCAGGGCTACGCGTTCGACAACCTCACCGAGGCCCTGGACGCGCCCAGCGCGATGAGCCCGGTGACCGGCCCCGAGCTGTGGAAGGGCAAGGCGTGGGTCTTCCTGGTCCAGGCCTCGGAGAAGGTCACCACCGGCCTGGCGGCGGGCCTGGCGATCGTCGGCTCCCTGGTCATCGCCCGCTTCGTGCTGATGCTCCTCCTCTCCGGCGCCCACGCCCGCCGGGTCCGCCGCCGGGGCTTCAGCTGGGGCCCGGCGGTCACCGAACCGGTGACGGTGCTGGTCCCGGCCTACAACGAGGCCAAGTGCATCGAGAACACCGTCCGTTCCCTGATGGACAGCGACCACCCGATCGAGGTCCTGGTCATCGACGACGGCTCCAGCGACGGCACCGCCCGCATCGTCGAGGCCATGGGCCTGCCCAACGTCCGGGTGATCCGCCAGCTCAACGCGGGCAAACCGGCGGCGCTCAACCGGGGCCTGGCCAACGCCCGCCACGACATCGTCGTGATGATGGACGGCGACACGGTCTTCGAGCCGTCCACCGTCCGTGAACTCGTCCAGCCCTTCGGCGACCCGAAGGTGGGAGCCGTGGCGGGCAACGCGAAGGTCGGCAACAAGGACAGCCTCATCGGCGCCTGGCAGCACATCGAGTACGTGATGGGCTTCAACCTGGACCGCCGCATGTACGACATCCTGGGCTGCATGCCGACCATCCCGGGGGCCGTCGGCGCCTTCCGCCGCTCGGCACTTGTACCGCTCGGCGGCATGAGCGACGACACGCTCGCCGAGGACACCGACGTCACCATGGCGCTGCACCGGGCCGGCTGGCGCGTGGTCTACTCCGAGAACGCCCGCGCCTGGACCGAGGCCCCGGAGACCGTCCAGCAGCTGTGGTCCCAGCGCTACCGCTGGTCGTACGGCACGATGCAGGCCATCTGGAAGCACCGCCGCGCCGTGATCGAGAAGGGTCCCTCCGGCCGCTTCGGCCGGGTGGGCCTGCCCTTCGTCTCCCTGTTCATGATCGTGGCCCCGCTGCTGGCCCCCCTGATCGACGTCTTCCTGCTCTACGGCATCGTCTTCGGCCCGACCCAGAAGACGATCATGGCGTGGCTGGGCGTCCTGGCCGTCCAGGCGGTCTGCGCGGCCTTCGCCTTCCGCCTCGACCGCGAACGCATGACCCATCTGATCTCGCTGCCGCTGCAGCAGCTCCTCTACCGCCAGCTCATGTACGTCGTGCTGCTCCAGTCCTGGATCACCGCGCTCACCGGCGGCCGCCTGCGCTGGCAGAAGCTGCGGCGCACCGGCGTCGTCGAGGCGCCCGGCGGCTCCGTACCCGGCCCGCGTGCGCAGAGCGACGACCGGAGGCCCGTGGCATGACCCAGCACACGACCGAGCCCGCACCCGTACCGGAGCCCGCCGCGGCCCAGGCCGCCGGCGCCGCGACACCGGGCCGCGACCGGTACCTCGACCTGCTGCGCTCCATCGCCCTGGTCCGCGTCGTGGTCTACCACCTGTTCGGCTGGGCCTGGCTGACGGTGCTGTTCCCGTCGATGGGCGTGATGTTCGCGCTCGCGGGTTCGCTGATGGCGCGTTCCCTGAAGCGCCCGGCGGCCGGCGTGATCCGCAGCCGGATCCGCCGTCTCCTGCCGCCGCTGTGGGCGTTCGCCGCGGTCGTGCTGACGATGATGTTCGTGAACGGCTGGAACCCCGCGAAGGACGACGGCACCTGGGGCCTGGTCGGACTGGTCAACTACCTCGTCCCGATCGGTGCTCCCCCCTACCCCTGGGAGCTCGGCTCACCGTCGGGCCTGCTGGACGTCACCTGGGCGGTGCAGGCCGCGGGCCCGCTCTGGTACCTGCGCGCCTACCTGTGGTTCGTCCTCGCGTCACCGCTGCTGCTGTGGGCGTTCCGCCGGGCCCCCTGGCCGACGCTGCTCGCCCCGCTGGGCCTGACGGCGGTCGTCGGCACCGGCCTGGTGACCATCCCCGGCGAAACGGGCCGCGCGATCACCGACTTCGCGGTCTACGGCGGCTGCTGGGTGCTGGGCTTCGCCCACCACGAGGGCATGCTGAAGCAGATCCCGCGCTACGTCTCGGTCTCCTGCGCGTCCCTGGTGATGGCCTTCGGCCTGTGGTGGGCGTCGGGCCACCTGGGCCCCGACGGCTGGGACCTCAACGACATCCCGCTGGCCCAGGCCGCCTGGTCGTTCGGTTTCGTGGTGATCCTGCTCCAGTACTCCCCGTCGTGGCGGGAACTCCCGGGGCGCCTGGCGCAGTGGGACAAGCTGGTGACCCTCTCCAACAACCGCGCGGTCACCATCTACCTGTGGCACAACCTGCTGATCATGGCGACGGTCCCGCTCGTCGACCTGCTGTACCGGCTCCCGTTCCTGCAGAGCGAGCGCGGGGTGGAGGCCATCGGCAGCACGTACACGCTGTGGATGTTCGCCCTGGTCTGGCCGCTCATCGGCCTGACGGTCCTCGCGGTCGGCTGGGTCGAGGACCTCGCGGCGAAACGGAGGCCCCGCCTGTGGCCCAACGGAGCGAAGCGCTCCACCGGCCGGCGGAGCAGGGCCGGTGCGGCGGCGCACGGAGGCTGACGCCGGGGGCCGTCCACTCGGCCCCCGGCCGCCGTGTCCTGAGCCCGGGACGCCGTGCCGTGGGGCTAACGTGAGGCGGTGCCAGCCGTTGTCGAGTCCCGTGCCGCGGGTACGGGACGTCCACGTGGAAGGGCCCGCCACCGTGTCTGCTGAACTCTCCGAGGACCTCAAGAAGCTCATCGACGACACCCCCGTCTTCGCGACGGTGGCCACCCTCCAGCCCGACGGCAGCCCGCAGCTGACGGTGACCTGGATCAAGCGCGACGGCGACGACCTGCTGATCTCTACGACCGTGGGCCGCAGGAAGGAGCAGAACCTGCGCCGCGACCCGCGGATCACCGTGATGATCAACCCGCCCACCGCGCCGTACACCTACGCCGAGGTGCGCGGAACGGCCACGCTCGGCACGGACGGCGGCCCGGAGCTGATCGAGGAACTCTCGCGCAAGTACACGGGCAAGGGGTACGCGGACTTCAACCCGGCCTCCGCCGCCGACGCCCCACGCGTCGTCGTCCGGGTCACCCCGCGCAAGGTCGTCGGCCCGCTCTAGGACGAAGCACCGGCCGGGGCGCCGGTGAAGCGATTCGACGAACCGGACGGACTGCCGCCGGATTCTCCTGAGCGGGCGTCACCCCACCCCGTGCTCCGGAGTGCTCTTCATCACCAACTACGCCTTGCCATGCGCGCTTTCACGTGTGGAGGTACTGTGCAGGACGCTGATACTTTTCAGTGCCTTGAACTGTGAGGCGGCAGTCGGTCCGCAGTCGTGTGGACCGCAACCAAGTCGTAGGCTCGTACGTCTTGCTTGCGGGACTGGTGCTGAGTGCGAGGAGGGACATGTGACGCCGGAGGGGCGAGGGGAAGAACCCGACGTCACCATGCAGTTGAAAGCACTCGGTTCGTTCACGGCAGAAGAGACCGTGCAGTTGCGCATGCCCGTGCAGCGCACCGCCGGCCCGAAGGGCGAGAAGCCCGAGCAGTCCGGGACGTCCGGGATACCCGGGGCAGCCGAGCCGGCTGACGAATCCGCCTCGGCGGAGGCCGCCTCCGCGGAGCGAATACGTGGCGGTGGAAAAGCCGGCCGATCGCCCCGTTCCAGAAACCGGAACCCCCGCAAGGCCCCCCGCCCCTCCCTCCGTTCCCGCCTCGCCGCCGACCCCCGCCTGGCACCCCTGCTGGGCGTCCTCGCCGCGTCGGCCGCCCGCCTCGCGCCCCACGCCCGCCGGATGAAGCCGGAGTACCCCCGGCCCGGACGCACCGACTGGCGCCGATGGCTGCCCTCCTGGCGGCAGTGGCTCGGCGGCACGTTCGCCGGCATCGGTCTCAGCGGCTTCTTCCTCGTCGTGGCCTACGCGGCCACCGACATCCCGGACGACCTCAACTCGCACGCCACCCAGCAGGACAACGTGTACTTCTGGGCCGACGGGACGCCCATGGCCCGTACCGGCTGGGTGCAGCGCCAGGAGATGCCGCTGCGGGACATCCCCGAGGACGTCCGCTGGGCGGTCCTCGCCGCCGAGAACGAGAACTTCTACAACGACCCCGGCATCTCCCCGATGGGCCTCACCCGCGCCGTGCTCCGCACGTTCGGCCAGGGCGACACCCAGGGCGGTTCGACCATCACCCAGCAGTACGTCAAGAACGCCTATCTGAACCAGGACCAGACGGTCCGCCGCAAGTTCACCGAGGCGATGATCGCCCTCAAGCTCGACAACCGGATGAGCAAGGAGGAGATCCTCGAGAGCTACCTCAACACCAGCTGGTTCGGCCGCGGCACCTACGGCATCCAGCGCGCCGCCCAGGCCTACTACGGCAAGGACGTCAGCGAACTCGACGCCGGCGAGGCCGCGTTCCTGGCCTCCCTGCTCAAGGGCGCCGGCCTGTACGACCCGACCCTGAGCAGCGCCAACCGCGACCGGGCCGTGGAGCGCTGGACCTGGACCCTCGACCGGATGGTCGACATCGGCAAGCTCTCACCGGCCGAGCGGGCCACGTACAAGAAGTTCCCCGAGCCGCTGAAGAGCAACCCGCTGTACTCCACCGGTGAACAGAGCGACTACCTGGTCGAACTCGCCTCCCAGTACGCCAAGAAGGCCGGGAAGATCACCGAGAAGCAGTTCGACCTCGGCGGCTACCAGATTTACACGACCTTCGACAAGAAGCGGGAGAACCGGCTCACCGACGTCGTCACCAAGGCCCGCAAGAAGGCACTGAAGGACGACCCGAAGACCGCGAAGGCCGTGCACTACGGGGCGGCCTCGGTGGCCGCCGACGGCCGGATCCTCGCCGTCTACGGCGGCCCCGACCACCGCAAGCAGGGCTACAACGAGTCCAACGCCACGACCGTCCCGGCCGGTACGGCCTTCACCCCGTTCGTGTACGCGGCGGGACTGCAGCACGGAGTCCGCACCACCCGTGACGGAGAGCGGACCCCCGTCACCGGCGAGTCCCTCTACAACGGCGACCACGACGTGCCGGTGACCACGCCGGAGGGACCGTACTGGGACCGCAGCGGCCGCAAGGTCGCCGCCGGCAACGACGGGGAGAAGTCCTACGGGCAGATCTCCCTGCGCCGGGCGATGGCCCTCTCGGTGAACACGCCGTTCATGCAGCTCGGCATGGACACCGGCCTGGACAAGGTGCGCGCCACCGCCGTGGCCTCGGGACTGCTGCCCTCCAGCATCGGAGCCCGGGTGCCCGCGCTGTCGATGGGCAGCTCCACCCCCAGCGCCATCCGCATGGCCGGCGGCTACTCGACGTTCGCCGCGGCCGGCGAGCACACCGAGCCGTACTCGGTGCACCGCGTCACCCGCAACGGTGCCAAGATCCCCCTGGACCTGCCCGAGCCGCGCCGGGCGGTCCGCGCCGAGGTGGCCGAGGAGGTCAGCTCCGCGCTCACGGAGTCCTTCCGCACCGCCCACCCCGACGGCGCGCCCGCCACCGCGAAGGTGGCCGGGAAGCCCGGGACGACGGAGAAGGACACCGCCGCCTGGTACGTCGGCACGCACGAGTCCGTCTCCACGGCGATCGTCGTCTACCGCATCGACCTCACGGAGAGCCTCGAACCACTGCCGCTGGAGGGTCTCGCCGGCACCGCCGACGACAGCGTCCCCTACGGCATCTGGTCCGGCGCTCTGGGCCTTTCCGGATGACCACCGGCCGGGCGCCGCAGTCCCCCCACCGACTCTGGAGAACGAGCCGTACATGAAGCCATCGCCGGGGCGCCGCCGCAAGGCCAAAGCGCCGCGTCGCACCGCCGCCCTCCTCCGCCCCGGGGTCCTGGCGTCGGCGGCGCTTCTCACCGCCGCGTCGCTGACGGCGGGCTACCTGGTGCTGAACGGCACGGACGACACCGCGCCGACCGCTTCCTCGGGGGACGGCAAGAAGGCCGCGGGGGGCGCCGCCGAGGAGCCGGAATGGGACGGGAAGACCAAGGTCCTGGGAGACGGCTCCACCTCCTACACCGGCCCGCAGAAGGACCGGTTGAAGCCGAAGCCGCTCAAGCCGGGCCAGAAGCCTCCCCAGTTCGTCGTCTTCTCCTGGGACGGCGCACTGCAGGGCGAGGACGGGCTCTTCTCGCACTTCCTGGACGTGGCCGACGAGAACGACGCCCGTATGACGTTCTTCCTCACCGGGATCTACCTGGTGCCTAAGACCAGGACGGAGCTGTACGATCCGCCCCAGCACGACAGGGGAGCCGCGGCGATCAGCTACCCCACCGACGAGCACATCCGCACCACGCTGGAGCAGTTGGGCAGGGCCTGGAAGAACGGGCACGAGATCGGCACCCACTTCAACGGGCACTTCTGCGGGGAGAAGGGCGGCGGCGACTGGAGCGTCGCGGAGTGGAAGAGCGAGATCGACCAGTTCAACTCCTTCGTGAAGAAGTGGAAGACCAACACCGGCTACACGGACATGCCCCCGCTGCCCTTCGACGTCGACAAGGAGGTCACCGGCGGGCGCGCCCCCTGCCTGGAGGGCCAGGCGAACCTGCTGAAGGCCATCAAGGACTACGGCTACCGCTACGACTCCAGCTCCGCGGGGGACTTCCAGATATGGCCGACCAAGAAGGACGGCGTCTGGGACTTCCCGCTGCAGATGCTCCCGTACGAGGGCGGCAAGTACCAGGGCCTGTCCATGGACTTCAACTTCCTCTACAACCAGTCCGACGGCAAGACCGACGGTGATCCGGCCATGTACCCCCAGTGGGAAGAGGAGACCGTCGACACCTACATGGCCGGCTTCAACCGCGTCTACCACGGCAGCCGGGCACCCCTGTTCATCGGCAACCACTTCGAGGAGTGGAACGGCGGCATCTACATGCGGGCCGTGGAACGGGTCATCAGGAACGTGTGCGTCAAGAAGGACGTCCAGTGCGTGTCCTTCAAGGAACTGGCCGACTGGATGGACGTACAGGAACCCGCGACGCTGGAGCGGCTGCGCACCCTCGATCCGGCCCAGTCACCGGACTGGTCGACAGTAGTGAAATGACGGCCCGTCACCCCAGGGTCAACTGGCCTACCCCTCTTCACAGATGCCGCACATCTCATGCGAGGATGCGCCTCCCGGCATCCCCCAGCCGGGGCAAGAGGGGAAACATCCATGAAGTCGAGAAGAATAAGCCGCACGCGGCGCCGCGCCACCATATTCGGGGCGGCCACCGTCTCCGTCGTCGCCGGAGCGGCGATGCTGCCCGTCTGGAGCGCGGGCGCCGCGGTCACCGACGACCCGACGGTGGACGCCAAGACCAAGGCCACCTTCCAGCGCCTCGCGGACGCGGTCTTCACCGACCGCACGGAGGCCCTGGTCGCCGGCGGCCAGACCGACCGGGACAAGCCGCGGACCAACGGCTTCTCCGGAGACGTCCGGCTGTCCTCCGGCACGGCCCGCAGTGAGGACGCCGCACTGTCGAAGCTGGACCGGCGTCGGAACGCACTCGCGAAGCTGGGCGAGAAGTACAGCAAGGGCAGCACGACCGTCACGCTGGGCGCCACCAACGTGAAGGGCCGCAAGGCGAAGGCCGTGGCCACCGAGACCACGACCCTCACCTACGCGAAGGCCCGCGGCGGTGCGCCGGGCACCACGGGGTTCCAGACCCGTCACGAGCTGACGTTCACCGCGGACCGGCGGGGCGACTGGCAGCTGACCGGGATCAGCCCGGCCGACGAGGACAACCTCGCCGTGAACGAGACGACCGCGCCGCCGGCCGCCGAGCCCGTGACCGTGAAGTCGGCCACCACCACGCCTGCGGCGCCCAAGGCCGCGATCGCGTACCCCGGCCCGGCGAACCCGAAGAACCTCACGGCCAGCGGGCTGGACTACAAGGCGATGGCCGACTACGCCAAGCGCCACTGGTCCGACTACAACCCGGACTACCCGAACTTCAACGGGGCGGGCGCGGGCGGCGACTGCACCAACTTCGTCAGCCAGGCCCTGAAGGAGGGCGGCTGGAAGCACGTCCCCGGCTACGTGTACGACTACACCCGGTGGTTCGGCAACGCCGAGATCCAGTCGCACTCGTTCGTCGGCGTCAACGAGTGGTCCTGGTTCGCCCAGAACTCGAAGCGGACGACCAGCCTCGCCAACGTCCACCAGATGGACGTCGGCGACGTGCTCCAGATCGACTTCGACAACAACGGTTCGAAGGACCACACCATGATCGTCACGTCCCGCAGCCAGGGCGTGCCGTATCTGACGTACCACTCCACCAACACCTACAGCAGGTCGGTGACGAGCATCATCGCGTCGTACCCGAACGCGTCGTACTACGCCTACCGCACCTGACCGCCCGGCTCCGGCCGTGATGCGGCGGCCACGCCTCACCCGTGCGCGGGCGGGGCGTGGCCGTCCGAAACGGCCGGGGGCCGCCGGACAGGGGTTCCGGCGGCCCCGGGCCGGATGGTGTCCCGCCGGCTGGTGAGAGGCATCTCCGCGATCCCGACGCCGCGGGGCCGGAAACGGGTGCCGTGCCGAAAACCGTGAGCAGTCGGCGGGCATGTGTCACTCAAGCGCTCAGATGAGCGATATCAGGACAGTAGTGGCCGAAGTGCTCACGCTTTTGGTGTGGCGGACCGCCGCACCGGTCAGGAGATGCTCGTGAATAATTCCTCCCTCGGCGTCGTGCTGATGTCCGCCGGAGCCGTGGCCACCGTGGCCGGAGCCCTCATGTACGTCCTTCCGGGGCCCGGCCTTCCCGTCCTGATGCTGGGGCTGGCGCTCATGGTCGGCGGAGCCGCCGTACGGATCACCGGCGGCAGGTGAACACGGTCACTTCGCGACGTGCGTGAGGAAGGCGGTCCAGGAGGCGGGGGAGAGGGCGAGGCGCGGGCCGGCAGTGTCCTTCGAGTCACGGACGAGGACGGCGGCCGGGGCGGTGGCTATCTCGACGCAGTTGGAGGCGTCGGGGCTATATGTGGATTTACGCCATGGAACATCGGTCATGTGGGGCTCTCTCAGCTGTTTTGGGCGATACGGCGGATCAGGTCGCGGGACTCGGCAGGTTCGAGGGCGTTCGACTCCATGCGGTCCAGCACTGAACGGTACTTGTCCAATTGGGCTTCCGCGTCGAGGAATTCGCACCCGTGGTGGGTGTCCAGCTGCACAGTGTCGAGCTGTGGGACAGACCCCAGCAGGTAGTCGATCGACTGTCCCGTCCCAGGGAAGGACCCCTTGCCGAACGGGATGATCCGAACGGTGACGTGGTCGAGCTCGCTCATGTCCAGCAGGTGTTGGAGCTGGGCGCGGACGGTTGCGGAGCCGCCGTACCCCATGTGAAGAGCGGACTCGTGGATCACTGCCGTGTAAGGCGGCGGATCCTCGCGGTGAAGAATGGCTTGGCGCTTGATGCGATGGGACACGCGGTGCTCGATCTCGTGCTGCCGCAGGGGCGGCACCGCCTCGCGGAAGAGGGCGCGGGCATGGTCGGTGGTCTGCAGGAGGGCGGGGATGTGAACCACCAGTGCCACGCGCAGGGCTGCCGCATGGTGCTCCAGTTCGGCGAGGTCGATGAGGCCTACGGGCAGGTTCTCGCGGTACTCCTCCCACCAGCCCCGTGATCGCCGCCCGGTCATCGCGGCCAGGGCGTCGACGAGCGCGATGTCGGAGCAGGCGTATGTGCGTGCCATGGAATGGATCCGGTCGGCGCTGACAGGTGTGCGGCCCGTTTCGATCATGCTGACGCGCGCCTGGTTGACGCCGAGCAACTCGCCGGCGCCGGTGGCGGTGAGGCCGGCTCGCTCACGGAGCTTGCGCAGTTCAGCGCCCAGCCTCCGTTGCCGCAGCGTCGGATTGTTGGTGGGCGGCACAGCGTTTCCTTTCTGGCCGCGATGCGGCACCTCTCTCCCTCACACGAGTGAAACGTGGATGGATCCATTTGTTTTCGTAGGATCCATCTAACCAGCCGCTCTACGGTGGTCACGTAACGCTCGACCGCCCGCTCCGGAAGCGCACCGCAACCGCGGCACTGCCACCGCCGGCGTCGCCGTTGAGCGAGCTCAAGTCGCCTTCTCCCATGGAGCCGTTCATGGTCACCGTAGCCCCGCCCCACCCCTGGGCGTACGCCCTTCGCTTGCCCCATGACCCTCGCGCCGTACGTGTCGCACGCATGACGGTGCGGGCCGTGCTCGGTGGGCACGGGAGGCAGGACGCCCTCGAGGCGGTGGAGCTGTTGACGTCCGAGCTGGTCACCAACGCCTACCGGCACACCGGGGGCCCCGCGTCGTTGCGGCTCACCTGCCTGAGCGACGGCCGGCTGCGGGTCGGGGTGTGGGACAGCCACCCGCACATCCCGGCGCCGTTCGACGGGCCTCCCGGGGACCGGGGCGCGCTCGTCCCGGCCGGTGCCGAGTCCGGGCGAGGGCTGCGCATCGTGACCGAGTACGCGGACAGTTGGGGCGGGTGGGCGCTCGGGGACGGAGTGCTGGGGCGGAGTGCGGGGAAGTTGCTGTGGTTCGAGGTGGGCGGGCGGCGGGGCGCGGGGTGACGCCCGACCGGTGCGTCCGGCGGCTCTCACCCCGTACCCGCCGGGAGTGAGAGCGACGTTCCCCGGTGGTCATCCGCTGCCACAGGGCGGAAACACTGTCCGCCTACCCTCGGGAGCAGTCCCTCGCGGCATCCGTCCGCCGCGCCCCGGAGAGCAGTGGAGGCGTCATGACAGCCCCTGGCGGTCGCTGGATCCAGCACTGGGACCCCGAGGACGAGGACTTCTGGAACCGGACCGGGGAGCGGGTCGCCCGGCGGAACCTCCTCTTCTCCGTGCTGTCCGAGCACATCGGGTTCTCGGTGTGGACGATGTGGTCGGTGCTGGTGCTCTTCATGGGCCCGGAGTACGGGCTGACCCCGGCCGACAAGTTCCTGCTGACGTCCCTGGTGACGCTGGTCGGCGCCGTGGTCCGGGTGCCGTACACCTTCGCCGTCGCGGTGTTCGGCGGGCGGAACTGGACGGTCGTCTCCGCCGCCCTGCTGCTCATCCCCACGGTCGCCGCGTTCGCCGTGATGGAACCGGGGACGTCCTTCTCCACGTTCCTGCTGGTCGGCCTGCTGGCGGGCATCGGCGGCGGCAACTTCGCCTCCTCCATGACCAACATCAACGCCTTCTTCCCGCTGCGGAGGAAGGGCTGGGCGCTCGGCCTGAACGCCGGCGGCGGGAACATCGGCGTACCGGTGATCCAGCTCGCCGCCCTCGCGGTCATCGGGGCGGGCGGCGGGCCCCGGGTGCTGCTCGGCCTCTACATCCCGCTGATCGTCGTCGCCGCCGTGCTCGCCGGGCGGTACATGGACAACCTGGCCTCCGTGAGGAACGACACCGGGGCCGCCGGGGACGCCGTCCGGGAGCCGCACACCTGGATCATGTCCTTCCTCTACGTCGGCACCTTCGGCTCGTTCATCGGCTACAGCTTCGCCTTCGGGATGGTGCTGCAGAACGAGTTCGGCCGTACGCCGCTCCAGGCCGCGTACGTCACCTTCCTCGGCCCGCTGCTCGGCTCCCTGGTCCGCCCGGTGGGCGGACGGCTCGCCGACCGGTACGGCGGCGCGCGGATCACGCTGGGGAACTTCGTCGGCATGGGCGCGGCGACCGGGGTGCTGATCGTCGCCTCCACGCAGAAGTCCCCGGCGCTGTTCACCGCCGCCTTCGTGGTGCTGTTCGTGCTCACCGGCCTGGGCAACGGCTCGACGTACAAGATGATCCCGGGCATCTTCCAGGCCAAGGCGCGGGCCCGGGGGCTGAGCGGTGAGGAGGCGGCGGCGTACGGACGGCGGCTGTCCGGGGCCGCCATGGGGCTGATCGGCGCGGTGGGCGCGCTCGGCGGGGTCGGCATCAACCTCGCCTTTCGCCAGTCCTTCCTCTCCCACGGCTCCGGCACCGGCGCGTTCGCCGCCTTCCTGGCCTGGTACGCGGTCTGCCTCGCGGTCACCTGGGCCGTATACCTTCGCCGCCCGGCGCGGCCGGCCGGCACGACGGGCGTGGCGGAGAAGGCACCACAGGTCAGCCACGCCCGGGTGTGACGTAACACGGGGGACACGAAGCCGAACCGAGCCCGTCATGGAGCATGGGCAGAGTCGGTCGGCATGAGGCCGAGCCGTGCCCCACGCAGCACACCGACTCGAGTGAGGGACGAGAATCCGGGAATCATGGACGACGAACAAGAGCAGTCACCGGAACACGGACCCCTCGCGGGCTTCACCGTCGGGGTGACCGCCGCGCGCCGGGCCGACGAGCTGGGCGCGCTGCTCCAGCGGCGGGGCGCCGCCGTGCTGCACGCCCCGGCCCTGCGGATCGTGCCGCTCGCCGACGACAGCGAACTGCTGGCCGCGACCAAGGGGATCATCGAGCGGGCCCCGGACATCGCCGTCGCCACGACGGCGATCGGCTTCCGCGGCTGGGTCGAGGCCGCCGACGGCTGGGGACTGGGCGAGGAGCTGCTGGCGAAGCTGCGCGGGGCGCGGATCCTGGCGCGCGGACCGAAGGTGAAGGGCGCGATCCGGGCGGCCGGGCTGACGGAGGAGTGGTCGCCGCCGTCGGAGTCGATGGCCGAGGTGCTCGACCGGCTCCTGGCGGAGGGCGTCGACGGACTGCGGATCGCCCTCCAGCTGCACGGTGAACCGCTGCCCGGGTTCGTGGAGTCGCTGCGGGCCCAGGGAGCGGAGGTGGTGGGGGTGCCGGTGTACCGGTGGATGCCGCCGGAGGACATCGCTCCCGTCGACCGGCTGCTGGAAGCGACCGTCGCCCGGACCCTGGACGCGGTCACCTTCACCAGCGCGCCCGCCGTCGCGTCCCTGCTGTCCCGGGCCGAACAGCGCGGGATGCTCGACGACGTCCTCGCCGCCCTGGGCCACGACGTCCTGCCCGCCTGCGTCGGCCCGGTCACCGCGCTGCCGCTGCAGGACCGGGGCATCGGCACCGTCCAGCCGGAACGCTTCCGGCTCGGCCCGCTCGTCCAGCTGCTCTGCCGGAAACTGCCCGGCCGGGCCCGCTCGTTGCCGGTCGCCGGGCACCGGCTGGAGATCCGCGGGCACGCCGTCGTGGTGGACGGCGAGCTGCGCCCCGTACCGCCCGCGGGGATGTCGCTGCTGCGGGCGCTGGCCCGCCGGCCCGGCCGGGTCGTCGCCCGCGCGGACCTGCTGCGCGCGCTGCCGGGCGCCGGCCGCGACGAACACGCGGTGGAGACCGCGATGGCCCGCCTGCGCACCGCCCTCGGCACGCCGGAACTGATCCGGACGGTCGTCAAACGCGGCTACCGCCTCGCCCTGGACCCGCACCCGGAGCCGGAGCGCGCGGAGCCGGAGCACGCCGACGACTGAGGCCGGGGGGTTCCGGCCGGGGAGGCGGGCAGGCACTGTAGGAGGGAGCGGGTTTCCGGGACGGACTCCCCACTCGCTGCGCACCGGCCCCCACAGGGCCGGGGCGAACCCTAGGCGGTGACAGGCACATGGCACTGGGTACGGTCACGGCGCCCCACGAGCTGAGGTTCGACACCGGGCGGATCTGTCTGGATCTCCTCGCCACCACGCATCCCGAGGAACGGCTCGGCTCCGTCGAGGTGGTGTGCGCCTGGATCACCGGCTCCGGACTCGTCCCGGCGGGCACCCCGCTGGCCCACGCCGACGGCTCCTGGCCGGCCGCCTTCCGCGAACTGCGCGGGCACCTCGCCCGCCTGGTGCGCGGCCGGCCGGCGCCCGGCACCCCCGCGTACGCCCGCGCGCTCGCCCGCGTCAACGAGCTCGCCCGTGCCGCGCCCCCGGCGCCGCGGGCGGTGCCGGGGGACGACGGGACGCTGGTACGGCGGCTGGACGGGCCGCCCGGCAGCGCGGCCCTGCTCGCGGTGATCGCCCGGGACGCCGTGGACCTGCTCACCGACCCGCTCGCGCGCGCGAGCCTGCGGCAGTGCGAGGGCGACAACTGCCCGATCGTGTACCTGGACACCTCGCGCGGCCGCCGCAGGCGCTGGTGCTCCAGCGAGATCTGCGGAAACCGCGAACGGGTGGCCCGCCACCGCCGCCGGACCGCCGCCCTCCCCCGCGCCTGACCCGTCCTCACCCCCGGCCGGCCCACACGCGCCCCGGCCCTTTCGCTCCTCCCCGCTCTTCCTCATTCCTCTTCACTCCTCTTCACTCCTCCCCTCCAACTCCACCGTCCCGTATGCGGCTTTCGTTCTCCGCCTCGCGAAGTGACTTCGCTTACACCTCGTTTGGTCTCCGCGTCGCGTGGGCAGCCCGGCCGGTCCGGCCGCTGTGGCGGGAATGTGAAGAAGAGGCGGGGGGAATGTGTGCCCATGTCCCGGTCTTCCCCCCGCTCCGCGGAAAACTCTCGCCTCAGGTTGAACATCCAACCCACCCCGTCCGTACCGGTTGTGGAGCGAACGACTGGGGGATCCCCCGGACACCGGAGGTGGGCGTGCGCAAGGATGCGGCCGTGGCCAATGAACGTGGAGCGAGGGCCCGACATCGCATGTCTCCGTCCTCATCGTCTCCGTCCTCATCGTCGAACGAACCTGACGAGGAGTTGATGCGTGCGCTGTATCGAGAGCACGCGGGACCCTTGCTCGCCTATGTCCTGCGCCTGGTCGCCGGAGACCGGCAACGCGCCGAGGACGTCGTGCAGGAGACGCTCATCCGTGCCTGGAAGAACGCCGGTCAGCTCAATCGAGCCACCGGTTCGGTACGCCCCTGGCTGGTGACGGTCGCCCGGCGCATCGTCATCGACGGCCACCGCAGCCGGCAGGCCCGGCCGCAGGAGGTCGATCCGTCGCCGCTGGAGGTCATCCCCGCGGAGGACGAGATCGACAAGGCGCTGTGGCTGATGACGCTGTCGGACGCACTCGACGACCTGACCCCGGCTCACCGGGAGGTGCTCGTCGAAACGTACTTCAAGGGACGTACGGTCAATGAGGCGGCCGAGACGCTGGGCATACCCAGCGGCACGGTCCGCTCCAGGGTCTTCTACGCCCTGCGTTCGATGAAGCTGGCACTGGAGGAGCGGGGGGTGACGGCGTGATGAACGGGTACGGGGGAAACCAGGGATTCGGCGCGGGTGGTTCGGGTATGTCTGGTGTCATGCAGGGATCACCGGTGCCGAACGAGCATGAGACCGTCGGCGCCTACGCTCTCGGGATCCTCGACGATGCCGAGGCGACCACGTTCGAGGCGCACCTCGCGAGCTGCGAGTGGTGCGCCCAGCAGCTCGACGAACTCGCCGGTATGGAGCCGATGCTGGCCGCCCTCGCGGACCTGCCCGGCACCGGTACACCATCGCTCGGCGAGTCGCTGTCGGCCAAGCCGGCGCCGCGCGTGGTGGAGAAGCTGGTCGACGAGGTCGCCGAGCGCCGCGCCAAGAAGCGCCGCCGCAACTTCTACATGGTGGCCGCCGCCGGCGCCCTGATCGTCAGCGGCCCCTTCGTGGCCGTCGCGGCGAACAGCGGCAACGACGGCGGGGGCGGCGGGACCGGCGGCACCAACCAGACCCTCTCCGCGAACCCCGCGGAGGATCTCTTCGAGCAGATCCCCGACAAGATCACGGCCACCGACCCGGGCACCAAGGTGTCCGTGACCCTGGCGCTGCAGAAGAAGGACTGGGGCACCGGCGTCGTCACGCAGCTGACGAACGTCAAGGGCCCCGAGAAGTGCGTGCTGATCGCCATCGGCAAGAACGGCGAGCGGGAGACCGTCACCACCTGGTCCGTCCCGGAGTGGGGCTACGGCCTGCCGGACGCCAAGACGGACAAGGCCAAGCAGCCGCTCTACGTCCAGGGCGGCGCGTCGCTGGATCTCAACGACATCGACAAGTTCGAGGTCGTCAACTTCGACGGCGAGAAGCTGGTCGAGGTCGACGCATAGCCTCACGGGGCCCCCTTCGCGTACGGTTGACGGCTGCCCAGCACGTCAGAAGGGGGCCCGGTGGCCGCTCAGGCTCAGCAGGAAACCGCGGTCGATCCGGTTCACGATTCCGTTCGCGACCGGGAGATCACTACCGAACAGGAACACCTCGACCGGGTGTACCGACGGCTCGAGGAGAAGATCCACGAGGCCGAGTTCCTCATGCACGACGCCGCCCGGGGCGGCCAGGTCGGCACACCCGGCGCACTCGCCGAACGGGACGCCCAGGTCTTCCGGGCCGGCGTCCACCTCAACCGGCTGAACAACGAGTTCGAGGACTTCCTCTTCGGCCGGATCGACCTGCTCCGGGGCAAGGACGGCAAGAAGGGACCCGACGGCGCCTACACCGCCGTCGAGCCCGCCGAGGGAGCCATCCGCCCCGACGGCACCGCCGACATCGCCGAGACCCTGCACATCGGCCGCATCGGTGTCCTCGACGAGGAGTACTCCCCGCTGGTCATCGACTGGCGGGCGCCCGCCGCCGCCCCCTTCTACCGGTCCACCCCGGTCGATCCGGGCCGGGTGGTGCGCCGGCGCGTCATCCGCTCCAAGGGCCGCCGGGTCCTCGGCGTCGAGGACGACCTGATGCGTCCCGAGCTGACGGCCTCCCTGGACGGCCACGAACTGCCGGTCGTCGGCGACGGCGCCCTGATGGCCGCGCTCGGCCAGGCCCGTACCCACAGCATGCGGGACATCGTGGCCTCCATCCAGGCCGAGCAGGACCTGGTGATCCGCGCCCCCGCCGCCTCCGTGACCTACGTCGAGGGCGGCCCCGGCACCGGCAAGACCGCCGTCGCCCTGCACCGTGCTGCCTACCTGCTCTACCAGGACCGGCGCCGGTACGCGGGCGGCATCCTGATCGTCTCGCCCACCCCGCTCCTGGTCGCCTACACCGAGGGCGTGCTGCCCTCCCTCGGCGAGGAGGGCCAGGTCGCCATCCGCGCCATCGGCTCCCTGGGCGACGACGTGTCCGGCACCGGGGCCACCCTGTACGACACCCCGGCCGTGGCCCGCGCCAAGGGCTCGTACCGCATGCTCAAGGTGATCAGGAAGGCCGCCCGCGGCGCCCTGGAGCACGGCGCCACGCCGACCCGGCTGCGGGTCGTCGTCTTCGGCCGGCGGATCGAACTGGACGCCGACGAGCTGGCGGCCGTCCGCCACACCGCCCTCGGCGGCACCGCACCGGTGAACCTGCTGCGCCCCCGCGCCCGCAAGCTGCTGCTGGACGCGTTGTGGGGGCGCTCCGGCGCGGCCGGCCGGCACACCGATCCGGAGCTCGCCGCCGAACTGCGCTCCTCCTTCGACGACGACGTCACCACCGAGGACGACTTCCTCTCCTTCTTCGACGCCTGGTGGCCCGAGCTGACCCCGGCCGCCGTGCTGGACGCCATGGCGGACGAGCGGCGCCTCGGCCGCTGGGCCCGGCGGATCCTCAACCCGGGCGAGGTCCGCAGGGTCGCCCGTTCGCTGCGCCGGGACGGCCGCTCGGTGCACGACGTCGCCCTGCTCGACGAGCTGCAGGCCGTCCTCGGAGCCCCCTCCCGGCCCCGGCGCAGGCGCGAACTCGACCCGCTGGACCAGCTCACCGGCCTCGAGGAGCTGATGCCGGTGCGCGAGGAGTCGCAGCGCGAGCGGGCCGAGCGCCTCGCCCAGGAGCGCACCGAGTACGCCCACGTCATCGTCGACGAGGCGCAGGACCTCACCCCGATGCAGTGGCGCATGGTCGGCCGGCGCGGCCGGCAGGCCACCTGGACGATCGTCGGCGACCCCGCCCAGTCCTCCTGGTCCGACCCCGACGAGGCCGCCCAGGCCCGCGACGAGGCTCTCGGCAGCAGGCCCCGCCGCCGCTTCGAACTCACCGTGAACTACCGCAACCCGGCCGAGATCGCCGGCCTCGCCGCCAAGGTGCTGGCGCTCGCCATGCCCGGGACCGAGGCGCCGAGGGCGGTGCGCTCCACGGGCGTCGAGCCGCGCTTCGTCGTCGCGGAGGGCACGCTGGGCGAGACCGTGCGCGCGGAGACGGCCCGGCTGCTGGAGCGGGTGGACGGCACGGTCGGTGTGGTCGTCGCCATGCAGCGCCGGGAGGAGGCGCGGCGCTGGCTCGACGGGCTGGGGGACCGCGCGGTGGCCCTCGGCAGCCTGGAGGCCAAGGGCCTGGAGTACGACGCGACGATCGTGGTCTCCCCGGCCGAGATCGCCGACGAGTCCCCGGCCGGCCTGCGCGTCCTGTACGTCGCCCTGACCCGGGCGACCCAGCAGCTCACCGTCGTCTCGACGCGACGGGACGAGCCGGACGCCGCCGGAGTGCCGGACCTGCTCCGGGACTGAACCCGGAAAAAGGCTCTCGGGGGAATGGTCCTGCGCCATCCGTTTGTTAGCCTGGCAAGTGACACCGGCCCGATCCAAGCCCCCGGGCCCAACCTTCGTCGCTACGAGCGACCACTTGCCGCGAGGCGAGCATGGCGGGTCGGTGTCACTGAACGACCGAGAGGCCCATGTCACTTCCGGGTGACATGGGCCTCTCGCGTCCCTGCCCCGGGTCTGCTGCGGGCGGGCTGCGGGCCGCTCCGCGCAGCGACTTACGTGCGACCCCCTGCCTCTCGTATGGTGGAACGGTCTTTCCGAAAGCTGCCGCATATACCCGCTTTCCGCGCGAACAAAACGTTCGCAATAGGAGGCGGCTACCGCGTACTCAGGGGTAGGTGCGACGATCGGACGGCACGAACAGCTACAGGTGAAAGCAGAGGAAGTCGGCCATGGCAACGGCGCCCAGCGTCTCCTACTCGATGACCATCCGGCTGGAGGTGCCGTCGAGCGGGACCTCCGTCTCCCAGCTCACCACCGCGGTGGAGTCCTCCGGCGGCACGGTCACCGGCCTCGACGTCACCGCGTCCGGGCACGAGCGGCTCCGGATCGACGTCACCATCGCGGCCACCTCCACCGGGCACGCCGACGAGATCGTGGAGAAGCTCCGCGACATCGAGGGCGTCACCCTGGGCAAGGTCTCGGACCGTACGTTCCTGATGCACCTCGGCGGCAAGATCGAGATGGCGTCCAAGCACCCCATCCGCAACCGCGACGACCTCTCCATGATCTACACGCCGGGTGTGGCCCGCGTCTGCATGGCGATCGCCGAGAACCCCGAGGACGCCCGCCGCCTCACCATCAAGCGCAACTCCGTTGCGGTCGTGACGGACGGCTCCGCCGTGCTCGGCCTGGGCAACATCGGCCCCAAGGCCGCTCTCCCCGTGATGGAGGGCAAGGCCGCCCTGTTCAAGCGGTTCGCCGGCATCGACGCCTGGCCGCTCTGCCTCGACACCCAGGACACCGACGCGATCGTCGAGATCGTCAAGGCCATCGCCCCGGGCTTCGCCGGCATCAACCTGGAGGACATCTCCGCGCCGCGCTGCTTCGAGATCGAGGCCCGGCTGCGCGAGGCCCTCGACATCCCCGTCTTCCACGACGACCAGCACGGCACCGCGATCGTCGTCCTGGCGGCCCTGACCAACGCGCTGCGGGTCACCGGCAAGGCGATCGAGAACATCCGGGTCGTCATGTCCGGCGCCGGCGCGGCCGGCACGGCCATCCTGAAGCTGCTGATCGCGGCCGGTGTGAAGAACGCCGTCGTGGCCGACATCCACGGCGTGGTGCACGCGGGCCGCGAGGACCTGGTGGACACCCCCGCCGACTCCCCGCTGTGCTGGATCGCCGACCACACCAACCCGGAGAACCTGACGGGCACGCTGAAGGAGGCCGTGCGCGGCGCGGACGTCTTCATCGGCGTCTCCGCCCCGAACGTCCTCGACGGCGCGGACGTCGCCGCGATGGCCGAGGGCGCGGTCGTCTTCGCGCTCGCGAACCCCGACCCCGAGGTGGACCCGGGCGTCGCCCGCGAGACCGCGGCCGTGGTGGCCACCGGCCGCTCCGACTTCCCGAACCAGATCAACAACGTGCTGGTGTTCCCGGGCGTGTTCCGCGGCCTGCTGGACGCCCAGTCCCGCACCGTCAACACGGAGATGATGCTCGCCGCCGCGCAGGCCCTCGCCGACGTGGTCACCGAGGACGAGCTGAACCCGAACTACATCATCCCGAGCGTGTTCAACGACAGGGTCGCGGGCGCGGTCGCCGACGCCGTGCGGGAAGCGGCGAAACTGACGCAGACCTCGGCCTCCTAGGGCCTGTCCGGCGGATCCCGGGGGCGGGCGGCGTCGCTGTGACCATCACCACGACAGGTGTGCGACCGGCGCGTCGTGGAACCCTTGCTGTACGGCCGCGCTCTATCGTGGCGGCCGTACAGCAAGGGTTCCGCCCTCCGGCTCCCGCGCTCTGCTGCCGGAAGCGGACGCAGTGTCACCGACATCAGGCCGTCGCGTTCCCCGTGTGACCCCCATGGGTGACTCCCATGGGTGTTCTCATGGCTTCTGCGGGTGCCGGATTGGCGTTACTGCCGCAGGTAGAGGCAGGATGCTGCACCAGGACAATGTCCAGAAGGCAAGCACCTCCAGGGGTGTGCGGGCCCGACAGGACCCGGGTCCGGGCCCTCACCGAGGACCCTGGCAGCATCGGCTTGACCGTGCCCTGCGTGCGGCCCTGCCGCGTGGCACGCCTCAACGGCAAGAAGAACACGGGAGTAACAACATGAACCGCAGTGAGCTGGTGGCCGCGCTGGCCGACCGCGCCGAGGTGACCCGCAAGGACGCCGACGCCGTGCTGGCCGCGTTCGCCGAGGTCGTCGGCGACATCGTCTCCAAGGGGGACGAGAAGGTCACCATCCCCGGTTTCCTGACCTTCGAGCGCACCCACCGTGCCGCTCGCACCGCGCGCAACCCGCAGACCGGTGAGCCGATCCAGATCCCGGCCGGCTACAGCGTGAAGGTCTCCGCGGGCTCGAAGCTCAAGGAAGCCGCCAAGGGCAAGTGATTCTGCCGTTCGTACGTCCCGGGACGGCGTACGGCGCACAGTGACGTCGAAAGGGCGGCCACCCGAACGGGTGGCCGCCCTTTTGGCAAGCCCGAATCAAGCCAGCCGAGCCCCTCGCCCCCAGCCGGTCGGGGCCGGGGGCTCGGGGAGTGGGTCAGCCGAGGGCCTTGCCGGGGAGTTCGACCTTCGCCCCCAGCTCGACCAGCTTCTCCATGCTGTGTCTGCCCGGGGGACGACCCCCGGACCCCAGCCGGTCGGGGCCGGGGGCTCGGGGAGTGGGTCAGCCGAGGGCCTTGCCGGGGAGTTCGACCTTCGCCCCCAGCTCGACCAGCTTCTCCATGAAGTTCTCGTAGCCGCGGTTGATCAGGCCGATGCCGTGGACGCGGGACGTGCCCTGGGCGGCGAGGGCGGCGATCAGGTAGGAGAAGCCGCCGCGCAGGTCGGGGATGACCAGATCGGCGCCCTGGAGCCGGGTCGGGCCCGAGACGACGGCCGAGTGGAGGAAGTTGCGCTGGCCGAAACGGCAGCGGGAGCCGCCCAGGCACTCGCGGTAGAGCTGGATGTGCGCGCCCATCTGGTTGAGCGCCGAGGTGAAGCCGAGCCGGGACTCGTAGACCGTCTCGTGGACGATGGACAGCCCGGTCGCCTGCGTCAGGGCGACCACCAGCGGCTGCTGCCAGTCGGTCTGGAAGCCCGGGTGGACGTCCGTCTCCAGCGCGATGGACTTGAGCTGGCCGCCGGGGTGCCAGAAGCGGATGCCCTCGTCGTCGATCTCGAAGGCACCGCCCACCTTCCGGTAGGTGTTCAGGAACGTCATCATCGAGCGCTGCTGGGCGCCGCGGACGTAGATGTTGCCCTCGGTCGCCAGCGCCGCGGACGCCCAGGAGGCGGCCTCCAGGCGGTCGGGGAGGGCGCGGTGGTTGTAGCCGCCGAGCTTGTCCACACCGGTGATGCGGATGGTCCGGTCGGTGTCCATCGCGATGATCGCGCCCATTTTCTGCAGGACGCAGATCAGGTCCTCGATCTCCGGCTCCACCGCCGCGTTGGACAGCTCGGTGACGCCCTCCGCGAGGACCGCCGTCAGCAGCACCTGCTCCGTCGTGCCGACGGACGGGTACGGAAGCTCGATCTTCGTGCCGCGCAGCCGCTGCGGGGCCTCCAGGTACTGGCCGTCCGCCCGCTTCTCGATCGTCGCGCCGAACTGGCGCAGCACGTCGAAGTGGAAGTCGATCGGCCGGCCGCCGATGTCGCAGCCGCCCAGACCGGGGATGAAGGCGTGCCCGAGACGGTGCAGCAGCGGTCCGCAGAACAGGATCGGGATGCGCGACGAACCCGCGTGGGCATCGATGTCGGCGACGTTGGCGCTCTCCACCCGCGTCGGGTCGAGCACCAGTTCACCGGGCTCGTCGCCCGGACGCACCGTCACCCCGTGCAGCTGCAGCAGTCCTCGCACGACCCGGACGTCACGGATGTCCGGGACGTTGCCCAGTCGGCTCGGCTCACTGCCCAGCAGGGCGGCGACCATGGCCTTCGGTACGAGGTTCTTCGCACCGCGGACCCGGATCTCACCCTCCAGCGGGTTTCCGCCGTGGACAAGCAGGACGTCTTCAGCTCCGTTGACGGTCATGAATCTCGCGTTCCGTGGAGGGGGGCAGGGGCCAGAAGGGCAAGCGTAGTCGCCCTTCCCCCGGGCTCTGCCAGCCCGTGTGCGACCAGGTCTCCGCCCCGCCGCCCCCACGACACGAGCAGTCCCTCAGTGGCCACTCGGGGTCACCGCCGTACTGTGCGCCGGGGGTGCTCCCGTACGCCCGCCGGGCCCCCGGACCTCCGGCCGCGGACCGCTCGGGACGCGGCTCCACCAGGGAGCTCCGCCGCCGCGCGGCCCGGTTCACCCGCGTACCCCCGATTGCCTCCCCACGGAAAGGGAAGATGCGGGATCATGTCTGGCATGACCGAGGTGTCCTCGCTCACAGGGCGGCTGCTCGTGGCCACTCCCGCCCTGGCGGACCCGAACTTCGACCGTGCGGTGGTGCTCCTCCTCGACCACGACGAGGAGGGCTCCCTGGGTGTCGTTCTCAACCGTCCGACCCCGGTGGACGTGGCGGACATCCTGGAGGGCTGGGGGGATCTGGCCGGCGAACCGGGGGTCGTCTTCCAGGGCGGCCCGGTGTCGCTGGACTCGGCCCTCGGTGTCGCCGTCGTCCCCGGCGGGGCGGGGAACCGGGCCGCGCCGCTGGGCTGGCGCCAGGTGCACGGCGCGATCGGGCTGGTCGACCTGGAGGCGCCGCCCGAGCTGCTCGCCTCCGTCCTCGGCTCGCTGCGCATCTTCGCCGGATACGCGGGCTGGGGCCCCGGCCAGCTGGAGGAGGAGCTGGTGGACGGCGCCTGGTACGTCGTCGAGTCGGAGCCCGGCGACGTCTCGTCCCCGGCGCCCGAGCGGCTCTGGCGGGAGGTGCTGCGCCGTCAGCGGGGCGAGTTGGCGATGGTGGCCACGTATCCGGACGATCCGTCGCTCAACTGATGCGCGTGAGCTTCAGTACCCTGGTGCTCATGAGCACTCTTGAGCCCGAGCGCGGGACTGGTACGGGGACCCTCGTCGAGCCGACGCCGCAGACGTCCCACGGCGACGGTGACCACGAGCGCTACGCCCACTACGTCCAGAAGGACAAGATCATGGCGAGCGCACTCGACGGCACGCCCGTCGTGGCGCTGTGCGGCAAGGTGTGGGTGCCGGGCCGGGACCCGAAGAAGTACCCCGTCTGCCCCATGTGCAAGGAGATCTACGAGTCCATGAGCGGTGGCGACGACGAGGGCGGCAAGGGCGGCAAGGGCAAGGGCGGAAAGTAGGCCCCGGCCTTCCCGAGGAGCCGTCCGGGCCGCGTGGCCGTCGTCCGGACGCGTTCAGGCCCCCGGGTGCGTTTTGCGCGCCCTGGGGGCCTTTGTGCTGCCCGCGCGTTGCGCGGAGTGCTTCCGCCGGTCACAGAGTGGTCGAGACCTCTTGTGGGCCGGTTCACCCAGTACCTAACCTCCGGTGTTGTTGTGCACGGCGAAACATTCATTGCGTATGTTGCAACGCCCCATCGGAGGAAGCAGTCCATGAAGCTGTCCGTCCGCCTGGTCGCCCTCGCGGCCGTCCTCGCCACCGCGGCCTGCGCGCCCCAGACTTCCTCGGGCTCCTCCTCGGCCGAGGACGAGAAGACCGGGACCTTACGCGTCTGGCTCTTCCGGGAAGTCAACAACGCGCCCAAGGAAGAGGCCGTCGAGTCCGTCGTCGCCGGGTTCGAGCAGGCGCACGACGGCGTCGAGGTCACCGTGGAGTACATCCCGGTCGAGACCCGCGCCCAGCGCATCAAGGCCGCCTTCAACGACCCGAAGTCCGCGCCCGACCTCGTCGAGTACGGCAACACGGACACCGCCGGATACGTGAAGGACGGCGGACTCGCCGACGTCACCGAGGAGTTCGGCGCCTGGGACGAGGCCAAGGACACCGACCCGACCGCCCGGCAGTCGGTCACCGTCGACGGCAGGGTCTACGGCGCGCCGTACTTCGTCGGCGTGCGCGCGCTCTACTACCGCACCGACGTCTTCGAGGAACTCGGGCTCGAGGCGCCCAGGTCACAGGCCGAGCTGATCTCCACGGCCCGGAAGATCCGCGCCGCGAAGCCGGAGCTGTACGGCATCGCCGTCGGCGGCGCCTACACCTACGGCGCGATGCCCTTCATCTGGGCCCACGGCGGCGAACTCGCCACCGGCAAGGGGGGCTCGTACGCCTCAGCGATCGACACCCCCGCCGCCCGCAAGGGCATCGAGGCGTACACCTCCCTCTTCGGCGACGACAACTGCCCGGCCGCCAAGTGCGCCGGCATGGGGGGCAACGACACGGTGACCGCCTTCGCCGCGGGCAGGGCCGCCATGGCGATCGGCGGCGACTTCAGCCACGCGGCCGTCGAGGCCGGCAAGGTGAAGGGCCGGTACGCGGTCGTGCCGCTGCCGGGAGTGCGGTCCGGGTCCATCGCCCCCGCTTTCGCGGGCGGGAACAACCTGGGTGTCCTGAAGTCGACTTCGCACCGCACCCTCGCCGTCGACCTGATGCGGCGGCTCGCCTCGAAGGAGGCGCAGGGCGAACTGTTCGACGCGATGGGCTTCCTGCCGACCTTCTCCGACGTGCGGCAGCAGACGGCCGCGAAGGAGCCGTTCCTGAAGCCGTTCGTCGAGACCCTCGCCGCCGACACCAAGTTCGTGCCGGCCTCGCCGGCCTGGGCGCAGATCGACTCCTCGCTGGTGCTGCCGACGATGTTCCAGGAGGTCGTCAGCGGCAAGAAGGACGTGGCGGCCGCGTCGGAGAGCGCCGCACGGAAGATGAACGAGGCGTTTGGCTCCGCTGGATGACTGTGCCCATGAGCTCGGGGGCTGCGAGTCGTCGGCGGCTGCGGGTGGTGCGTGGCCGGTCGCGCCCACGCGGCGGTAGCCGCAGATCCAACACGGCCCCGCGCCCCTTTGGGGGCTGGATCACCCCCTGGCTGTATCTGGCGCCCGCCCTCGTCGTCCTCGGGGGGCTGCTCGCCTATCCGGTCTACCAACTCGGCCTGATCTCGCTCTTCCACTTCACCCAGGCGCAGGTCAGCGGCGGCGAACCGACCACCTTCAAGGGGTTCGGCAACTACGCCGAGCTCTTCGCCGACGACCAGTTCTGGCAGGTGCTGCTGGCCACCCTGCTGTTCGCGGCGGCCTGTGTGGTGTCCACCCTGGCCGTCGGCTGCGCGCTCGCCGTGCTGCTCACCCGGGTGCGCGCCGTGCCCCGGCTCGCCCTGATGCTGGCCGGGCTCGGCGCCTGGGCGACCCCGGCCGTCACCGGCTCCACGGTGTGGCTGTTCCTCTTCGACGCCGACTTCGGCCCGGTGAACCGGGTGCTGGGCCTGGGCGACCACGCGTGGACGTACGGGCGGTACAGCGCCTTCTTCCTCGTCCTGCTCGAAGTGGTCTGGTGCTCCTTCCCGTTCGTGATGGTCACCGTCTACGCCGGCATCCGCGCCGTACCCGCCGAGGTGCTGGAGGCCGCCGCCCTGGACGGCGCCTCGCAGTGGCGCATCTGGCGCTCGGTGCTCGCCCCGATGCTCCGGCCGATCCTGGTGGTCGTCACCATCCAGTCGGTGATCTGGGACTTCAAGATCTTCACCCAGATCTACGTCATGACGGGCGGCGGCGGCATCGCCGGCCAGAACCTGGTCCTGAACGTCTACGCCTACCAGAAGGCGTTCGCGTCCTCGCAGTACAGCCTCGGCGCCGCGATCGGCGTGGTGATGCTGCTGATCCTGCTCTCCGTCACGCTGGTGTACCTGCGGCTGCTGCGCCGTCAGGGGGAGGAACTGTGAGTCTCGTGGACCGGAGCGGGGCGCGCCGGGGGAATCGCCGGGGGAGTCCTGTGCGCCGGTTCGTACGGCGTCCGTGGCGGCTCGCGGCCGAGGCGACGGCGCTGCTCGTCGCGGTGGTGGTGGCCTTCCCGCTCTACTGGATGGTGCTGGGTGCCTTCAAACCGGCCGGCGAGATCGAGTCGGACCGGCCCCGGCCGTGGACCCTGACCCCCACCCTGGACTCCTTCCGACGGGTGTTCGGGCAGCAGGAATTCGGCCGGTACTTCGTCAACAGCGTGGTCGTCGCGGTCGCCGTGGTGATCGCCTCGGCGCTGATCGCCTTTCTCGCGGCGACCGCCGTGACGCGGTTCAGGTTCCGTATGCGGACCACCCTGCTGATCATGTTTCTGGTGGCCCAGATGGTGCCCGTGGAGGCGCTGACGATTCCGCTGTTCTTCCTCATGCGGGACCTCGGCCAGTTGAACACGCTGTGGTCGCTGATCCTGCCGCACATCGCGTTCTCGCTGCCGTTCGCGATCTGGATGCTGCGGGGGTTCGTGAAAGCCGTTCCCGAGGCGCTGGAGGAGGCCGCGTACATCGACGGAGCGAGCCGCGCGCGGTTCCTGTGGCAGATCCTTTTCCCGCTCGTTCTGCCGGGGCTCGTGGCCACCAGTGTGTTTTCCTTCATCTCCACCTGGAACGACTTCCTGTTCGCCAAGTCCTTCATCATCAGCGACATCTCGCAGTCGACGCTTCCGATGGCCCTGCTGGTCTTCTACAAGCCGGACGAGCCGGACTGGGGCGGCGTGATGGCGGCGTCCACGGTGATGACGATCCCGGTGCTGGTCTTCTTCGTACTCGTACAGCGGCGCCTGGTCTCCGGACTGGGCGGAGCGGTAAAGGACTGAACCATGACCGAACTCATTCCGGCGCCCCGCGGCGTCGTCGCCGGTTCCGGCGAGGTGCGGCTGACGGCGCGCTCCCGGCTCCACGCCGGTCCCGGGACGGAGGGCGTCGGCCGATGGCTGCGCACCGTCCTCGGGCAGGCGACCGGTCTGCCGCTGGGCGAGGGCAGGGAACTCGACAACCCCGACGGCACGGACGGCGACGGCATCGGGCTCCTGCTCGACCCCGGGCTCGGTCCCGAGGAGTACCGCCTCGTCAGCGACCGGACGGGCGTCCTGATCGAGGGCGGCAGCGCGGCCGGTGTCTTCTGGGGCGCCCAGACGCTGCGGCAGCTCCTCGGCCCCGACGCGTACCGCAGGGCCCCGCTCGGCCGCGACCGGGTGTGGGCGGTGCCGCACGGGACGATCGAGGATTCCCCCCGCTTCCGCTGGCGCGGACTCATGCTCGACGTCGCCCGGCACTTCATGCCCAAGGAAGGCGTGCTGCGCTATCTCGATCTGATGGCGGCGCACAAACTCAACGTCCTCCACTTTCATCTGACGGATGATCAGGGGTGGCGTATCGAGATCAAAAGGTATCCGAAGCTGACCGAGATCGGTTCCTGGCGGGCCCGGACGAAAGTCGGGCACCGGGCGTCACCGCTGTGGGACGACACACCGCACGGTGGCCACTACACGCAGGACGACATCCGCGAGATCGTCGCCTACGCCGCCGAGCGGCATATCAGCGTCGTACCGGAGATCGACGTACCCGGGCACTCGCAGGCCGCCATCGCCGCGTATCCGGAACTCGGCAACACCGATGTCATCGACACCGCCTCCCTGACCGTCTGGGACACCTGGGGGATCAATCCGAACGTACTCGCCCCCACCGACAACACCCTGCGCTTCTACGAAGGGGTGCTCGAGGAGGTCCTGGAACTGTTCCCCGCGGACGCCGGCCCCTCCGTTCCCTTTTCGGGGTTCGTACACCTCGGCGGCGACGAATGCCCCAAGGACCAGTGGCGTGCGTCGGCCGTCGCGCAGCAGCGGATCAACGACCTCGGCCTGGCCGACGAGGACGCTCTGCAGTCCTGGTTCGTCGGGCACTTCGCCACCTGGCTCGCCGCGCGGGGGCGCCGGCTGATCGGCTGGGACGAGATCCTGGAGGGGGGACTCGCCCCGGGCGCCGCCGTGTCGTCCTGGCGCGGCTACGCCGGCGGGGTCGCCGCCGCCCGTGCGGGACACGACGTGGTCATGTGCCCCGAGCAGCACGTCTACCTGGACCACCGGCAGGACGCGGGCCCCGACGAGCCGGTGCCGATCGGGTACGTGCGCACCCTGGAGGACGTCTACCGGTTCGAGCCCGTGCCGCCGCAGCTGACGGCCGAGGAGGCCGGGCGGGTCCTGGGCACCCAGGCCAACGCGTGGTCCGAGGTGACGGAGAACCAGGATCGGGTGGACTACCAGGTCTTCCCCCGGCTGGCCGCCTTCGCCGAGGTCGCCTGGAGCGCGCTGCCGGCTCCCGCGGAACGGGACTTCGCCGATTTCGAACGGCGGACGACGGCCCACCGCCGGCGCCTCGACGCCCTGGGTGTCGCCCACCGCCCGCCCACCGGACCGCTCCCCTGGCAGCGGCGCCCCGGAGTGCTGGGCCGCCCCCTCGACGGCCCGCCCCCGAACCGGTAGCGCCCGCCCCGCCCCGCCGGTGCGGGGCGGGGCGGGCGCTCCGGCGATGCCCCGAAGTCCGCCCAACTCCTAACAGGTCGTGAAAAAGGACACAAGGGTCACCGAAGAGTGCTGTTCGACCGCACCGGCGATGTCCCGCCAAATCGGGCCATGTCCGGGGTGAAGTGGGTGAATGCCTCCTAGCGGACCCCTGTCTTCGGCACTCGCGAAGATGTGCCAGAGTTGCCACGTCCGCCCTGTCAGGTCGTACCGTACGGCTGCGACAGGTGGGACCAGGTGGGGCCGCGGGAAGGGGCAGCCGGTTTTGAGCACGCACGCACCGCAGGCGGCGCAGGCCGTGACGCTGCCCACGACGCTGGACGAGGCGGTGGCGGCGCTCACCGCCGTGCCCGCCGCCGTGCCCGTCGCGGGCGGCACCGACCTGATGGCCTCCGTCAACTCCGGGCAGCTCAGGCCCGCGGCGCTGGTCGGCCTCGGCCGGATCAGCGAGATCCGCGGCTGGCAGTACCAGGACGGCCACGCGCTGCTCGGCGCGGGCCTCACCCACGCCCGTATGGGCCGCCCCGACTTCGCGGCCCTCATCCCGGCGCTCGCCGCCTCCGCGCGTGCCGCCGGACCGCCGCACATCCGCAACGCGGGCACCCTGGGCGGCAACATCGCCTCCGCCGCCCCCACCGGTGACTCGCTGCCCGTGCTGGCCGCGCTGGAGGCGACGCTGATCATCGCGGGACAGGGCGGAGCCCGCCGGGAGATCCCGGTGTCGCACCTGCTGGCCGGGATGGACATGCTGCGCGCCGGTGAACTCATCGGCTACGTGCGCGTACCGCTGCTGCACGCCCCGCAGGTGTTCCTCAAGGCCACCGGCCGCACCGGCCCCGGCCGCGCGCTGGCGTCCGTCGCCCTGGTGCTCGACCCCGCCCGGCGCGGCGTCCGCTGCGCGGTGGGCGCCATAGCGCCGATGGCGCTGCGGCCCCTGGAGGCCGAGCAGTGGGTGGCCCAGCTCATCGACTGGGACAACAACCGCGCGATCGTGCCGGAGGCGCTGAACGCGTTCGGGGAGTACGTCGCCGCGGCCTGCATCCCCGACCCGGTCCCCGAGGAGGACGGCTCCGTCACGCCGTTGCCCCCCGCGGTACTGCATCTGCGGCGCACCGTCGCCGCGCTGGCCCGACGAGCACTGGGGAGGGCGCTGTCGTGACCGACGAGCAGCACGGAGAGGGCACGTCCCGGGGCGGCGGCAGCCGCTGGGACCCGTTGCCCCAGGGCGACTACGACGACGGCGCCACGGCCTTCGTGAACCTCCCCGAGGGGGGCATCGAGGCCCTGCTGGACTCGATGGAGAGCCCGCTCGCCGCACCCGGCCACGGCTACGTGCCGCCGCCGATCACCGTCACCCCCGCCCCCGAGGGCACCGACCCGGCGGCACCCGGCGGCTGGACGGTGCCGGGCGCGCCCGCCGACGGCGCCCAGTGGAACGCCCCGTACGACCCGCAGGCCCCGTACGACCCGCAGGGCGGCCCGTCCGGGCAGACGGCAGGGCAGGGCGGCCCCGAGGCGCGGACCGCGCAGGGGCACAGCGGGCAGGGGCACAGCGGGCAGGGGCACAGCGGGCAGGACCGGTTCACGTACGACCCCGGGGCCTCCGGGCAGTGGGCCTTCGAGGAGCCGCCCGCCGCCGGGAACCCGGCACCGGGTTCCGACGTGACCGGGCAGTGGTCGATCCCCGTGGCCGAGGGCGACCTCCCGGACGAGTCCGGCGAGTTCACCACCTCCGCCCTGGCCGAGCAGTGGGGCGCCACCCCGCCGGTCACCCCGCCCGCCACCCTTCCCGGCGGCGCCCCCGCGCCCTGGGCCACGCAGTCCATCGGACAACCGTGGGGGCCGGGTGTACCGGGTGTGGACCCGCATCACCCCGAGACCGGCTCCGAGCCCGGTTCCGGCCGGGAGCAGGGCGGCCCGGAACCCGGCCGGCCCGCGGAGCCCGGCCGCGACACGCCCACGCCGGGGCGGCCCGCGCCCGAACCGCCGTCACCCGCCGAGCCCCACTGGCGGACCGAGCCGGAGGCCTACCGGGAGGCGGCCGGAGTGCCGTCCGCCCCTGAGCTCCGCGAGCACCCGCAACCGGGCACGGAGGGCGCCGTACGGCCCGCTCCCGGCCCCGGAGAGCCTGCCGAGGCGGCCGAGGGTGCCCGGCGCCCCGAAGCCCCGCACGAGGCCCAGGAAGCCCCACGACGCCCCACCGGTGACGACCCGTCCGAGCCGGCCGCCGCCCCCGAAGCGGCAGAGCACCCCGAACCCTCCGCGCCCCCCGCGCCGGACGGCTCGCCGACCGGGACCGAACCGCTCCCCGGAGTCGCGCACGACGATCACCCCCTCGCCACCTACGTGCTGAGCGTCAACGGCACCGACCGGCCCGTCACCGACGCCTGGATCGGCGAGTCGCTGCTCTACGTGCTGCGCGAGCGCCTCGGGCTCGCCGGTGCCAAGGACGGCTGCTCGCAGGGCGAGTGCGGGGCCTGCAACGTGCAGGTCGACGGCCGGCTCGTGGCGTCCTGCCTGGTCCCGGCCGTCACCACGGCCGGCAGCGAGGTCCGTACCGTCGAGGGCCTCGCCCAGGACGGGCAGCCGTCGGACGTGCAGCGGGCACTCGCGCGGTGCGGCGCGGTGCAGTGCGGCTTCTGCGTACCGGGCATGGCGATGACCGTGCACGACCTGCTGGAGGGCAACCCGGAGCCCAGCCGGCTGGAGACCCGTCAGGCGCTGTGCGGCAACCTGTGCCGCTGCTCCGGCTACCGGGGCGTGGTGGAGGCGGTCCAGGAGGTCGTCGCCGAACGCGAGGCGCACGCCGAGTACGCCGAGCACGCCGAGCACGCCGAACCCGACCCGGGCGCGGACCCGGGCACGGTTCCGGGCGAGCCCCGCATCCCGCACCAGGCCGGACCGGGCGCCGGCGGCGTCAACCCCGCCGCGTTCCCGCCCCCCGGACCGCACGACCGGCCCCACGGCCAGGACGGAGGCCAGGCGTGAGCAACGAAGCCGCCACCGTGCAGGCCGCACGGGCCGCGGAGGACGCCTCCCGGGCGGAACCGGTCCCGCGCGGACTGGGCACCTCCCTGCCGGCCTCCGACACCCGCGCCAAGACCGAGGGCACCTTCCCGTACGCCGCCGACCTGTGGGCCGAGGGCCTGCTGTGGGCGGCCGTGCTGCGCTCGCCCCACCCGCACGCGCGCATCGTGTCCATCGACACCACCCACGCGCGCGAGATGCCCGGGGTGCGCGCCGTCGTCACCCACGAGGACGTCCCCGGCGACCCGCTGTACGGCCGTGGCCGCGCCGACCGTCCGGTCTTCGCCTCCGACGTCGTACGCCACCACGGCGAGGCCATCGCCGCCGTCGCCGCCGACCACCCGGACACCGCGCGGCTGGCCGCCGCCGCCGTCATCGTCGAGTACGAGGTGCTCGACCCGGTGATCGACCCCGAACAGGCCTTCGAGGCCGAGCCGTTGCACCCCGACGGCAACCTGATCCGGCACATCCCGCTGCGCCACGGCGACCCGGACGCGGTCGGCGACCTCGTCGTCGAGGGCCTGTACCGCATCGGCCGCCAGGACCCCGCCCCCATCGGCGCCGAGGCCGGACTCGCGGTACCCCGTCCCGACGGGGGCGTCGAGCTGTACCTGGCCTCCACCGACCCGCACGGCGACCGGGACACCGCCGCCGCCGCGTTCGACCTGGAACCCGACCGCGTCAAGATCGTCGTCACCGGTGTGCCCGGCGCCGTCGCCGACCGCGAGGACCAGAGCTTCCAGCTGCCGCTCGGCCTGCTGGCGCTGCGGACCGGCTGCCCGGTCAAACTCACCGCCACGCGCGAGGAGTCCTTCCTCGGCCACGCCCACCGGCACCCCACCCTGCTGCGCTACCGCCACCACGCCGACGCCGAGGGCAAGCTGGTGAAGGTCGAGGCGCAGATCCTGCTCGACGCGGGCGCCTACGCCGACAGTTCCTCCGAGGCCCTGGCCGCCGCCGTCGCCTTCGCCTGCGGCCCCTACGTCGTCCCGAACGCCTTCATCGAGGGCTGGGCGGTCCGCACCAACAACCCGCCCTCCGGCCATGTGCGCGGCGAGGGCGCCCTGCAGGTGTGCGCCGCCCACGAGGCGCAGATGGACAAGCTGGCCAAGAAACTCGGCCTCGACCCGGCCGAGCTGCGCCTGCGCAACGTCATGGCGACCGGCGACGTCCTGCCCACCGGCCAGACCGTGACCTGCCCCGCCCCGGTCGCCGAACTCCTCGAAGCGGTACAGGACTTCCCGCTGCCGCCGCTGCCCAAGGACACCCCCGCGGAGGAGTGGCTGCTGCCCGGCGGCCCCGAGGGCGCCGGGGAACCGGGCGCGGTGCGCCGCGGGGTGGGCTACGGCCTCGGCATGGTGCACATGCTCGGCGGCGAGGGCGCGGACGAGGTGTCCACGGCCACCGTGAAGGTCCAGGACGGCGTGGCGACGGTGCTGTGCGCGGCCGTCGAGACCGGCCAGGGCTTCACCACGCTGGCCCGGCAGATCGTCCAGGAGGTCCTCGGCGTCGACGAGGTGCGGGTGGCCCCCGTGGACACCGACCAGCCCCCGGCGGGCGCGGGCTGCCGCGGCCGGCACACCTGGGTGTCGGGCGGCGCGGTGGAGCGCGCGGCGAAGATGGTCCGCACCCAGCTCCTCCAGCCCCTGGCCCACACGTTCGGCATGTCCGCCGAGCTGCTCCAGATCACCGACGGCAGGATCACCTCGTACGACGGGGTGCTGTCGACGCCCGTCGCCGAGGCCCTGGAGGGCAAGGAACTCTGGGCCACCGCCCAGTGCCGTCCGCACCCCACGGAACCCCTGGACGACTTCGGTCAGGGCGACGCCTTCGTCGGGATGTCCTTCTGCGCGATCCGCGCGGTGGTCGACGTCGACATCGAGATCGGCTCGGTACGGGTCGTGGAACTGGCCGTCGCCCAGGACGTGGGCCGGGTGCTGAACCCGGCCCAGCTGGCCGCCCGGATCGAGGCGGGGGTGACCCAGGGCGTGGGCGCCGCGCTCACCGAGAACCTGCGCACGCCCCGCGGCCTGATCCGCCACCCCGACCTCACCGGCTACGCCCTCCCGACCGCCCTGGACGCGCCCGACATCCAGATCGTGAAACTCGTGGAGGAGCGGGACGTGGTCGCGCCCTTCGGCGCGAAGGCGGTCAGCGCGGTGCCGGTGGTGACCTCGCCGGCGGCCATCGCCTCCGCCGTCCGGGCCGCCACCGGCCGCCCGGTCAACCGCCTGCCGATCCGCCCCCAGGCCGCGGTGGTGACCAGCGGCTGACGGCGCGGCAGCCGACGGATGCCGTCGGCTGCCGACGATGGCTGTCGGTGGCCGCTGACGGCTGCTGACGGCTGCCGGAGAACGTGTTTCAGGTTTATTCACGCGCGAAGGCAACGCACAGGGGTGTTCACGCGTCTTGTGGGGTGAGGGCGGCCGTGTCCGTGTGCGGCCGCCTGCCCGTCCGGCCGTCCGCCGGGCCGTCCGTCCGTGGTGGACCGGGGCGTTGTCAGTGGTGGCGCGTAGTGTTCCGAGCGGTGGGGGACGGCTGCCGGCCCGAAGGCGCGGGGGCCCCTCCTGTCCGGGCGGGGCGGAGCACGGTACACGGGACTGAGCACACGAATGCGCGGGGGAGCCATGAGCACGACCGACACCGTTGTCACGGATGTCGTGGACGTCGCGGCAGCGATCACCCTGACCGACGACGCCCTCGACCCGTTCGTCACGCACGCGTCCACGCGCCGCTGGCTGACCGGCCCCGGACTGCCGTGCGACAGCGGCCTGTTCAGTTTCGCGCGGCTGCGGACCGAGGGCCTGCGCACCGTCGCCGGCGCGACGGGCGGCGCGGGGGAGGCGGGGGGCAGGCTCTCCGCGGAGCTGCGGGACCAGCTGGTCATCGGCGGGCTGCTCGGCCCGGCCGGCACGGAGACCGGGTCGGTCCTGCTGGACGGGGCCACCGGCGCGGTCTCGACGACGTACTTCTTCCCCGACCGCCCCGACGGCCCTGACCGCCCCGACCGTTTTGACCGCCACGACCTGATGGACGTCCGCCCGCTCGCCCCGTCGCTGCCGACCCTGGTGCGGTTCGCCGCCGCCACGGACGAACTGGCGGGACTGCGCGGCCAGTTCGCCGCCTACGCGGGCCGCTACGGCACGAAGGCGGTGGCCGAGGCCTCGCGGCAGCTGCTCGCGGTGTTCGAGGAGGGCGCGGACGGCGAGCCGGCCCCGCTGTGGCGGATGGCCGCACTGATCCGGCCGCTGGCCCTGGTGGCGGGTCCGGGCACGGCCTCGGGGCTCGCCCTCGACCTCCCGGTGCGCCTGCTGGACCAGGAGTTCGGCCGGGGCGGTGTGGTCCGCTTCGAGGAGGTCGACTTCCCCGCGACGCTCACGCACGAGCCGACCCGCCGCTTCCTGCGCGAGACGGGCCTGCCGGAGGACGGCTTCCTCTTCCAGCTGGACACCGACCTGCCGTTGCGGACCCTCACGGAGTACTACGCCGACGGCGAGGGCGAGTTCCCGCCCGCCCGCCTCCCCGCCCACGCCGACCGGCTGATACGCCTCGGCCACTTGACCGACGACCACAGCCTGGTCGTCGACGGCGCCACCGGCGCGGTCCTGAACTGGAGCGGGCCGGACTCCGTCCTGTACCCGCTGAACACGGACATCTCGACCCTCGCCTTCACCCTCTGGCTGCTGCACCGCGAGCACGCCATCGACGAGGAGTCGGGCCACGTGCTGACCAGCGAGACGTACGACCAGCTGGCCATGACGATGATCCAGGTCCTGTCCGCCGTCGACCCCACGGGCACCACGACCGACGCGGACTGGCACTACTGGACGGAACTGTTCCAGGACGAGGCGGGCGGAGTGCTCTGAGCCCCGCTCGCCTCAGCCACCCGCCCGCAACGGGCATCCGGTGCCGACGCGCGCGGTGAGTTCGGCGCGCAGGGCGGTGAGTTCCGCCATCCGCGTGTCGACGACCCGGATCTTCTCCGCGAACAGCGCGGACAGCGCCTGCGCGGTGTCCGGGGCGTCGCGCAGTTCCTCACCGTGCCGTGCGATCTCCGCCAGGGAGAACCCGAGCGTCTGCGCGGTGCGGACGTACTGCAGCCAGACCACCGTCTCGGGCGCGAAGTCGCGGTAACCGCTGGGCAGTCGCCGACTCGTGACGAGGCCGAGCTTCTCGTAGAACCGGACGGTGTCCCTGGACAGGCCCGCTCGCGCGGCCAACTCCCCTATCAGCATGGCCCTCCGTCGGCCGGTGGCTTGACCTTGGACCCTACTCCACTGTTTAGCGTGAGGCACCGCCACCGCCGACCAGCAGGAGCTTCCTCGTGCCTCTCCTCCCCTCTCCTTCCCGGGCCTCCTACCTCCGTGTCGTACGGGTGAGTGCCTGGTACGACCTCGTCGTCACGGCCGGATTCGCGACCCCCTGGACCTACGCCCTGGCGCACGGCCTGCTGTCGTCGGCGGGTGACGCCCTCGGGCTGGGCGCCCTGCCCGACCGCGACCCGGTGCAGACCCTGTACGCGAATCTGATGGGTTCGGTCGTGGTCGTCTGGTCCGTCCTGCGCCTCAGGAGGACACGGCCGGCACACGGGATCTACGACGGCGCCGCCCGCACGCTGTTCTCGGCCTGGTTCGCGTACGCGCTGGCCAGTGGTGCCACGGGGCTGCTGTGGCTGTTCCTCGCCGTGGAGGTGGCGTTCGGCGCGGTCCAGCTCGTGCCGTGGTGGCGGCGGGCGGACGAGCGGAAGGACGGGGTGGAAGCGGCGCTCGGCGGAACGACGGGGTGACCCGCACGAGGACCCCGAGACCCGTCGGCGCGGCGGAGTCTCGGGGGCTCCCGTCTCGAGTGCCTACTCCTCGTCAGTCTCCTCGTCGGACTCGTCGTCGTCCTCGTACGGCGGGATGCGCTGCCCCCGGCTCTCGCAGATGTGCAGGACGTCGGTCAGGCACTCGGCCAGGCGCCGGGTGACGAAGTGGTACTCGTCGGCCGTGACGGGCGTCCCGGAGCCGAGGAGGGCCTTGGACAGATCCAGCACCGCGGAGGCCGTCGCGATCTGCTGCTCCTCGATCCTGTCGGCGAGAAGGGACAGGGGGGTGGCTGTGCCGTCGGCCGACAGGAAAGCCGGTTTGCCGTCGTCGCTCCACGGCAGCAGACGCAGGTGGGTGGGGGAGAGGGTCATGCCGGCACTCCGTGGAAGTCGATGCCGAGGGCGGCGAGGGTGGGAGAGGTTCGCCGGTCCTGCTGCCACAGGCGCTCCTGCTCCCGCTCGTGGGCGATGAGGTAGGGCCGTACGAGCGGCAAGTCGTCGGCCTTGACGAACGCGGCGGCACGGGGAGAGCGGTGGGCGGGACGTCCCGCACCCACCGCTTTGTGCGTGATGATCAACCGCCGTGTCGGCGTGTTCGCCGCGTGCCCGGCGGGACGTCGGCGCCTGCCGGTGGACGGCAAGAGCCAGGAGAAAAGCGCGGCCAGTAGGCTTTGCATGTCGGCACTCCTTCGCAGTGCGGGCCATGCCCCCGGACAGTTCGCCCTGTCGCGGGGGTTCTGTGGTGTGTCCTGCGTTGCAGAGTGTACGCGTATACGAGTATTCGCGGTCGCGTGATTGTGCAGATTCGCGGATTCTCGGTTGCATGGACCTTGACCGCTCAGTACCCGTCTGGCCCCAGGTCGCAGAGGAACTGCGACGCCGCCTCGATGCTGGGCAGTACCCCGCCGGCGAGCGTTTCCCCGCAGTGAACGAGCTGGCGGCCGAGCTGGACGTGGCTCCCTCGACGGTGCAGAAAGCCGTGGCCGCTCTCCGAGAAGAGGGGCGCCTCTACACCGTGCTGGGTCAAGGCTCGTTCGTGAAGGGCGACGAGTGACAAGGGGTGGTGTGAGCAGGCAGAGGGAAGTGCCGCACCACCCCGGACGACTATGGCGTCCTCGCCCGGGGCACCCGTGTCCAGCAGGTCATGGACCCATGTGCGGCGAAGGGCCGAGCGACTGACCTGGCTCTGCGTCTGACCGGAGGCGCAGAGCCAGGAGCCGCGTCATCGCTGTTCAGAGGCCGTGGCGGGAATCGAACCCGCGTCACTCGCTTTGCAGGCGAGTCCCTCAACCACTCGGGCACACGGCCGTGTTCGTCGGAGTTCCTCGGAACCGGTGCACCGACCGTAGGCCGCGGTGGGAGGAAGACTCAAGGGAAGGGCGGGCGCCGCAACGGGACTGCCATGCCCCGTTCACAAAAGGGCGGCGGGACGTAGGTCCGAGGTCCTGGTCAGGTCCCGACCCCCGACAGGGGTCAAAGCAGTCCGTGGCCCTTACTCTGGCGGGCATGACCACCCCGAACCCGCGCGACACCGGTGTCGCCGACCCCGCCGACCTCGCCGGGGCCACCGTTCCCGTCCCGGCCCTCGCCCCCGACCCCGACGCGACCGTACTGAGCCGCCCCTACCGGGCGCTGAGCATCGGGATCGTCTCCGTGGTGCTGCTGATCGCCTTCGAGGCGACCGCGGTGGGTACGGCGATGCCGGTGGCGGCGCGGGAGCTGGACGGGGTGTCCCTGTACGCGTTCGCGTTCTCGGGGTACTTCACGACGAGCCTGTTCGGCATGGTGCTCTCCGGCCAGTGGTCGGACCGGCGCGGCCCGCTCGCGCCGCTGACCTGGGGCATCGCCTCCTTCGCCGTCGGTCTGCTGCTCTCCGGGACGGCGGGCGCGATGTGGCCGTTCATCCTCGGGCGGGCCGTGCAGGGGCTCGGCGGCGGGCTGGTGATCGTCGCGCTGTACGTCGTGGTCGGGCGGGCCTACCCGGAGCGGCTGCGGCCGGCGATCATGGCCGCGTTCGCGGCGAGCTGGGTCGTGCCGTC
The DNA here is from genome assembly GCF_029760955.1 of Streptomyces cathayae. Taxonomy (GTDB): domain Bacteria; phylum Actinomycetota; class Actinomycetes; order Streptomycetales; family Streptomycetaceae; genus Streptomyces; species Streptomyces cathayae. Next base: position 4,875,998 of record NZ_CP121682.1, read on the forward strand.
GATCGTCGGCCCGCTGGCCTCCGGCACGGTGACCGAACACCTCGGCTGGCGGTGGGTGTTCCTCGGCATCCCGGCCCTGGTGGTGTTCCCGCTGGCCCTGGCGCTGCCGCAGATACGCCGACTGGCCTCCGGCCCGGTGCACGACGGCGCGGAGGCGCCGGCCTCCTTCGACCGCCGCCGCATCCGGCTCGCCCTGGCGATCTCCTTCGGCGCCGGACTGCTCCAGTACGCCGCCCAGGACCTGCGCTGGCTCTCCCTGCTGCCCGCCGCGGCGGGCGTGGCGCTGCTCGTCCCCGCGGTGCTGGGACTGCTCCCGCACGGCACCTGGCGGGCGGCCCGCGGACTGCCCTCGGTGGTGCTGCTGCGCGGCGTCGCCGCCGGGTCCTTCATCGCCGCGGAGTCCTTCGTCCCGCTGATGCTGGTCACCCAGCGGGGACTCAGCCCCACGCTCGCCGGGTTCTCGCTCGCGGCGGGCGGCGTGACCTGGGCGCTGGGCTCCTGGCTCCAGTCGCGGCCGCGACTGGAGCCGTACCGGGAGCGGCTGATGACCCTCGGGATGCTGCTGGTGGCGGCGTCCATCGCGGGGGCCCCGAGCGTGCTGATCCCCGCGGTGCCCGCCTGGGCGACGGCCGTCGCCTGGGCCTTCGGCTGCCTCGGGATGGGCCTGGTGATCTCCTCCACCAGCGTGCTGCTGCTCCAGCTCTCCGCCCCCGAGGAGGCCGGCGCCAACTCCGCCGCCCTCCAGATCTCCGACGGCCTCTCCAACGTCCTCCTCCTTGCCATGGGCGGCGCCGCCTTCGCCGCCCTCGGCGGCGGCATGGCGGCCCACGGGGCGACCCAGACCACCGGCTCCCACCCGGCCGCCTTCGCCGCGGTGTTCCTGCCGATGGCAGCGGTGGCCCTGGCGGGCGTGTGGGTGACGAGGCGGCTGCGGGTATCCAAGTGACACCGCGTGGTACCACGTAGTACCGTTGGGGCATGGCTGGACTGAATCTGCGGTTTACCGACGAAGAGCTCGACGCCCTGCGTGAGCGTGCGGCTGCGGAGGGGCGCAGCATGCAGGCCTTCGCGCACGACGCGGTGGTCGCGGCCATAAACGAGCATTCGAGGCTGTTCAACGAGGCGGCCGAGCACGTGCTGAAAGCCAGTGCGGAGCTCAACCGGAGGCTCGCCTGATGCACTACCTCACGCTGCCCGAGTTGCTGAACCTCGCGAAGCGGCTCGGGGAGGACGCGGTGCGCGATTACGGGTTGCTGGACTCGGCGCTGGCGCGTCCGCAGTCGAGTGTGTTCGGCCAGGACGCCTATCCGGACGTATGGCAGAAGGCCGCGGCGCTGATGGAGTCCCTCGCGCGCAACCACGCTCTCGTCGACGGGAACAAGCGCCTCGCCTGGTACGCGACCTGGGTCTTCTTGCACATGAACGGGCACGCGCTGGATCCGGACTTCGATGTGGACGAAGCGGAGAGGTTTGTCCTGGACGTATGCCAGGGCGCACTGGACGTGCCCAAGATCGCGTCCCAGCTGCCGCGTTTCGCGCGCTGAATGTGAACTCGGTCCCACCCGGGGGTGACCCTGCACGGCCCGGGGGACCGGGCCGCCGGGGCGCGGATATGGTGGCTCGGTCGTCATCGGCGGCCGCGCCGCCCGAACCAGCCCCCGTCCCCCCACGGAGACCGTGACTACCACCGCCGCTTCCGCCTCGCACCACCTGTCCCCCGCCTTTCCCGGCCGCGCCCCCTGGGGCACCGCCGGGAAACTGCGCGCCTGGCAGCAGGGGGCGATGGAGAAGTACCTCCAGGAACAGCCGCGCGACTTCCTGGCGGTCGCCACCCCGGGCGCCGGAAAGACGACCTTCGCGCTGACGCTGGCCTCCTGGCTGCTGCACCACCACGTCGTGCAGCAGGTGACCGTCGTCGCGCCCACCGAGCACCTGAAGAAGCAGTGGGCCGAGGCCGCCGCGCGGATAGGCATCAAGCTGGACCCCGAGTACAGCGCGGGCCCGCTCGGCAAGGACTACCACGGCGTCGCCATCACCTACGCCGGTGTCGGGGTCCGCCCCATGCTGCACCGCAACCGCGTCGAGCAGCGCAAGACCCTGGTCATCCTCGACGAGATCCACCACGCCGGTGACAGCAAGTCCTGGGGCGAAGCGTGCCTGGAGGCGTTCGAGCCGGCCACCCGCAGGCTCGCGCTCACCGGTACGCCGTTCCGGTCCGACACCAACCCCATCCCGTTCGTGGCGTACGAGGAGGGCGACGACGGCATCCGCCGGTCGGCCGCCGACTACACCTACGGCTACGGTTCCGCGCTCCGCGACAACGTCGTCCGTCCCGTCATCTTCCTCTCCTACAGCGGCAACATGCGCTGGCGAACCAAGGCCGGCGACGAGGTCGAGGCCCGCCTCGGCGAGCCCATGACCAAGGACGCGGTCAGCCAGGCCTGGCGCACCGCCCTCGACCCGCGCGGCGAGTGGATGCCGTCCGTGCTGCGCGCCGCGGACCAGCGGCTGACCGAGGTCAGGAAGTCCGTCCCGGACGCCGGGGCCCTCGTCATCGCCACCGACCAGGACTCTGCCCGCGCCTACGCCAAGCTGATCCGCGAGATCACCGGCGACAAGCCCACCGTCGTCCTGTCCGACGACACCGGCGCCTCGAAACGGATCGACGACTTCAGCGGCGGCGACGACCGCTGGATGGTCGCCGTCCGCATGGTGTCCGAGGGCGTCGACGTGCCGCGCCTGGCGGTCGGCGTGTACGCCACCACCATCTCCACCCCGCTGTTCTTCGCCCAGGCCGTCGGCCGTTTCGTGCGGTCCCGGCGGCGCGGCGAGACCGCTTCCGTGTTCCTGCCGACCATCCCGAACCTGCTGGAGTTCGCGAACGAGATGGAACGCGAGCGCGACCACGTCCTCGACAAGCCCAAGAAGGACGGCGAGGAGGACCCGTACGCCGACTCCGAGAAGGAGATGGACGAGGCGAACCGGGAGCAGGACGAGGACACCGGCGAGGACATGCTGCCCTTCGAGGCACTGGAGTCCGACGCCGTCTTCGACCGGGTCACCTACAACGGCGCCGACTTCGGCATGCAGGCCCACCCCGGCAGCGAGGAGGAGCAGGACTACCTCGGCATCCCGGGCCTCCTCGAACCCGACCAGGTGGAGCTGCTGCTGCAGAAGCGGCAGGCCCGGCAGATCGCGCACAGCCGCAAGAAGCCGGACAGCGAGGCCGACCTGCTCGAACTGCCCGCCGAGCGGCGCCCCGTGGTCTCCCACAAGGAGATGATGGAACTGCGCCGCCAGCTCAACAACATGGTCGGCGCCTACGTCCACCAGAGCGGCAAACCGCACGGCGTCATCCACACAGAGCTGCGCCGCGTCTGCGGCGGACCGCCCGCCGCGGAGGCCACACCGGGCCAGCTGCGCCAGCGCATCGCCAAGGTGCAGGAGTGGGCCACCCGCATGCGGTGACCCGTTCCGCCGACGCACGCCCGGCGGTCGAATCGGGGCAAAAAACGCCAGTTCAGGGATGAGGGTGCCCGGATTCTGGACAAAGCCTTCCGCTGACCGGACCGGCTCGCTACTGTCCGGCTACGCACACGCCCCGTGGCAGCGCCGCCGCGGAGCGCAGCCGTGAAGCGACCGTGCCCGGGACATGGCCGGGCCGCCGGCCGATCGGCGGCCTCTGAAGCGCGTCGCCGACGGGACTCGGTGACGCATACGCCGCGAGAGGGCCGTCGACCTCACCACGAAGGAGTGGGCGTCGTGACCGCGGAGACCTCTCAGACGCTCGACCGGGGACTGCGGGTCCTCAAGCTGCTGGCCGATACGGACCACGGCCTGACCGTCACCGAGCTTTCCCACCGACTGGGCGTGAACCGGACCGTCGTGTACCGGCTGCTCGCCACACTGGAACAGCACGCGCTGGTACGCCGTGACCTCGGCGGCCGGGCCCGGGTCGGGCTCGGCGTGCTGCGGCTGGGCCACCAGGTGCATCCGCTGGTCCGGGAGGCGGCGATGCCGGCCCTCCGGTCGCTGGCGGAGGACATCGGCGCGACCGCGCACCTGACCCTGGTCGACGGGGCGGACGCGCTGGCCGTGGCGGTGGTGGAACCGTCGTGGACGGACTACCACGTCGCCTACCGCGCCGGGTTCCGGCACCCGCTGGAACGGGGCGCCGCCGGCAAGGCGATCATCTCGGCCCGCCTGCGACGGCCCGACGACCCCGGATACACCCTCACCCACGGCGAACTGGAGGCCGGGGCGTGCGGGGCGGCGGCGCCCCTGCTGGGAGTCACCGGGGTCGAGGGCAGCGTCGGCGTGGTGATGCTGGCCGACGTGGTCCCCGAACGGGTCGGCCCCCGGGTCATGGACGCGGCCCGCGAGGTCGCGGAGGCCCTGCGCTGAGGGTGGGGGCGTCGGGGCGAGCACCGGTGGTCGTCGGGGTGCCGCGTCCAGGGCCGGTGGGGCGTCGCGCCGAGGGTCGGTGGTCGACGGTTGTCGGGGGCAGCGCGGCGAAGGCGTCACGTTAGATTGATCCCGTGCTCTCTCGCCTCACACGTTCCCAGGCCCTGGCCGTCTGCGCCGCCCCCACCGTCGCCCTGCTGGCCACGGCGGTCTTCGCGCCGCTGCCGTTCTCGGTGGCCCAGCCGGGGCTGACGGCCGACGTGCTCGGCGAGAACAAGGGCACGCAGGTCATCACGATCTCCGGCGCCGAGACCCGCGAGACCACCGGCCAGCTGCGGATGACGACGATCGAGGCGACCTCCCCGGACACCCGGGTCGACCTCCCCGACGTGATCGACAGCTGGTTCGGTACCGACCAGGCGGTCATGCCCCGCGACGCGGTCTACCCCTCCGGGGGCGACGTCAAGGAGATCGAGCGCTACAACGAGAAGCAGATGAAGCAGTCGCAGGACGAGGCCACCCGGGCCGCGCTGGGCTACCTGGATCTGGACGGCAAGGGCATCGAGGTCGAGCTGAAGCTCGCCGACGTCGGCGGCCCCAGCGCCGGCCTGCTCTTCTCCCTCGGCATCGTCGACAAGCTGAACGGCGACGGCAGCGGCGGCGACCTCACCGGCGGCCGGATCATCGCCGGTACGGGGACCATCGACGCGGACGGCACGGTCGGCGCCGTGGGCGGCGTGCCGCTGAAGACGCAGGCCGCCCGGCGGGACGGCGCGACCGTCTTCCTGGTGCCCGAGGCGGAGTGCGCCCAGGCCCGGACCGAACTCCCCGAGGGGCTGCGCCTGATCCCGGTCACCACCCTCGAGGGCACCGTCGACGCCCTGGTCTCCCTGCAGAAGGGCACCGGCAAGATCCCCCGCTGCTGACCGGGCGCCGCCGTTACTTCTTCCTGACGAAGCCCTCGTCCACCATCCAGTCCAGCGCCACCTGGTGGGGGTCCTGCCCGTCCACGTCCACCTTCGCGTTCAGGGTCCGCGCCACCTCGTTGTCCAGCCTCGCCGTGACCGGGTCGAGGACCTCCGCGATCGCCGGCCACTCCTTGAAGGTGCCGCTGTTGATCATCGGTGCCGCGTTGTAGTTGGGGAAGAACTTCCTGTCGTCCGCCATCACCACCAGGTTCATGGACTTGATGCGGCCGTCGGTGGTGAAGACCTCGCCGTAGGTGCAGGCGCCCTTGGCCGTCTGGGTGTAGATGATCCCGGTGTCCATCTGCGTGATGTTGCCCGCGCCCACGTCCATGCCGTAGGCCTTCTCCATGCCCGGCAGTCCGTCCGCCCGGTTGGCGAACTCGCCCTCCACGCACAGCGTCACCGCCGCCGGGTCGGACTTCGCCAGCGCGGCCACGTCCGACAGCGACTTCGTGCCGTACTTCCTGAAGTTCGCCTGGTTCATGGCCAGGGCGTAGGTGTTGTTCAGCGCCGCCGGCTCCAGCCAGGTCACCCCGTTCTTCACGTCGGCCTCGCGCACCGCCTCCCACTGCTTGCGCGGGTCGGGGATGGGCCTGCTGTTGCCCTGGTAGGTGATCCACGCCGTGCCGGTGTACTCGTACGCGGCGTCCGCGACCCCCTTCACGACCGCCGCCCGGGAGCCGACCGAGCCCTGGATGCCGGTGCGGTCGACGACGTCGGCGCCCGCCGCCTGGAAGGCGATGCCCATGATCGCGCCCAGGATCAGCTGCTCGGTGAACTCCTTCGAGGTGACGGTGAGTTTCGCGCCCTCCAGGGGCCTGCCCTTCCCGACCGAGCCGGGTTCCACGTCGTCGACCATGGGGGAGCCGCTGGTCAGCCCGCAGGAGGAGAGTCCCGCCAGCAGCATCCCGGCGAGCAGCAGGCACAGGCGGCGCCTCATGTGTCCGTCTCCAGCCCCCGTGGCCGCAGCAGCAGCTCGGCCAGCGAGGCCAGCCAGTCCACCAGCAGGGCCAGGGCGACGGTGAGGATCGAGCCCAGCACCAGGACCGGCATCCGCTGGCTGGTGATGCCGGTGGTGATCAGCACGCCCAGACCGCCGCCCCCGCCGAAGGTCGCGAGCGTGGCCGTGCCGACGTTCAGCACGAGCGCCGTACGCACCCCGGCGAGGATGAGGGGGACGGCCAGCGGCAGCTCCACCCGGGCCAGCACGCCCAGCGGGGACAGGCCGATGCCGCGCGCCGCCTCCAGCAGCGCCGGGTCGTTGGCCCGCAGTCCCGCGAGGGTGTTGGAGAGCACCGGCAGCACGGCGTAGGCGATGATGCCGATGAGGGCGGCCCTGCGGCCGATGCCCAGCCAGATCACCAGCAGCGCGAGCAGACCGATCGCGGGCGTCGCCTGGCCCATGTTGGCGAACGCCGTCGCGGCCGGGGCGGCCCGGCGGAACGCGGGCCGGGTCAGCAGGATGCCCAGCGGGATCGCGATGATCAGTACGAAGAACGTCGAGATCACGGTCAGCTCGATGTGCTGCCAGAGCGCCTTGGACACCTGCCCGTGGGACAGCGCGTTCCGGGACAGCGGGTCCAGATCGGCCTGGACGAACCACAGCCAGGTCGCGAGCAGCAGGGCGACCAGCGCCGTGGGCAGGAGCGTCAGCCGCTGCCAGGTCACCCGGGGCGCGCTCGCGACCGGGGCCCCGGACCCCGGGGGCCCCGGCCGCGCACCGCGCGTGGCCCCGCCCCCGCCCCTGCCGTCGTCGCTCCCGTCGCCGCCCCCGTCGCCGTCACCGTGGTCGTGGTCGTGGTCCCGGAAGGCGAGCCTCCTGGCCTCGTGCTCGTCGTCGGGCCGGTGCCCCGGAGAGGCGCTCACGCGCCACCCTCCCCGCCCGCGCCCTCCTGCTCGGCGTGCGTCCGGTCGCTCCGCCGGCCCTCCAGCTCGTGCTGGGCCTCCATCGCCTCCAGCCGGTCGGCCTCCAGGAGTTCGTGCACCGAGTTCATCAGCGTCTCCACGTCGACGACACCCTGGTACGTGCCGCGCCCGCCGGTGACCACCACCCGCCCCGAACTGTCGGTGAGGACGGCCTCCAGCGCGTCCCGCAGGGTCGCGTTCCGGGTCACCGTGTCCTGCACCAGGGTGCCCGCGCGGGCCAGCGAGCCCTTGGCCCGCATCAGGTCGCCGCGCCGGAGCCACTTGTAGGGGCGGCCCCGCCGGTCGAGCAGCAGGATCTCGTTCGAGCCGCTGGAGCGGAGCATGTCGAAGATCTGCTGGAGTGGGTCGTCGACGGTCACCGTCGGATAGTCGGTGATCCCCACGTCCCGCACCCGGGTGAGGTTCAGCCGCTTCAGCGCCGCCCCGGCGCCGACGAAGCCCGAGACGAAGTCGTCCGACGGGTTGGTGAGGATCGCCTCCGGGGTGTCGAACTGGGCGATGTGCGAGCGTTCGCGCAGCACCGCGATCCGGTCGCCCAGCTTGATCGCCTCGTCGAAGTCGTGGGTGACGAAGACGATCGTCTTGTGCAGTTCGTGCTGCAGCCGGATCAGCTCGTCCTGGAGGTGGTCCCGGGTGATCGGGTCCACCGCCCCGAACGGCTCGTCCATCAGCAGGACCGGCGGATCCGCCGCCAGCGCCCGCGCCACCCCCACCCGTTGCTGCTGCCCGCCGGAGAGCCGGCGCGGATAGCGGTCGTGGAACTCGCCGGGGTCCAGACCGACCAGGTCCAGCATCTGCTCCACCCGGTCCCGCACCCGGGCCGCCGGCCAGCGCAGCATCTTCGGCACCAGCGCGATGTTCTGCGCCACCGTCATGTGCGGGAACAGCCCGCTGGCCTGGATCGCGTACCCGACCTGGCGGCGCAGCCGCACCGGGTCCATGTGGGTGACGTCCTCGCCGCCGATGCGGATGCGGCCACTGCTCGGCTCGATCAGCCGGTTGATCATCTTCAGCGTGGTCGACTTCCCGCAGCCGGACGGGCCGACGAGGATGACGGTCTCGCCCGCCCTGATCTCCATGCTGACGTCGTCGACCGCCGGCTGCGCACTGCCCGGGTACCGCTTGGTGAGGTTCTCCAGCTCGATGGGCGCCCCGGTGGCCGACGGCGCGGCGGCGGTTTTTGACGCTCCGGTCGCTCCGGCCGCCCCGGACGTCCTGGGGACCCCCGGCGTCGGTGGCTCAGACACGGATCCCCCTGGAGATGGTCAGCCGTCCGAGCAGGACGTACGCGGCGTCGAAGAGCAGCGCGAGGACGATGATCCCGAGGGTGCCCGCGAGGACCTGGTTGAGCGCGTTCTTGCTGCCCAGCGAGGCGATCCCGCGGAAGATCAGGTTTCCGAGGCCGGGACCGGAGGCGTAGGCGGCGATGGCGGCGATGCCCATCAGCATCTGCGTGGAGACCCGGATCCCGGTGAGGATCGGCGGCCAGGCCAGCGGCAGTTCGACCCGCGCCAGCCGGGCCGTCCGCGACATGCCGATGCCCGTGGCCGCGTCCACCAGCGACGGATCGACCCCGCGCAGGCCGACGATGGCGTTGCGCACGATCGGCAGCAGCCCGTACAGCGTCAGCGCGATCACCGTCGGCGGCACCCCGAGCCCCACCAGCGGGATCAGCAGGCCGATCATGGCCAGCGACGGGATGGTCAGCAGGGTCGAGGTGGCGGTCGTGGCCAGGTCGCCCGCCCAGTCGCTGCGGTACGTCGCGACCCCGATCAGCACCCCGAGCACGGTCGCCGCCACCATGCACTGGAAGACGACACTGGCGTGCTGGTACGCGTCGACGAGCAGCTGCTGGTGGCGGTTGCCCAGGTACTCCCAGAAGTTCACGTCCGCTCACCCCAGCTCGGCCAGGCCCGTCCGGTCAGTCCGGTGTGCCCCGGCCGCCCTGCGGCGGCTCGCGGAGCGCCGCCTGCTCCACCAGGGGGATGATCCGCAGCGGAACGGGGTTCTCCATCACGATCGCCGTGGCGGCCCGGACGATTCCATCAAAACCGACGACCCGGTCGATCACCCGTTGGAGATCGGCGTTGGAACGGGCCACGAGCCGGCACAGCATGTCCCCGCTGCCGGTGGTGGTGTGCAGCTCGAGGACCTCCGGCACACTCGCCAAGTGCTCCCGGACATCGGGTCCTTGACCCTGCCGGATCTCCAGCGTCGCGAACGCCGTGACCGGGTAGCCGAGGGCCGCCGGGTCCACCTGGGGACCGAACCCGCGGATGACTCCGTTCGACTGAAGCCGGTCCAGCCGCGCCTGCACCGTCCCCCGCGCCACCCCGAGCCGCCGGGACATCTCCAGCACCCCCGTCCGCGGCTCCCGCGCCAGCAGCACGATGATCCGGCCGTCCAGCTGATCGATCGCCACGGAGGCCTCCCGGTGCGTGGTGGTCATCCTGTACAGAAAGCCCGGTGAATCGGGCGTTCGACTGGACATCCTGCCCAGCGGATACGTGAACTATTGCGCACCTTGCAGGGCTGCATCACCCTGCCCCTATGACGCAGACCACACACCTCACTCCCGACGCGACCGCCCGGCAGGCCGACCCCTTCCCGGTCAAGGGAATGGACGCGGTCGTCTTCGCCGTGGGCAACGCCAAGCAGGCGGCGCACTACTACTCCACCGCCTTCGGCATGAAGCTGGTCGCCTACTCCGGACCGGAGAACGGCAGCCGCGAGACCGCGAGCTACGTCCTGGAGAGCGGCTCCGCCCGGTTCGTCCTCACCTCGGTGGTCAAACCGTCCACCGAGTGGGGCACCTTCCTCGCCGAGCACGTCGCCGCGCACGGCGACGGCGTCGTCGACCTGGCCCTCGAGGTCCCCGACGCGCGGGCCGCGTACGCCTACGCCGTCGAGCACGGCGCCCGCTCCGTGGCCGAGCCGTACGAGCTGAAGGACGAGCACGGCACCGTCGTGCTCGCCGCGATCGCCACCTACGGCAAGACCCGGCACACCCTGGTCGAGCGCACCGGCTACGACGGGCCCTACCTGCCCGGCTACGTCACCGCCGACCCGATCGTCGAACCGCCCGCCCAGCGGTCCTTCCAGGCCATCGACCACTGCGTCGGCAACGTCGAGCTCGGCCGGATGAACGAGTGGGTCGCGTTCTACAACAAGGTCATGGGCTTCACGAACATGAAGGAGTTCGTGGGTGACGACATCGCCACCGAGTACAGCGCGCTGATGTCGAAGGTGGTCGCCGACGGCACGCTCAAGGTCAAGTTCCCGATCAACGAGCCCGCCGTCGCCAAGAAGAAGTCCCAGATCGACGAGTACCTGGAGTTCTACGGCGGCGCCGGCGTCCAGCACATCGCGCTCAACAGCAACGACATCGTGCAGACGGTCCGGCAGATGCGCGCGGCCGGTGTGCGGTTCCTGGACACCCCGGACTCGTACTACGACACCCTCGGCGAGTGGGTCGGCGACACCCGGGTGCCCGTGGAGACCCTGCGCGAGCTGAAGATCCTCGCCGACCGGGACGAGGACGGCTATCTGCTGCAGATCTTCACCAAGCCGGTCCAGGACCGGCCGACCGTGTTCTTCGAGATCATCGAACGGCACGGCTCCATGGGCTTCGGCAAGGGCAACTTCAAGGCCCTGTTCGAGGCGATCGAGCGGGAGCAGGAGCGCCGCGGCAACCTGTGACCGGTCGGGTCGGCCGGCCGCGGGACGCCGGCTGGCGGGGCGCCGGGTGCGGGGTGCGGGGCGCCGGGCGCCGGGTGCCGGGCGCCCGCATCCGGCGCCCCACCGGCCGACCCCGCCTCGGCCCACCGGCCGACCTCGTTTCGGCCCACCGGCCGACCTCGTTTCGGCCCACCGGCCGACCCCGCCTTAGTCCACCTCAGCCTGCTGCGACCTACTTCAGTCTGCTTCGTCCCGCCTCGGTCTGCTTCGGCCCGCTTCGGCTTCTTCTGCTCCCACGGCTTCTTCGGATTCCCCGGCCCTCTCGGCTCCCACGGCCTTTTCGGCTTCCCTGGTCCTCTCGGTTCTTTCGGCTTCTTCAGCCCCTTCAGCCCCTTCAGCCCCTTCGGCCCTTTCGGCCCTTTCGGCCTCCTTGGCCCTCTTGGCCCTCTTGGCCCTCTTGGCTTCCTCGGCCTTCTTGGCTCTCTCGGTTTCTTCCGTCTTCTCAGCCCGCTTGGCTACTTCTGCCCTCTCGGCTTCCCCGGCCCTTTTGGCCTCCTTGGCCTCCTTGGCCTTCTCGGCTTCCTCGAGCCTCTTGGCTTTCTCGGCCTTCTCGGCTTCCAAGGCTTCCTTGGCCCTCTTGGCCTCTTCTGCCCTCTCGGCCTCCTCGGCCCAGGCGGGCGGTCCGTCGTCGACGGGTGGTTCGCCCAGCCGTTCCAGTGCCGCCTCGGCCTGCGGCACCCGGAGCGGGGAGAAATACGGGTTGAGCGCCATCGCCTCCCGCAGATGCCGCCGCGCCGGCCCCCAACGCCCCAGTTGCCCCTCGATCATGCCCCGGTGGAAGAGGGACAGGGCGTTGCGCACCCCGCCCTTCGTCCTCTCCGTCGCCCGCACCGCGTACTCCAGCGCCTCCTCGGGTTTCCCCGACCGGTGCAGCGCCCAGCCCAGCGCGTCGGCCACCTCCGCCGACGGCTGCCGCCTCCACTCCGCCCGCAGCAGCCGCACCGCGGCCCCGGGGTCCCCGTGGTCCGCCTCGAACCGCCCGAGGACCAGGTCCTCGTCGACCCCGTGCGCGGCGGCCGCCCGCACCCGCTCGCGCAGCAGGTCGTACTGCACCCGGGCCGCCTGCCGCAGCCCCAGCGACGTGTACAACTCGCCCAGCTCCAGCGCGTACTCCGGTCGCGGCTGCCGGGCCAGCGCCGCCCGGTAGGCGTCGATCGCCTCCGTGGTCCGCCCGAGCGCGGCCAGCGCCCTGCCCTGCCCCGCCTGTGCCGCCCGCTGGTCCGGGTCGGTCCGCAGCGCCTCCTGGAAGTGCCGCAGCGCGTCCTCCCGGTCGCCGCGCTCCCAGGCCAGCTGTCCGGCCCGCTCCAGATACCCGGCCCGCTCGGCGGGGTCCCCGGCCGCGGCGGCGGCGTCGGACAGCTGGGCCGCCGCGTCCTCCTGCAGACCCTTGTCCCGGTACAGGGCCGCCGCCCGCGCCATCACGACCGGTCCCGACCACAGCGCCTTCAGCCTGTCCAGCGTCTTTTCCGCCGCCCCGCCGTCGCCGAGTCCTGCATACGCCTCGATCAGCGGCGGATACGTCGTCCACCGCTTCGGCTCCAGCCGCAGCGCCCGTTCGCCCCACTCGCGTGCGGCGGGGTAGTCGCGGCGCGCGTTTGCCAGCACCGCCATCCCGCGCAGCGCCCCGGCGTTGTCCTTCGCCCGTACCTTCAGCGAGGTGCGCAGCGCCTGCTCGGCCCGCGGGTAGTGCGCGGGGTCCGCCAGCCGTCGCCCCTGCTCCACCCGGGCCGCCCCGAGCACCGCCCAGGCCTCCGCGTCCTGCGGATGCTTCTCCAGATGCCGCTGCCGCTCCGCGATCAGGCTCTCCAGACCGGGCAGCGACGTCGGCACGCCACTGGCGACCGCCGCCAGGGCCGGTGCCCCCGGCGCCGGCTCCACGGGCCCGTCCGCCCCGTGCCCCCACGGCAGCAGCACCAGCACCCCGCCGATCACGGCGCACCCGGCGACCGAGCCGAGCAGCATCCGGCGGTTCACCCGCCGACGGGGCCCGCCGTGCCCAGGGGGCGCGTCCGGCTCGCGGGTCTCTTGTGGCTTGTCGTCCATGGCGCACACTGTGCGTCACATCATCTGTCGATACGACGAACCACACCCCGGCTCACGGCGGCTTACCACCGGGTGCCGTACGCGGGGTTCACACCGATGGCCCTGGGTGTCACGCTGTGATCATGAGCCGTATCGAAGCGCGACGCGATGAAGACACGGTGCCGGCCGACATCCTCGTCGACCGCCTGCTCGGCGGCCTGCCCCCCGAAGCGGTGCTCACCGACCCCGACATCACGGCCTCCTACGCCAACGACATGGCGAGCTTCTGCCCGGCCGGCAGCCCGGCGGTGGTCGTCCTGCCCCGTACGGTCGAACAGGTCCAGCACGTCATGCGCACCGCCACCGCACTGCGCGTCCCGGTCGTCCCGCAGGGCGCCCGCACCGGCCTGTCCGGCGCCGCCAACGCGACCGACGGATGCATCGTGCTCTCCCTGACCAGGATGGACGCCATCCTGGAGATCAACCCCGTCGACCGGATCGCCGTCGTCGAACCCGGCGTCGTCAACGCCGCCCTCTCCCGGGCCGTCGGCGAGCACGGCCTCTTCTATCCACCCGACCCCTCCAGCTGGGAGACGTGCACCATCGGCGGCAACATCGGCACCGCCTCCGGCGGGCTGTGCTGCGTGAAGTACGGGGTCACCGCCGAGTACGTACTCGGCCTCGACGTGGTCCTCGCCGACGGCCGCCTGATGTCCACCGGCCGCCGCACCGCCAAGGGCGTCGCCGGATACGACCTGACCCGCCTGTTCGTCGGTTCCGAGGGTTCCCTCGGCATCGTCGTGCGCGCGGTCCTCGCCCTGCGGCCCGAACCGCCCGAGCAGCTCGTCCTGGCCGCCGAGTTCGCCTCCGGCGCCGCCGCCTGCGACGCGGTGTGCCGCATCATGGCCGGCGGGCACGTCCCCTCGCTCCTCGAACTCATGGACCGCACCACGGTCAAGGCCGTCAACGACATGACCCACATGGGCCTCCCCGAGAGCACCGAGGCCCTGCTGCTCGCGGCGTTCGACACCACCGACCCCGCCGCCGACCTCGCCGCCCTCGGCGCGCTCTGCGAGGCCGCCGGAGCCACCCAGGTCGTACCGGCCGACGACACCGCCGAGTCCGAACTGCTGCTCAAGGCCCGGCGGCTGTCCCTGGTCGCGCTGGAAGCGGTCAAGGGCACCACGATGATCGACGACGTGTGCGTGCCCCGCTCCCGGCTCGGCGAACTCATCGACGGCGTCGAACGGATCTCCGAGAAGTACCGGCTCACCATCGGCGTCGTCGCCCACGCGGGGGACGGCAACACCCACCCGACGGTCTGCTTCGACGCCCAGGACCCCGAGGAGTCGCGCCGCGCCCGCGAGTCCTTCGACGAGATCATGGCCCTCGGCCTGGAACTCGGCGGCACCATCACCGGCGAGCACGGCGTCGGTGTCCTGAAGAAGGAGTGGCTGGCGCGCGAGATCGGCCCGGTGGGCCTGGAGATGCAGCGGGCCGTCAAACGGACCTTCGACCCGCTGAACCTCCTGAACCCGGGCAAGCTCTTCTGAACGACCGCTGCCCGCACCGCCTTTCCCCACCGCACCGGTACGAAAGGTTTTTCGTACCGGTACCAGATCGGCGCCCGAAAGGGGTGGGTCCGGCCGGACGGGCGGTGATGCTTGCGCCCGTCTGATAGATGTGGTTCCCCCGACCCACCCCCGAGCAGATACGGGACGACGGACATGAGCGCCCCCACCCCGGCCCCCGGCGACGACACGCCGCGCGAAGGCTACTACCCGGACCCGTCCATTCCCGGGTACGTCCGGTACTGGAACGGTGCCGCCTGGGTGCCGGGCACGAGCCGTCCGGCACCGGAGGGCGGCGGCGCGCCCCTCGCGCCGGCGGCGTCCGCCGGTACCGCTCCGGCGCCCTCCGCCGAGGAGACCGGCCCGCACTTCTTCGACGAGGACCCGGCCGACGAACCGTCCCCGTTCTCCTCCCCGTTCCCTTCTTCATCCCCTTCTTCGCCGCCTTCTCCGTCGCCCTCCCCGGCCGAATCCCAGCACGGCAGCCGGCCCGAGCCCGCCTCCGCCTGGGGCGCCGACCGCTCCCGCCAGTCGGGCTTCGGCGGCGACCAGGACCGCCGGGTCTCCTGGGGCGCGGACCCGAGAGTGCCGCACGCCCCCGGTCCGGACGCCGGCGGGACGCCCCCGGACGACGAGTTCGTGTTCCACCCGCCGGCGGCGCAGTCGCCCACCGCGCCCGCCGCCTCTTTTGGGCCCGCCCCGTCCTCCGGCGGTGCCCCGGCGGAGGAGGGCACCATGACCTTCCGTGCCGCCGGCCCGCGCAAGGGTCCGTCCGGGGGGCCCGGTTTCGGGGCCGGCAAGGCCGCCGCCGCGCGTGCCGCCCGCGCCGTCTCCGCCCAGGCGGCGAACGGGAGTCCGGCCGCCGCCACCCCGGCTGCCGCTCCGCAGGCCGTTCCTCCGCAAGCCGTCCCTCCGCAGGCCGCCGCTCCGACTCCCGCCCCCGCCCCCGCCCCGACCCCGGCACCGGCACCGGGGCCGCTGTCGAGCGGCCCCGGTGGGGGGCAGTCCTCCTGGGCGCAGCAGGTGAACCGGCGCACGGACGGGGAGGAGCGGCCCCCCGCGCCGTGGAAGCCACCGGTCGAGGACGTGTTCCAGGCTGCCGCCAGACGCCAGGCCTCGGCCCGGCCCGCGGGACTCGGCAAGCGGCTGGTCGCGCGTCTGCTGGACACGGTCCTGCTCGGCGGGATCACCGCGGTGGCCGCCGTGCCGCTCGGCATCGCGGCGGCGGACCACATCAAAGCGAAGATCGACGCGGCCAAACTGTCCGGCGAGACCGTCACGGTGTGGCTGCTCGACGGCACCACGTCGGTCCACCTCGGCATCGTCCTCGCCGTCCTCCTGGTCGGCGGTGTCCTCTACGAGGTGCTGCCCACCGTCACATGGGGCCGCACCCTGGGCAAGAAGCTGATGGGGCTCGAGGTACGGGACATCGAGGGACACGAGGCGCCGGAGTGGGGCGCGGCCCTGCGCCGTTGGCTGGTCTACAGCATCCCCGGTCTGCTCGTCATCGGTGTGGTGGGCGTCCTGTGGTGTCTGTTCGACAAGCCGTGGCGGCAGTGCTGGCACGACAAGGCCGCACACACGTTCGTCGCGGGCTAGGGCCTTTTCCGCCGGAAATTCTCTGACGGATCGTCCCGGCGCCGGTACTCCGGACGGCGGCTCGCCGGATGCGATGCCGGGGGGTTCGCGGTCGACTCGGGCCATGAGCACCGAACCGCCCCCCGGCTCCGGTCAGCAGCCGCCGGACGACGACCCGTTCAAGAAGCAGCCCCCACCCGGCAGCCAGCCCCCGCCGCCGCACCAGGGCGCGGGCGGCGGTTCGCAGGCGGGTGGCGGTGACCCGTACGGCAGTGGTGGCGGTGACCCGTACGGCGGTGGTGGCGGAGGTCCGTACGGTGGGGGCGGCCCCTACGGGCCTGGCCCCGGCGGCCCTTACGGGTCCGGTCCCGGCGACCCCCTCGCGGGGATGCCGCCGCTCGCCGACAGCGGCAGGCGCACCCTCGCCCGCATCATCGACATGATCCTCGTGGGCATCGTCCTCTGGCTGCTCACCTGGCCCTTCGGGGTGAGCGAGTACAACGTGAACGGCGACCAGATCAACGCGGGGAAGTCCTTCGCCCAGTCCCTCATCGCCGCGGTCCTCTACATCGGCTACGACACGTTCATGACGGCCCGCACGGGGCAGACCCTCGGCAAGAAGTGGCTGAAACTGAGGGTGGCCGACCTGTCCGACGGCGCGACCCCGTCCACGCAGACGTCACTGACCCGTGCCGCCGTGCTCTGGCTGCCGTTCGCGTTCTGCTGCGCCTGCGTCTGGACCGTGATCGCGGGTGGCTGGAGCTTCTTCGACCGGCCCTACAAGCAGGGCCTGCACGACAAGGCGGCCAAGACGGTCGTGGTGAGCACACGATGACGCCGGGCCGGCTCGAGGCCGGCCCGGCACCCGTCAGGAGACGGCCCGCGCCCGCACCGCCTCGCGGGCCGGTGCGGCTGCCGGTGACGGCACGGTCGCCCGTACCGGCTCCTGCGGCGCGGACCGCACCACCGGGGCGGGACGGGTGCGCCCGGAGAGCGGCACCGTCATGGCCACCAGCAGTCCGAGGGCGAGCGCCGCGACGACGACGAGCGCGATCCCCGCGCCCGAACTCGTCTGTGACAACAGCAGCATGGTGAAGGTCGAGAAGACCACGGTGCACGAACCGTAGACGAGCTGAGCGACAGTCGGACGGGGCATGGCCATCGTGTCCTCGGGAATCGGGGGCTGGCGGCCTGGCTTTCCACCGGCTCGACGGTGTGCCGCCAGGCGACTCTCACCGCGAGCGTGCCCGAGCGGAACGCACGGTAAGCGTGACCTGACCGACGGGGCCGGTGCACAGGGGGCGCACGGAGTCATGCCGTCCGCACGGCCG
This sequence comes from Streptomyces cathayae, assembly GCF_029760955.1. Taxonomy (GTDB): domain Bacteria; phylum Actinomycetota; class Actinomycetes; order Streptomycetales; family Streptomycetaceae; genus Streptomyces; species Streptomyces cathayae. The sequence goes on from NZ_CP121682.1 coordinate 4,893,536, forward strand.
TGCCCGGCGTGTCCGCGAAGTCAACGGCGCCTCTGCATAATGCAATTGTCCTGTTCAAGTCAAGGTCTGTTTTTTCTGCTGAACCTTTAGTCAAATGTGGTCACTTGACTACACGCGTTGATCACGTGTGCGCGACCATCCATCACCCGGACCCTGCTTTCGCGCGCACGAACGCGGGAGGGGATCTCAAGTGACCAGTAGACCCTGGACGTTCAGAGCAGCCGCGACGGGCGTGGCGCTCGCGGCGGTCACCGCCACCTGCTCTGCGTTCACCGTGGCCCAGGCCGACACGGCCGACCGGGCCGACCGGCCCGCCACCGTGGACCGACAGGACCCGGCGGAGCACCAGCACGTGGAGCACGACCTCGCGGGGCCGCTCTCCAAGACAAGGACGGCACAGCGCGAAGAGGCCCTGAACCAGGTCATATCAGGCCAGGCGTCGGTCAAGAACCGGGACGGTTCGAAGGTCGTCGAACTCAAGGGCAAGGGCAAGAAGGGCACCGGCAAGTACGTCGAGCTCGGCCGCGAGAAGACCGACAAGATCTTCACGATCCTGGTCGAGTTCGGCGACGAGATCGACAGCCGCTACGGCGGCACCCGCGGCCCGCTGCACAACGAGATAGCCGAGCCGGACCGCAGGGTGGACAACTCCACCGCGTGGCAGGCGGACTACGACCAGAAGCACTTCGAGGACATGTACTTCGGCACCGGCAAGGGTGTCGAGTCGCTCAAGACGTACTACGAGAAGCAGTCCTCGGGCCGCTACTCGGTCGAGGGCGAGGTCTCCGACTGGGTCAAGGTCCCCTACAACGAGGCCCGTTACGGCTCCAACCAGTGCGTTCCCGACAACTGCGCCTGGTACGTGGTGCAGGACGGCGTCAACGCCTGGGTCGACGACCAGAAGGCGGCCGGCCGGACCGGCGCCGAGATCAGCGCCGATCTCGCCGAGTACGACCAGTGGGACCGCTACGACCACGACGGCGACGGCGACTTCAACGAGCCCGACGGCTACATCGACCACTTCCAGATCGTGCACGCCGGTGAGGACGAGTCCGCCGGCGGCGGTGCCCAGGGCGAGGACGCGATCTGGGCCCACCGCTGGTACGCCTTCGGCACCGACGCCGGCGCCACCGGACCCGAGCAGAACAAGCTCGGCGGCACCCAGATCGGCGACACCGGCATCTGGGTCGGCGACTACACCATCCAGCCGGAGAACGGCGGACTCGGCGTCTTCGCCCACGAGTACGGTCACGACCTCGGTCTGCCGGACCACTACGACACCGCGGGCGGTGAGAACTCCACCGGCTTCTGGACCCTGATGTCCTCCGGCTCCTGGCTCGGCACCGGCAAGAACGAGATCGGTGACCTGCCCGGCGACATGACCGCCTGGGACAAGCTCCAGCTGGGCTGGCTGGACTACGACACGGCCAAGGCCGCGACGAAGTCGAAGCACAAGCTGGGCCCCGCCGAGTACAACACCCGTGACAAGCAGGCTCTCGTGGTCGCGCTGCCCGAGAAGGCGGTCACCACCGAGGTGGTCGTCCCGGCCGAGGGCGAGACCCAGTGGTGGAGCGGCAGCGGTGACGACCTGAGGAACACCCTGACCCGTTCGGTGGACCTCACCGGCAAGGCGTCGGCCGAGCTGACCCTCGACGGCTGGTACGAGATCGAGTCCGACTACGACTTCCTCTACGCCGAGGTCTCGACCGACGACGGCGCCAACTGGACCGCCCTGGACGGCACGGTGGACGGCCGGCCGATCCCACGCGACGGCAGCGACAAGCCGGCCCTGCACGGCACGGTCGACGGCTACCAGCCGCTGGCGTACCCGCTGGACGCCTACGCCGGTCAGCGGATCGACCTGCGCTTCCGCTACCAGACCGACGGCGGCCTGGCGATGAAGGGCTTCGCGGCCGACCGGATCTCGGTGACGGCGGACGGCACCGCCCTGTTCACGGACGACGCGGAGACCGCGGACGCCGCCTGGACGGCGAAGGGCTTCTCCCGCATCGGAGCGTCCTTCACCAAGGACTACGCGCAGTACTACATCGCCGAGAACCGCCAGTACGTGTCGTACGACAAGACGTTGAAGGTCGGCCCGTACAACTTCGGCTTCGCGAACAGCCGTCCGGACTGGGTGGAGCACTTCCCGTACCAGAACGGCCTGTTGATCTGGAAGTGGGACACCTCCCAGGCCGACAACAACACCAGCCGCCACCCGGGCAGGGGCCTGATCCTGCCGGTCGACTCGCACCCGACCGCGCTGAAGTGGTCCGACGGCACGCTGATGCGCAACCGTATCCAGACGTACGACGCGCCGTTCAGCACGTTCCGCACGGACGGCATCACGCTGCACAAGAACGGCGTCGCGACCAAGATCCGCTCCTCGAAGGGGGTGCCGGTCTTCAACGACCGGACGAACACCTACTACGACGGGACGAACCCGACCGGTGGTGTCCAGATCACTGACACCAACACCAAGATCAAGATCGTCAAGGAGTCCGGAAACGGCTCGACGATCCACCTCGAAGTGGGCCGCGCGACGAAGTAAACAGCGTTTTCGCAGCTCAGAGCGTGATCGGCGGTGACCCCCTGGCGGGTTGCCGCCGATCCGTGTTTAGGTGCGTCCTGTGGCTTTCTTATTGACACCTGGTCCGACGGGGGTATGACATCCATGGCCGCAGGAGGTTTCTGCAAGCTGCCGAACGGCACCGTGGTGGTGGCGCTGAACCTGCCCAGCCCCGCCGCCGGCCCCACCGGCTCGGTGCGCTTCCTCGTGCACGCGGGCAACCGGGCGCGCGCCCTGACCAGGCTGCGCAACCTGGGCCTGCGCGCCGTCTACCTGCGGGGCAACGCGGCCCCGCCGAGCCCCGACGAGATCACCGCGGTGCTGCACCATCCCGACGGGCTCATCTGGCGCACGGCACCCGGCAGCGGCGTCCTGGCCGGCACCGCGCCGGCCGTGGAGCTGTGGCATCCGATCAGGGCACTGCTCGGGCGCCCCACGGCCCCCGCCTGACCCGGCGGTCCCGCGGTCACCGCACGCCTCCTGCGCGTCTACTGCACGACGGGCTTCCCCGAGAGCTCCACGCCCGCTCCGCGCAGCTCCTCGAGCGCCCGCTCGGTGGTCTGTGCGGCCACCCCGGCGGTGAGGTCGAGCAGGACCTGGGCGCGGAAGCCCTCGCGGGTGGCGTCCAGCGCGGTGGCGCGCACGCAGTGGTCGGTGGCGATGCCCACCACGTCCACCTCGTCGATCTGCCGCTCCCGCAGCCAGTCGGCCAGCGTCACACCGTTCTCGTCGGTCCCCTCGAAGCCGCTGTACGCCGCCGAGTACGCCCCCTTGTCGAAGACGGCGTCGACCGCGCCGGAGCTGACCGCGGGGGCGAAGTTCGGGTGGAAGCCGGCGCCCTCCGTCCCGGCGACGCAGTGCGCGGGCCAGGAGCTGACGTAGTCGGGGTTGTCGGCGAAGTGGCCGCCGGGGGCGATGTGGTGGTCGCGGGTGGCCACCACGTGCCGGTAGCCGGCCGGGGCCGGGGTCTGAGCGATCAGCTCGGTGATGGCGGCGGCCACGTCGGCACCACCGGTGACGGCGAGGCTGCCCCCCTCGCAGAAGTCGTTCTGCACGTCAACGACGATCAAGGCGCGGCGCATGGTCGGAGTCCTTCGGCTGTGGGGTCGGGTGGGGAGCGGACCCGGCCGGTGAGGCTCCGGGCCCGTGGAGTGCGGATCGGTACGGATCGTGCACGAAATCGAACGAGAAATCGAACGGAGGGTCGGGTGCGGGATCGAGTGCGGGATCGAACGTGGAGCGGTGCGGACAGGTGTGCGGCACGACGGGCCGGGGTCCCGGCCGGGGAGCCGTGCGCGCGGCGGGTGCGGGGCGTGCAGCGGGACACGCAGTTCTAGCTACCCGAGCCCTCGCACGCGTACTCCGTCGGAATGACGGGTTCTCCCCGGGAGAGCTGGGTCGCGGAGAGCGGCAGCTCGGCGCGGGCCGCCCGGTGCCGCTCGCGGAGCACGTCCAGCGGCTCGCGCGCGGTCGCGGTCACCTCGCCGCCCTTGACCAGTTCCACCAGCAGCTGCCGGTCGGCCAGCGCGTCGGGCACCTGCCCGGTGCCGACCACCTCGGCCTCGGCGACACCGTCCCCGTCCAGCCGCCGCGCGGCCCACTTGCGGCCGCCGACGGAGGTCTTGCCACCGGTGGACCTCTTCGCCACCGGCACCAGCGGTGCCTTCGGGTCGGTGGACTCGGCGCGGGCGACCAGCTTGTAGACCATGGAGGCCGTCGGGTGCCCGGAGCCGGTCACCAGCTGGGTGCCGACGCCGTACGCGTCCACCGGCGCGGCGGCCAGGGAGGCGATGGCGTACTCGTCCAGGTCGGAGGTCACCAGGATCCTCGTCCCGGTGGCGCCCAGCTCGTCCAGCTGCTGCCGCACCCGGTGCGCCACCAGCAGCAGGTCACCGGAGTCGATCCGTACGGCGCCCAGCTCCGGCCCGGCGACCTCGACGGCCGCGCGGACCGCCTCGGCCACGTCGTAGGTGTCCACCAGCAGTGTCGTACCGCCGCCGAGGGAGTCGACCTGCGCCCGGAAGGCGTCCCGCTCGCTGTCGTGCACCAGGGTGAAGGCGTGCGCGGAGGTGCCCACGGTCGGGATGTTGTAGCGGAAGCCGGCCGCCAGGTCCGAGGTGGAGGTGAAGCCGCCGAGGTACGCGGCCCGGGCGGCGGCCACCGCGGCCAGCTCGTGGGTGCGCCGGGCGCCCATCTCGATCAGCGGCCGGTCCCCGGCGGCGGAGGACATCCGGGAGGCCGCCGCGGCGATCGCCGAGTCGTGGTTGAGGATCGACAGGATCACGGTCTCCAGCAGCACGCACTCCGCGAAACTGCCTTCCACCCGCATGATCGGCGAGCCCGGGAAGTACACCTCACCCTCCGGGTAGCCCCAGATGTCGCCGGAGAAGCGGTAGTCGGCCAGCCAGTCGAGGGTCCGCCCGTCGACGACGTTCTTCTCGCGCAGGAAGTCGAGGACGGCCCCGTCGAAACGGAAGTTCTCCACCGCGTCCAGGACCCGCCCGGTGCCGGCCACCACGCCGTAGCGGCGGCCGTCCGGCAGGCGCCGGGTGAAGACCTCGAACACGCTGCGCCGGTCGGCGGTGCCACCGTTCAGGGCGGCCTGCAGCATCGTCAGCTCATAGTGGTCGGTGAAGAGCGCCGTGGACGGAACAGCCACCGGCAACCCAAGGTCCGCTGTGTTCATACGACGAATGCTACCCCCATTTCGTCACTCTGACGATTTCTATCCCGTCACGGACCGGCCGGGGCCGGTCGCGGGTGCGGTCCCGCAGGTGATTCCGGGTGAAACCCGGACGTATGACGGCCCGTGCGGGCCGGTTTGTGCTCTTGACGCCTTCCGGTGGCAGCATGGGCACTGTGACGTCACCCGCACCCCTGGAGATCGAACGCACCGAGTCGGCGGAAGAGGCCTTCGCCGTACCCGAGCCCGACGTCCCCTGGATCACCATCGTCCACAACGACCCGGTCAACCTCATGAGCTATGTGACGTACGTCTTCCAGACGTACTTCGGCTACTCCAAGGACAAGGCCACCAAGCTCATGCTCGACGTCCACCACAAGGGTCGGGCGGTCGTCTCCAGCGGCACGCGCGAGGAAATGGAACGCGACGTCCAGGCCATGCACGGCTACGGCCTGTGGGCCACCCTCCAGCAGGACCGGAAGTGACCACGCCGGACCCGACCCACCCCCGCCCGCGTGACCGGAAGTAGCGAATCGCCTCCATGTCAGGACAATTCGAACCGCTCCCCGACGGCGGCGCGGCCGTCGCCCTCGACGACGTCGAGATCTCCATCATCCGCTCCCTGGCCGTGCAGCTCATGGAGCTCCTCGGCCCCGGCCCGGCCGAGGACGCCCCCGACGACCCGCTCGCCGGACTCTTCACCGAGGGCCCGAGCGAGCCGCCCACCGACCCGGTGCTGCGCCGGCTCTTCCCGGACGCCTACGGCGACCCCGAGGAGCCCGACTCCCTCAAGGACACCGAGGAACAGCGGGCGCACTCCGCGGAGTTCCGCCGCTTCACCGAGAACGACCTGCGGGCCGGCAAACGCGACAACGCCCTCGCGGTGATCCGCTCCCTGGACGCCCTCACCGCGGCCGGTGAGGGCGGGGCGGTGCTGAAGCTCTCGGCCGGGGAGTCCCGGCAGTGGCTCGGCGCGCTGAACGACCTGCGCCTGGCGATCGGCTCCCGGCTGGAGATCGACGACGAGGGCGACACCGACCTCCTTTTCCGCCTCCCGGACGAGGACCCGCGCAAGCCCATGGTGATGGCGTACCTGTGGCTCGGCGGCCTCCAGGAGACCCTCGTCGAGACCCTCATGCCGTAGGCGCGCCACGCCCGCCGCCGCCCGCCGCAGGGCCGAGTCGCCGCCCGTCGCGGTGCGGCGCCACGCTTTCGGCGGAGCGACGCCGCCCATGTCGGGCAACCGGTCGGTATGTTCGGGAAAGTCCGCCGACGTGTTCGCTCAGAGAACACTCAAGTCCGCGTGGCGATCCTGTCAAGGCTTTCGCCTCCTATGTGCTCCTCGGGCGACCTTCGCCCACTTCCTCCTGTGGTGTGCGTCACAAACGGCTGCTGATCAGTGTTGCGACCGTGGTAGATCTGCACGACCACCAGGTGAACGCCACTCATGCGTTCGTCGGGTGAGCCACGAGTCGGCAACCGCCGGCCAGGCGTGAGCGGGCCCGCTCAGCTCCATCAGTCCGGGGGGACCGAGACCCGATCCGGGGCCCACCAGCGGCCCGGATCGGCATGGAGAAAGGCGCATGCCACATGGCCTCACCGCAGGTCGACACGGAGTCCGTATCCGGCGAGGGGTACGAGCGCGGACTCAACAGCCGGCAAGTCCAGATGATCGCGATCGGCGGCGCCATCGGCGTCGGCCTCTTCCTGGGAGCCGGAGCGAACATCGCCAAGGCCGGACCCAGCCTGATCGTCATGTACGGCCTCGCCGGCGTGATCATCTTCTTCATCATGCGGGCGCTCGGCGAGCTTCTGCTCTACCGCCCGGTCTCGGGTTCCTTCGCCGAGTACTCGCGGGAGTTCCTCGGCCCGTTCTTCGGCTACTTCACCGGCTGGACGTACTGGCTGATGTGGATCGTCACCGGCATGGCCGAACTCACGGCCGCCGCGATCTACGTCAACTACTGGTTCCCGCAGATCCCGCAGTGGGTCACCGCCCTGGTCTTCCTGCTCGTCCTCTTCGGGGCCAACCTCATCTCGGTGAAGATGTTCGGCGAGATCGAGTTCTGGTTCTCGATGGTCAAGGTCACCGCCATCATCGGCATGATCGTGATCGGGCTCGGCGTGCTCACCTTCGGCTTCAGCGCCGCCGGGGACACCGCCGCGGTGTCCAACCTCTGGGCCTTCGACGGCTTCTTCCCCAAGGGCATCGGGTCGTCCCTGATGACCCTCCAGGGCGTCATGTTCGCCTACCTCGCCGTCGAAATCGTCGGCGTCACGGCCGGCGAGTCCAAGAACCCGGAGAAGACCCTCCCCAAGGCGATCAACACCCTGCCCTGGCGCATCGCCCTGTTCTACGTCGGCGCCCTCACCGTCATCCTGTGCGTGGTCAAGTGGACCGAGTTCGGGCCGGGCGTCAGCCCCTTCGTCGCGGCCTTCGCCCAGATCGGCATCCCGGCCGGCGCCGGCATCGTCAACTTCGTCGTGCTGACCGCCGCCCTGTCCTCCTGCAACTCCGGGATGTACTCCACGGGCCGCATGCTGCGCAGCCTCGCGGACAACGGCGAGGCCCCGCGGACCTTCAAGCGGCTGTCCTCCAGCAGGACCCCGGCGCTCGGCATCGCCACCTCGGTGGTCTTCATGGGCATCGGCGTCGTTCTGAACTACGTCGTCCCGGAGAAGGCGTTCGGCTACGTCACCTCCATCGCCACGGCGGCCGGCATCTGGACCTGGCTGATGATCCTGATCAGCCACATCCTCTACCGCCGCCAGGTGGTCGCGGGCAGGCTGCCCGCCTCCTCCTTCCCGGCGCCCGGCGGCTCGGTGTGCTCCTACATCGCCATCGTGTTCCTGCTCTTCGTCACCGCCCTCATCGCGATCGACGCGGAGGCCAGGATCTGTCTCTACGTGATGGCCGGCTGGGCCATCGTCCTGAGCATCGGCTGGATGGTCCTCAAGAACCGCAGCCCGCGCAGCACCGAGGGCCGCGAGCCGGAGTTCGCGAAAATCAGCCGCTAGCTCCTGCCGGCCGTGCCGGAGCACCGGCCGTGGGGTTCTGCCGGGTGACCGTACCCGTCGTGCGGGAGTACTCGTGGCACTCCCGCACGACCACCGTTCAAGGCGTCCGGTGTCCCGGCGTCCGGCATCCGGGCCGTCCCGTACCACCCCTCGGTACGGGACGGCCCTCTGCTTATCCTGAACCTCATGCTGACCCTCACCCAGACCCTGTACGACCAGATCGTCGCCCACGCACGCAAGGACCACCCCGACGAGGCGTGCGGTGTGGTCGCGGGTCCCGTGGGCTCCGGCCGCCCCGAGCGCTTCATCCCCATGCTGAACGCGGCCCGCTCACCCACGTTCTACGAGTTCGACTCGAAGGACCTGCTCAAGCTGTACCGCGAGATGGACGACAACGACGAGGAACCGGTGATCGTCTACCACTCGCACACCGCGACCGAGGCCCACCCCTCCCGCACCGACATCGACCTGGCCGGCGAACCCGGAGCCCACTACGTCCTGGTCTCCACCGCCGACCTCGACGGCCTCGGCGAGTTCCAGTTCCGCTCGTTCCGCATCGTGGGCGGCGAAGTCACCGAGGAAGAGGTCGAGGTCGTCGAGGCGTACTGACGCGCCGATCTGCACGTTCCCACACCCCGGTCGTCAATCATCCGCAGTATGAGACGGCATTCGGTTCCCGTCATCGGGAATCGATACGATGAGCTCATGGTTCTCCATGACGTGAGCGACAAGACGCCGGGCAAGCTGCTCGTGGCGCGGCTGCACGTCGACCTGTGCAGACTCGCCAGTGCCATCTGTTGACACCGAGCTTCCCGCCGTACGGCCCGTGAGCCCCGGCGGCCCCACCGCGCAGGCACGCCTGCACACCTCCCGCGCCGCCGCGCGCCCACCGACCAGACGACATACCGACAGGAGCCCCCTGCCATGGCCATCGAGGTCCGTATCCCGACCATCCTCCGCCAGTACACCGACGGTCAGAAGGCGGTGGAGGGCACCGGAGAGACCCTTACCGACCTCTTCGCCGACCTCGAGACCCGGCACCCGGGCATCAGGGCCCGCCTCGTCGACGACACCAAGGGCGACCAGCTGCGCCGCTTCGTCAACGTGTACCTCAACGACGAGGACGTCCGCTTCCTGGACGGCATCAGCACCAAGCTGTCCGACGGCGACAGCGTCACGATCCTGCCGGCCGTGGCCGGCGGCGCGGCCTGATCCCGGATGCGCTACGACTCGCCGCTGGCCGCGGTGGGCAACACCCCTCTGGTGGGCCTGCCGCGGCTGTCGCCGTCCGCCGACGTCCGTATCTGGGCGAAGCTCGAGGACCGCAACCCGACCGGCTCGATCAAGGACCGCCCGGCCCTGTTCATGATCGAGCAGGCGGAGAAGGACGGCCGGCTCACCCCGGGCTGCACCATCCTGGAGCCGACGTCCGGCAACACCGGCATCTCCCTGGCGATGGCCGCCAAGCTCAAGGGCTACCGCATGGTGTGCGTGATGCCCGAGAACACCTCCCAGGAGCGCCGGGAACTCCTCGCCATGTGGGGCGCGGAGATCATCTCCTCCCCGGCCGCGGGCGGTTCCAACACCGCCGTACGGGTGGCCAAGGAGATCTCCGCCGAACACCCGGACTGGGTGATGCTCTACCAGTACGGCAACCCCGACAACGCCGGCGCCCACTACGCGACGACCGGCCCGGAGATCCTCGCCGACCTCCCCTCGATCACCCACTTCGTGGCCGGCCTCGGCACCACCGGCACCCTTATGGGCGTCGGCCGCTACCTGCGCGAGCACAAGCCGGACGTGAAGATCGTCGCCGCCGAACCGCGCTACGACGACCTGGTCTACGGACTGCGCAACCTCGACGAGGGCTTCGTTCCCGAGCTGTACGACGCCTCCGTCCTCACCACCCGTTTCTCGGTCGGCTCCGCCGACGCGGTCACCCGCACCCGTGAACTCCTCCAGCAGGAGGGAATCTTCGCGGGTGTCTCCACCGGTGCCGCCCTGCACGCCGCGATCGGCGTCGCGAACAAGGCGCTCAAGGCGGGGGAGTCCGCCGACGTCGCCTTCGTCGTCGCCGACGGCGGCTGGAAGTACCTGTCGACCGGCGTCTACACCGCCGCCACGACGGAGGAAGCCATCGACACGCTCCAGGGCCAGCTCTGGGCGTGACCCGCACGAGGACAGCACGAAGGGGCCGAAGACCTACTCCGGCCCCTTCGATGTTTTCGGGGTTCTGGGTGGGGTCCTGGGATCCCGGCGCCCTCGGCGTCCCGCCCGCCACCGGGTCACCGGGCCAGATGCCGCACCCGCTCCCACAGCGCCCGGTCGACGACCCCCACCCGGCGCCGGAACCCCCGCACCGGCACCTCGCGCACCTCGTCCGTCTCCAGGAAGCTCGCCCGCCCCCGGGCATCCCCCACGGCCCCCGCCGGCAGCGGGATCACCCCGCCGCGCCCCTCCCGGAAGCGCGTCGTGATCTTCGCGACGGTCGCCCGCTCCCCACGCACCGCCAGCACCAGGCACGGCCGGTCCTTCGACGCCCCGGCCCCCGCCGCCGGCCCGTCCTCGTAGGGCACGTCGGCCCACCAGATCTCCGCGGGCCGCGGACCGCCGGCCGTGTCGGCCGTCGCTGCGGTCGCCGCCCCCGAGGCCCGCGTCCGGCGTTCGGAGCGGGACCGGTGCCCCCGGCCCCAGCCGTCGACGAGCGTGGCGACCAGCGCGAGCAGTACCACCGCGACGAGGGCGAGCCACCACGACGTGTCCATGACCCGACGGTACCGGGCACCCGACGGCCCCGGCGCGCACCGCGAGCGTGCGCCCCCTCACACTCCTCGCACGACCCGCGGCCATCCGAACCGGTGACAGCACAGGTGAGTTCCCCCACAACCGTCCCTGGCGAAGGAGCGGCCAAAGGTTTTGAGTCTTACGCTCGACGGACCGCACGACCCCCGTTCCCCTCACCCCGCCAGCGGAGGTTTCTGCTTCATGAAGCTCACCGTCGTCGGCTGCTCGGGGTCGTTCCCGTCCACGGAATCGGCCTGCTCGAGCTACCTCGTCGAGGCCGACGGCTTCCGGCTGCTTCTCGACATGGGCAACGGTGCCCTGGGCGAGCTGCAGCGCCACTGCGGTCTCTACGACCTGGACGCGATCTTCCTCAGCCACCTGCACGCCGACCACTGCATCGACATGTGCGCGTACTTCGTGGCGCGCTACTACCGGCACGGAGGCCCCTGCGACCCGATCCCGGTCTTCGGACCCGAGGGCACGGAGCACCGGCTGACCACCGCCTACGACGACACCCCCTCGGCCTCCTCGATGAGCGAGGTCTTCGACTTCCACACGGTCAAGCCCTCCACCTTCGAGCTCGGCCCGTTCGTCGTGCACACCGAACGCGTCGCGCACCCGGTGGAGGCGTACGCCATCCGTCTCGAGCACGGAGGGAAGTCGCTGACGTACTCCGGTGACACCGGAGTGTGCCGGGCGCTCGACGAACTCGCCCACGACACCGACCTGTTCCTGTGCGAGGCCGCCTTCACCCACGGCAAGGAGAACATCCCCGACCTGCACCTCAACGGTCGCGAGGCGGGTGAGACGGCGGCCCGCGCCCGCGCCCGCCGGCTGGTCCTCACCCACATCGCCCCGTGGACCGACCCCCAGGTCAACCTCGCCGACGCCCGCGCCGTCTACGACGGCCCGGTGGAACTCGCGGCACCCGGCGCGACGTACGTGCTCTGAGCCCGCGCACGCCCGAGGCCACGCACGACCGCGCCCGCGCCCACGCACGACCGAGGCCCCGGAGCCGTCTTCCCTGACGGCTCCGGGGCCTCGGTCACGCTGTCGTACGGGGACGACGAGGACCACTCACGCCTTCGTGGTGTCCTCGATCTCCTCCTCGGGTTCACGGCCCGGGGTCGGCAGGTTGAACTTGACGATCGCGAAGCGGAACACCGTGTAGTAGATCGCCGCGAAGACCAGACCGATCGGGATGATCAGCCAGGGTTTGGTCGCCAGGTTCCAGTTGAGCCCGTAGTCGATGGCGCCCGCCGAGAAGGTGAAGCCCGCATGCACCCCGAGCGCCCAGGTGATCGCCATGGACAGGGCGGTGAGCACCGCGTGGATCACGTACAGCGCCGGGGCGATGAACATGAACGCGAACTCGATCGGCTCGGTCACACCGGTCACGAAGGACGTCAGGGCGAGGGAGATCATCATGCCCATCACGGCCTTGCGGCGCTCCGGGCGGGCGGCGTGCGCGATGGCGATCGCGGCGGCCGGCAGACCGAACATCATGATCGGGAAGAAGCCCGACATGAACATTCCGGCGTCCGGGTCCCCGGCGAAGAACCGGTTCAGGTCACCGTGGACGACCTCGCCCGCGGCGTTGGTGAAGTCGCCGATCTGGAACCAGGAGACGGTGTTGACGAACTGGTGCATGCCGACCGGGATCAGCGCACGGTTGATCAGGCCGAACAGACCCGCGCCGACGGCGCCGAGGCTGGTGATCCACTCACCGACGTTCGAGATGCCGTCGCCGATCGGCTCCCAGACCAGACCGAAGAAGACACCCATCGCGGTGCCGACGAACGCCATGATGATCGGCACCAGACGGCGGCCGTTGAAGAAGCCGAGCCAGTCCACCAGCTTCTTGCGGTGGTAGCGCTGCCAGAGCACCGCCGCCAGCAGACCCATCAGGATGCCGCCGAGCACACCGGGGTTGTTGTAGGTCGCGGCTATGTCCTCGCCGGCCTGCACCTTCGCCTCGGTGACGGGGAACGCCTTCAGGACGTTGCTGTAGACCAGGAAGCCGACCAGGGCGGCGAGCGCCGTGGAGCCGTCGGCCTTCTTGGCGAAGCCGATGGCCACACCGATGCAGAACAGCATCGGGAGGTTGTCGAAGATCGCGCCACCGGCGGTGGCGAACACGGCCGCGACCTTGTCCCAGCCGAGACCGTCGGCGCCGAACACGTCGGGCTGGCCGAGCCGCAGCAGGATACCCGCCGCCGGCAGCACGGCGATCGGGAGCTGGAGACTGCGACCCACCTTCTGCAGGCCTTGGATCAGGCCGGATCCCCGCTTCTTCGCGGGAGCCGCCGATGCGGTGGCGGTGCTCATACTTCCTCCATCGGTGGTGGTCTACACCACTCAGTGGTGTAGACCTGTTGTAGCACGATGAAGGCCATATAAGGAACCCGTCGATTCCGCAACCGGAGCACTACGCGCCGTGCCCGCCCGGCGGTCCGCGGCACCGTCCCCGAGGGTGCGCCGAAGGCCCCCGGATCCATGATCCGAGGGCCCGAACGGCCGGCTCCACTGTAAGGGAGCCGCCGCATATAGCACCCTTGGCGTCGGCTGAAGGGTGCGGCCGTTTCCTCGGGCGCGCCCGGGGGTGCCGGCAGTCGTCCGCGGCGGGGTTTGGCGAGGGCCCTCCCGGTGGTGTAGACCAGCCGGGAGCGGTTCCGCCGTCGTGGCGCCCTCCTTCGGCACCGACGGCACGACCCCTCGCAAGGATGGGCCAACTGTGGGTTACTGCGACAAAGCGGTTCGGATCAGGGAGAGCGAACATGGCCACCAAGGCTGAGAAGATCGTTGCCGGGCTCGGCGGCATCGAGAACATCGAGGAGATCGAAGGCTGCATCACCCGCCTCCGCACCGAAGTCATCGACCCCGCCAAGGTCGACGACGCCGCACTGAAGTCCGCCGGAGCCCACGGCGTCGTCAAGATGGGCAGCGCCATCCAGGTCGTCATCGGCACCGACGCCGACCCCATCGCGGCCGAGATCGAAGACATGATGTGACACCGGGCGAACCGGGCGAACCCGGCAACCGGGCAACCCCCGGCCCCCCAGGGCCCCTTCCGGACAGCGGCGAGCCCGCCACCCCGGAAGGGGCCCTTCCCGTGGGGGACTAGGCTCGACGCCATGTCTCGAATCGACGGCCGCACCCCCGATCAACTCCGCCCGGTCACCATCGAACGCGGCTGGAGCAAGCACGCCGAAGGCTCCGTCCTCGTCTCCTTCGGCGACACCAAGGTCCTCTGCACCGCCTCCGTCACCGAAGGCGTCCCCCGCTGGCGCAAGGGCAGCGGCGAGGGCTGGGTCACCGCCGAGTACTCGATGCTCCCCCGCGCCACCAACACCCGCGGCGACCGCGAATCCGTCCGCGGCCGCATCGGCGGCCGCACCCACGAGATCAGCCGCCTCATCGGCCGCTCCCTGCGCGCCGTCATCGACTACAAGCAACTCGGCGAGAACACCATCGTCCTGGACTGCGACGTCCTCCAGGCCGACGGCGGCACCCGCACGGCCGCCATCACCGGCGCCTACGTCGCCCTCGCCGACGCCATCAACTGGTCCAGGAACAACAAGCTCATCCGCGCCAGCCGCCAGCCCCTCACCGGCACCGTCAGCGCCGTCTCCGTCGGCATCGTCGACGGCGTCCCGCTCCTCGACCTCTGCTACGAGGAAGACGTACGCGCCGACACCGACATGAACGTCATCTGCACCGGCGACGGCCGCTTCGTCGAGGTCCAGGGCACCGCCGAGGCAGCCCCCTTCGACCGCACCGAACTCAACAGCCTCCTCGACCTCGCCGTCACCGGCTGCGCGGACCTGACCGCCGCACAGCAGGCCGCACTCGACAGCGTCCTCGAAAGGTAAAAGACACACCAAGGGACGTGGCCGACGCGGGCAACCACGCCGGCCACCCCCGCGTCTGAAGGAATACGGACGCACGGACGAACCCGGACGCCCGACCGGACGCACGGGCCGCCCGGCCCGACAAGGAGGAACCGTTCCATGGCCGCGAGCCGCCGACGCCGCACCACAGCCGTCGCCGCCACCCTGGCGGCCGTCGCACTGACCGCCGGACTCACCACCGGCTGCAGCGCCGTCGACAAGGCACTCGACTGCGTCCGGACCGCCGACGCCATCGCCGACAGCGTCACCGAACTCCAACAGGCCGTCGAGAACGCCTCCGACGACGTCACCCGACTCGAGGAGTCCCTCGACTCCATCGAGCGCAACCTCGGCGAGATAAGCGACAAGACCGACAACGCCGACGTCGGCAAGGCCGTCGACGACCTCGAACAGGCCACCGTCAACGTCCGCACCTCCATCGAGAACGGCGACAAGACCCCCGACATCAGCCCCGTCACCGACGCCGCCGGCGAACTGACGAAGGTCTGCACCCCGTAGCGCGAGGGGGCGAGCGGCCGACGGCACAGGGCCCGGAATACTGGGCCCCATGACCCGCCTGATCCTCGCCACCCGCAACACCGGAAAGATCACCGAGCTCCGGTCGATCCTCGCCGACGCCGGACTGCCCCACGAACTCGTCGGCGCCGACGCCTACCCCGACGTCCCCGACGTCAAGGAAACCGGCACCACCTTCGCCGACAACGCCCTCCTCAAGGCCCACGCCCTCGCCCAGGCCACCGGCCACCCCGCCGTCGCCGACGACTCCGGCCTCTGCGTCGACGTCCTGGGCGGCGCCCCCGGCATCTTCTCCGCCCGCTGGGCCGGCCGGCACGGCGACGACCAGGCCAACCTCGACCTGCTCCTCGCCCAGCTCTCCGACATCCCCGACGACCACCGCGGCGCCCACTTCGCCTGCGCCGCCGCCCTCGCCCTCCCGGACGGCACGGAGAGGGTGGTCGAAGGCCGACTGAGGGGCACCCTGCGCCACACCCCCGCCGGCACCGGCGGCTTCGGCTACGACCCGATCCTCCAGCCCGACGACGAAACCCGCACCTGCGCGGAGCTCTCCGCCGCCGAAAAAAACGCCATCAGCCACCGCGGCAAGGCCTTCCGAGCCCTGGTACCGGCGGTGCGTGAGCTGTTGGGCTGAGCCCGCATGGCGACGGCCTGCGCATCATCCTTCGATTCGCAGGCCGTTAGTGTGCGGCGGAAGGGATTCGAACCCTCAAGCCCGATCAAGGGCCACAGATCCTAAGTCTGCTGCGTCGCCGTTGCGCCACCGCCGCTGGCGCCTGTCATGGTACCGGGAGTCGTGCGTTGCCTTGTGCCTCCCCTGCACCACGTGCTGGTGATCGCGTGGCAGTTGGGACACAGCAACCGCAAGTTCTCCCGCCGGTCGTCCCGCCAGTCCCCGTTGATGTGATCGACCTCCAGGGTCATGGGTCTGCCCAGCCATTCGGGACCGACTCCGCAGCGGGCGCATTCCTCGGCCACTCCGACACTGATAAGCGCCCGGCGCAGGCGCTTGGTCGCTCTCCGAGTGGTACTGCCGTGCTTCACCAGCACCTCTTCAGGGTTCTTGGCGTTCGTACCGAGTTTTCCTCGGTGGTGGGCCTGCCCAAGGAAATGCGACGTCGAGATGCGGTGCTCGGCGATCCACATACGCAACTGCGCGCGTTGTGCGCCGTTGTCAGGGCGGTTCAGGCGACGCAGCACCCCTGCTAGGGAGATCGACTCGGTGACTGCCGCTCGTAGCTCGTCCTCCGTGGGGCGAGAGCGCCTGCCGCAGGGGCGAAAGTGCGAGATGTCGATGCCGAAGTGAACGAACCGTCTCGACAGGTACCGGCGGAGGTTCCCGTATGGCCGGGCACCCAGGAAAGCGATGACCTCATCGATGTCGGTGCACCTCTCGGCTGCCTCGGCCAGCCGTCCGGAGGTGTACCGCATGCTGCTGGTCACGAGTCATGCCTCTTGCCTCGACCGCGGTAAGTGTCAGTCGTCGAATGGCAGTTGGGACAGAGCAGCCGAAGGTTCTCGATCCGGTTGTTCCGCCAGTTGCCGTCGACGTGATCGACCTCGAGTGGCAGCGGCTCTCCGAGCCACACCGGCTCGATTCCGCAGAGCGCGCAGCGCTCGTCCAGGCCGAGTTCGCGAATCGCCCTCTTGAGGCGACTGCTCGGAATGCGCCTGGCGTGATCCGACGTGTCCTCGACGAGGATCTCCGCAGCGGTCCGGCGGCGCTGGTTGTACCTCTGCCGCTCGGTGCGGACCACTGGCGTGAAGTGCGAGGTGTCGATGCCGTACGCCTTGATGCGGCGGCTGATGTGCGCGTGATGACCCCCGACGACTTCGATCCCGAGGCGGCGCAGCACCTCGTACATGCTGGTCGACGTGGAGACCGCCGCTTGCAGAACGTCCCTGGTCCATCGCACTCCATCGGGCTCGAAATGTGAAACGTCCACGCCCAGTTTCTTCATCCGCCCTCGGATGTACGCCCGCGTCGAACTCCTCGGATCCACCTCCAGCCGCATCAACGCCTCCGACAACGTCCGCGCCCCCCGAGCTGCCTCCTCCAGGCGCTCCTTGGTGTATGCACTGGCCCTCATCGGTTCCCCTCCGATCCCGGCCACCCGTTCGTGGCCTCGTACGGAGTAACGAACCGTTTATCGGACGGTCACGCGTGGAACGCGCGACGGCTCGTACCGGGAGTCGGTACGAGCCGTCGTCGGGGTTCTCAGGGTCAGATCGCCAGGTCCTTGATGATCTTGGCGACGTGGCCCGTGGCCTTGACGTTGTAGAGGGCGCGTTCGACCTTGCCGTCCTCGTCGACGACGATCGTGGAGCGGATGACGCCGACGACCGTCTTGCCGTAGAGCTTCTTCTCGCCGTAGGCGCCGTACGCCTCCAGGACCTGCTTGTCGGGGTCGGCGAGGAGGGTGACCTTCAGGGACTCCTTCTCGCGGAACTTGGCGAGCTTCTCCGGCTTGTCGGGCGAGACGCCGATGACGTCGTAGCCCGCGCCGGCCAGCAGTTCCAGGTTGTCGGTGAAGTCGCAGGCCTGCTTGGTGCAGCCGGGGGTGAGCGCGGCCGGGTAGAAGTAGACGATGACCTTGCGGCCCTTGTGGTCGGCCAGGGACACCTCGTTGCCGTCGGCGTCGGGCAGGGTGAAGGCGGGGGCGTCGTCCCCGGGCTGGAGGCGTTCGCTCATCGGTCTGGTCTCCTCTTACGTGCGCGCTGGGTGGATCAGGTACCGGGTTCGAGGGTATCCGGGTGCCCTGACGGTGCGGCGCGGCGTGAAGCTGACAGACTGTCCGGCACAGGTACGGGTTTCAGCGGATTTCGGAGGCGACACGGTGGCGGACACGGCGGACACCAGAACCCCGGCGCAGATCGAGGCGGACATCAGCCGCCGTCGCGCGGTGCTGGCCGAGACCCTCGACGAGATCGGTGTGCGGGTGCACCCGAAGACGATCGTCGGGGACGCGAAGGCCAGGGTCGCCTCCAACATCGACCACACGCTCGGCAGGGCGTACGTCGGGGTCAATCGTGCGGTGAGCGACGTGAAGGCGCAGTTCGTGGACGCGGACGGGGCGCCGCGGCTGGAGCGGGTGGTGCCGGTGGCGCTGCTGGTGGTGGGCGTCGTGGGGCTGCTGACCCTGGGGACGCGTCGGCGCAGGCGCTGACCCGGTCCGCGACCCGCGGGCGTGCGTCCGTGGTGAGGGCAGGTAGGTTTCAGGTGTGAGCGCCAAGAGAAACGAGCACGACCCCCGGCACGACAAGCTGCCCATCCGGATGCTGCACGACCGCGTACTCGTGCGGCAGGACGCGAGCGAGGGTGAGCGGCGTTCCGGGGGCGGCATCCTGATTCCCGCGACGGCGGCGGTCGGCCGCCGGCTGGCGTGGGCCGAGGTCGTCGCGGTGGGGCAGAACGTGCGGACGGTGGAGCCGGGTGACCGGGTGCTGTTCGATCCGGAGGACCGCGCAGAGGTCGAGGTGCGGGGCACCGCCTATGTGCTGATGCGGGAGCGTGATCTGCACGCCGTGGCCGCGGACCGGTTCGAGGGTTCGGAGGATTCGACGGGCTTGTACCTGTAGATCTGGGACGAGGAAGGGCTGGTGACCGTCGTCACCAGCCCTTTTCTTCCTCGTCTCGCCCAGTGGTGGTCGTGGTCGCGGTGGTGGGGCTGAAGGTGGCCTCGGGGCGCGGAGCCCGGTCGCCTGCTCCCTCCCGGTCGCTCAGGGTCTGCGGGGGCTCTGCTGGAGGTGGCCGGTGAGGCCGCCCCGGTTGCCCGGGTCGCCCGGGTCGCCTCTGCCGGTGTCCGCGCCGGTTCCGGAGGGTCCGCCCGGCCTGCCTGTCCCGCCCGTGCCGTTGGCTCCGTCGGTGCCGCCGTCGGTGGCGCCTGCGGGGGTGCTGTCCGAGGTGCCGCCGCCGGTGGGGATGTCGCCGGTGGTGCCCTCGTCGGTCCGGCCCCGGGGTCCGCCCTCGGTGCCGTCCTCGCCGTTCTCGTCCTGCTCCCGGTTCCGGTCGACGTTCTCGTCCGTGCCGGGCGTGTCGGACGTGCCGTCGTCCGGGCCGCCCGAGGAGGGGGCGGCGCTCGCGGTGGGCGGTGCGGTGCGCTCGGCGCCGCGCTGGAGCCGGAGGTCGAAGTCGCTGACGGGTTCGCCCTTCAGCGCCTCCCGGGTGAACTGGGCCCAGATCTCGGCGGGAGGGCCGCCGCCGTTGATGCGGGGCAGGCCCAGGGCGCCGTACAGCTCCTTCTGTGCGGCGGTGACGGGGTCCTGGCCCATGACGGAGACGACGGTGACCAGTTCGGGTGTGTAGCCGGCGAACCAGGCGGCCCTGTCCTCCTCGGCGGTGCCGGTCTTGCCGGCGGCGGGGCGGCCGGCGCCCTGGGCGGCGGAGGCGGTGCCGTTCTGGACGACGCCGCGCAGGACGGCGGTGGTGGTGTCGGCGGCTTCGCGGCTCACGGCCTGGCGGGTCTTCCGCTCGGGCAGCGGCACCGTCCTGTTCCCGTCCTTGGTGATCTTCTCGATCAGCGTGTAGGCGCCGTGTTCGCCGTGGTTGGCGAGGGTCGCGTACGCCACGGCCATGTCCAGGGCGCTGGCGGTGGCCACTCCGAGGGCGATGGAGGGGGAGGGGGTCAGTTCGGGGGTGGTGGCGGGGATGCCGAGGTCGATGGCGGTCTGCTGGACCCTGTCGGAGCCGACGTCGACCGCCATCTGGGCGTAGACGGCGTTGACGGACTTGTCGGTGGCCTCGCGGACGGTGATGTGGCCGTAGGAGCGGTCGTCCTCGTTGGCCGGGGCGTAGCGTTCGCCGGGCCAGCCCTGGACGGTGCGTTCGTTGGTGCCGTCGTAGACGGTGTTCGGGGTGATGGGCTGTCCGCTCTGGGTGGTGGCCCTGTTCTCGACGGCGGAGGCGAACACGAACGGTTTGAAGGCGGAGCCGACCTGGTAGTCCCTGCGGGTGGCGTTGGGGGTGTACTGCTTGACGTAGTCGATGCCGTTGTACATCGCCACGACCTTGCCGGAGCGGGGGTCGATGGCGGCGCCGCCCGCGCGGACGTAGGTGTCGACTTTTCGGTTCTCCGGGTCGAGCCGGTCGATCAGGTTGTCGTTGACGGCGTCGACGAAGGCGTCCTGCTTGTCCTTGTGCAGGGTGGTGGTGATGCGGTGGCCGCCGACGTCGAGTTCCTCCTCGTCGAGGATCTTGTTCCGGATCAGGTGGTCCTTCACGGTGCGCACGATGTAGCCGCGCTGGCCGGACATGCCGGTGGAGGTGGTGGTCTCCTTCGGCTCGGGGAACTTCAGGCCGGGGCGCTCCGCCTCGCTCAGCCAGCCCTGCTGGACCATGCCGTCCAGGACGTAGTTCCAGCGGGACTCGACGGCGGGCCGGTTCTCCGGGTGGGCGATGACGTCGTACTGGCTGGGGGCGTTGACGAGGGCGGCGAGGTAGGCGGCGCGGGGGGCGTCGAGGTCCTGTGCGTCGATGCCGTAGTAGGCCTGGGCGGCGGCCTGGATGCCGTAGGCGTTGCGCCCGAAGTAACTGGTGTTGAGGTAGCCCTCGAGGATCTCGTCCTTGCTCTGTTCGCGTTCCAGCTTGATGGCGATGAAGAACTCCTTCACCTTGCGGGTGACGGTCTGCTCCTGGCGCAGGTAGTAGTTCTTCACGTACTGCTGGGTGATGGTCGAGCCGGACTGTTTGCCCTTGCCGGTGGCGGTGTTCCAGGCGGCGCGGATCATCGCCTGGGGGTCGACGGCGGACTCGGTGTAGAAGTCGCGGTCCTCGGCGGCGAGGACGGCGTGCTGGGCTTCTTCGGAGATCCGGTCGAGGCGGACGCTCTCCCGGTTGACCTCGCCGTCGCGGGCGAGGACGGATCCATCGGCGTACAGGTAGACGTTGGCCTGCTGGGTGGCGAGGGCGTTGGCGGACGGGATGTGCACCAGGCTGTAGCCGAGGAAGAACGCGCCGACGAGAAGGAGGGCGGCGACGAGGAAGCCGCCGAGCACCATCCGCCAGGTGGGGACGTAACGGCGCCATCCGGTGCGCGTCCGCTTGCCCCCGGCTCCGGTCCGGCTCCCGGTTCCGGTTCCGGTTCCGCGCTGCGGGGTACCGGTGGTCCGCGGTTCCCGTGGTGCCCAGCCCTGGCCGTGCTGCTGTGGCTGCGGCTCGTCGCTCATGTCGAGTACGGCCTCCTGTTTCACCGTGTTCGTCGCGGTATGCGTGATGGGTTCACGTTCGCGTCGTGTGTTGCTCTTCGTTCCTCTTATAGAGGACTGTCGCATCCGGCGCTCAGTTCCCTGCCGACGGCGCGTCCGGGCCGCGCATGCGGCTTCTCACACGTATGGCCCTCGATGTGCGGGGTACGGCCGCGGGCGGCCGGTTGCGGTGCGGGGGCCGTCGCCCGCGAGGTCGCCGGAAAACACCTGGCAGGGCGTCAGGCGCGGGCAGTACGATCCTGCGCTTCGGCGCCGGACGCGAAGAGGTCGGGAGACGGTGGTGGGTGAGGCCGCGAGTACCGGCTCACGTGCAGGTGGGGGCTCGGTCCGGTTGTATCTGGCCGTGGTGGCCGGGGGCTTTCGGCGGTACGCGACGTACCGGGCGGCGACGGTGGCCGGGGTGTTCACCAACACCGTTTTCGGACTGATCCTGGTGTACACCTATCTGGCGTTGTGGAACGAGCGGCCGGACCTCGGGGGGTACGGGCCGGCGCAGGCGGTCACGTACGTGTGGCTGGGGCAGGCGCTGTACGCGACGCTGGCCGTTCAGGGCGGCGGGTTCGAGATCGAACTGATGGAACGGATCCGTACGGGTGAGATCGCGATCGACCTGTACCGGCCGGCCGACCTGCAGTGGTGGTGGCTGGCGCACGATCTGGGCCGGTCGGGGTTCCAGTTGCTGGGGCGGGGGGTGGTCCCCTTCCTGTTCGGGGTGCTGGTCTTCCCGGTGGCGCTGCCCGGCGATCCGCTGACCTGGTTCGCGTTCCTGCTGACGGTGCTGCTCGCGATGGTGGTCAGTTTCGCGATCCGGTATCTGGTGGCGCTGAGCACGTTCTGGCTGCTGGACGGCACGGGGGTGATGCAGATGCTGATGATCCTGGGGCTGCTCTGCTCGGGCATGGTGCTGCCGCTGAACGTCTTCCCCGGGCTGTTCGGGGAGGTCGTACGGGTGCTGCCGTGGGCGGCGCTCCTCCAGGGGCCGGCCGACGTCCTGATGGGCGAGACGGGCGCGTTGCCGGTGTTCGCGCTCCAGGGCGCGTGGGCGGTGGCTCTGCTGGCGGCGGGGCGGCTGGTGCAGTCGGCGGCGACGCGGCGGGTGGTGGTCCAGGGTGGCTGACGGTGGCGGGTCGGTGCATGGTGGCGGGTCGGCGCTGGGGGTGCGCGCGTACGGGCTGATCGCGGGGATGTGGATCCGGTCGACCATGGCGTACCGGACGTCGTTCGTCCTGACGACCGTGGGGAGCCTGGTGGTGACCGGGCTGGACTTCGTCGGGATCGCGCTGATGTTCTCGCACGTCGACGTGCTGGCCGGTTACGTGCTGGCCGAGGTGGCGTTCCTGTACGGCCTGTCCATGCTGTCCTTCGGGGCCGCGGACCTGGCGCTGGGTTCGATGGACCGGCTGGGGCGCCGGGTGCGGGACGGCACGCTCGACACGCTGCTGGTGCGGCCGGTGCCGGTGCTCGCCCAGGTGGCCGCGGACCGTTTCGCCCTGCGCCGGGTCGCCCGTCTGCTGCAGGGGCTGATCGTCCTGTGCTGGGCCGTGGTCTCGCTGGACGTCGACTGGACGCCGCTGAAGCTGCTGCTGATGCCGGTGACGGTGGTGAGCGGGGCGGCGATCTTCTGCGCGGTGTTCGTGGCGGGCGCGGCGTTCCAGTTCGTGGCGCAGGACGCGTCCGAGGTGCAGAACGCGTTCACCTACGGCGGGCAGACGCTGCTGCAGTATCCGCCGACGGTGTTCGCGCAGGAACTGGTGCGGGGGGTGACCTTCGTGCTGCCGCTCGCCTTCGTCAACTGGGTGCCCGCGTCCTATGTGCTGGGCCGGCCGTATCCGCTCGGGCTGCCGGAGTGGGCGGTGTTCGGGTCGCCGGTGGTGGCGGCGGTGTGCTGCGCGCTGGCGGGGGTGGCGTGGCGGGCGGGGCTTCGTTCGTATCGGAGTACAGGGAGTTAGCCGGTGGACGGTGACGGCGACGGTGGGTTCATCCTTCTCGACCGGGTCGAGAAGGTCTTCGACGTGCGGAAGAGGACCGGCTTCCTGAAGCGGGAGCGGCGGCGGGTGCGGGCCGTGGACTCGCTCTCGTTCGCCGTGGCCCGCGGCGAGATGGTCGGCTACATCGGGCCGAACGGCGCGGGCAAGTCGACCACCGTCAAGATGCTGACGGGGATCCTCACCCCGAGCGGCGGACGGCTGCGGGTGGCCGGTATCGATCCCACCCGGGAGCGGATGCGGCTGGCGCACCGGATCGGGGTGGTGTTCGGGCAGCGGACGACGCTGTGGTGGGACCTGCCGCTGATCGACTCGTACCGGTTGATGCACCGCATGTACCGGATTCCCGACGCGCGGTACCGCGCGAACCTGGAGCGGCTGGTCGAACTGCTGGACCTGCGTGCCCTGTTGGACACCCCGGTGCGTCAACTGTCCCTGGGGCAGCGGATGCGCGGCGACATCGCGGCGGCGCTGCTGCACGACCCGGAGGTGCTGTACCTGGACGAGCCGACCATCGGTCTGGACGTCGTCTCCAAGACCAGGGTGCGGGAGTTCCTGCGGGAGTTGAACGCCGAGCGGGCCACGACGGTGCTGCTGACCACGCACGACCTGCAGGACATCGAGCAGTTGTGCTCGCGGGTGATGGTCATCGACCACGGCCGGCTGATGTACGACGGCCCGCTCGCCGGGCTGCACCGGGCGGGGGAGAGCGAGCGGACCCTGGTGGTGGACCTGGAGCGGGAGATGCCGCCGATCGACGCGCCGGCGCCCGCGCGGGTGGTGCGGGTGGAGGGGCCGAGGCAGTGGCTGGCGTTCCCGGCGACGGAGTCGGCGGCTCCGCTGGTGGCGCGGATCGCGGCGCAGTACCCGCTGGTCGACCTGTCGGTGCGGGAGCCGGACATCGAGGCGGTGATCGCGAAGATGTACGCGGAGCGGGCAGACCAGGCGGACCAGGCGGACGGGGTGGACGGGGTGGACGGGGTGGAGCAAGCAGAGCAGGCGGGTGCGGCGGAGCAAGCGGACGCGGCGGGGCGGGCGGTCCCGTAGACCCTGCCGCTCGTAGCCCTCGATCGGGGGACCTCGTAGGCTGCTGTCCATGACCGACGACGCAGTCCCGGACCTCCGCGCCTCCGATGCCGACCGAGAGCGGGTCGCCGCCGTCCTGCGGGACGCGGTCGCGGAGGGGCGCCTCGACATGGAGGAGTTCGAGGAGCGGCTGGACGCGACGTACAAGGCGCGGACCTACCGGGAACTCGAGCCGATCACCCGCGATCTGCCCGCCCCGGGCGTGACGGCCCCCGCCGTGTCCCTGACCAAGCCCCCGGAGCGGGGCGACACTTGGGCGGACCGGGTGGTCCCGGGCAGTGAGGGGACGTCGACCTGGGCCGTCGCCGTGATGTCGGGGTTCCAGCGCAAGGGCCGCTGGACGGCGCCGCGACGGTTCAACTGCTTCACCTTCATGGGCGGCGGGCAGATCGACCTGCGGGAGGCGAACTTCGCGGACCGCGAGGTCGTGATCAACGCGATTGCGATCATGGGCGGGGTGGACGTCATCGTCCCGCCGGGTGTCGAGGTCGTCGTCCGCGGTTTCGGCCTCATGGGCGGCTTCGACCACAGCGAGGAGGGCGAGCCGGGTGACCCGGGCGCCCCGCGGGTGGTCGTCACGGGGTTCGCCTTCTGGGGCGGTGTCGGTGTCCAGCGCAAGATGGCCCGGGCGGAGAAGCAGCGGCTGCGCGAGGAACGCCGTCGCGAGAAGCTGGAACGCAGGGACCGCAAGGAACACGGCGGCGAGCTCGACGTCTCCTCGTCCGGCCAGGCCTCCCTGGGCCACGGCGGGCACGGGGCCGGGCACGGCTACGGCTCCTTCGACTCCCTGCACGGCCGCCACGGCGAGGAGCAGCGCGAGCCCCGCCGCGACGGCGACCGCTGACCGGACCGGACCAGACCGAACCGGACTGAACCGGACTGAACCGGACTGAACCGAACCGGACCGGACCGCCCGCGTCGGGCGGTCGCCCGCCCGCTCCCTACAGCCGGGCCGGTGCCCCGCCCTTCAGGTCGTCCAGGTCGAAGACCTCCGCCATCCGCGTGTACCCCCGGTCGCTCGGGTGGAGGTGGTCGCCCGAGTCGTAGTCGAAGCGCAGCCGGCGCGGGTCGTACGGGTCGCGCAGGGCCCGGTCGAAGTCGACGACGGCGTCGAAGACGCGCCCCGCGCGGATCTCCGCGTTGATCTGCTGCCGTACCGCCTCGCGCGGGCCGGTGTGGCCGCGGTGGCCGCCGAACGGCATCAGGGTCGCGCCGACGACCTTCAGCCCGCGGGCGTGCGCCCGCTCGACCAGGGTGTTCAGGCCGCCGACGACCGCGTCCGGGTCGGCGAGGTCCCGGTCGCGCAGGATGTCGTTGACGCCGAGGACGATGACGACGACCCTGACGTTCGTACGGTCGAGGACGTCGCGGTCGAAACGGTTCAGACCGCTGGGGTTCTCCGGGGGGCGGCCGAGGCCGTCGGCGAGGACGCGGTTGCCGCTGATGCCCTCGTTGACGACGCCGTGGCGCGGCACGTTCCGCCCGGCCTCGGCCGCGGCGCGCAGCCGGTCGGACAGGACGTCCGGCCAGCGGTTGTTGCCGCCGGTGGTGGAGGTGATCCCGTCGGTGAGCGAGTCACCGAGGACGACGACGGTGCCGTCGGCCTCCTTGCTCAGCACGTCCAGCGCGGTCAGGTAGCGCCAGGAGGCGCTCTCCTCGGTGTACGCGACGCCGGTCGTGTCGCGGGTGTGCTCGCCGCGGGCGGCGTAGGAGATCTGACGGGCGTGCGGGTGGTACGTGACCGGTCCGGAGACGCTGGGGGAGTACGTCGTGACCAGGACGTCCCCGTCGTGCGGGACGGCGACGCGCACGGCGTCGCTCAGCACCCGGCCGCCGGCCGGGATGACGACGGCGGGGCCGCCGCCGAAGGTGAGCCGCCGCATCGTGCCGGCGAGCGCCGCCGGGGTGCCCCGGCCGGCGGAGACGGCGATCGTGGCGTGGGTGACGGTCAGCGGGGACTGCCCGTAGAGGTTGGACAGGGTGATCCGGGCGCCGGTGCCGCCGACGCTGGTGTGCACGACGTTGCGCACCGAGCGGCCCGCGAGGCCGGTCGTCTCGGTGCCGGGTTCGCCTCCGACGGGGGAGGCGGCCCAGGAGCCGACCCAGGTGCCGGTGGAGGCGGGTGCGGCCGGGTTCCGCGGGGCGTCGCGGCCCTCGGCGAGGGTGCCGCGGTGTCGCGTACCGTCGTCGGAGGCCGCCGTGACGTATATGGCGGCGGAAACGGCCACGATCGCGGCGACCATGGCGGCGAGCAGGGCGCGGTACTTCGCGGGCGGCGCCCCCGCGCCCCCGTCACGTCGCCGGGTCATGCTGTTCTGTTCTCCTCGGACGGTGGGAGCCCGAGGCTCCGTTCGGATGACCATGATGCGTCATGGCCGAGGGGGAGTCGCCCGGCAGGGCTTCTGTCGGATCCCCCTGGAACAGACGCCGGGAACTCCTGTTCCGTTCCGGGAGTCGGACAGGAAGGGACAATGTGTGAGGGATCACCGAACAGGTGCGGTGGGCCGGAGCGGGTGGAGCGAGTGGAGCGGATGAAGCGGACCGAGCGGACGAGGGCGGCGGACACCACGGATGCCGGAGCCGGTTCCGGTTCCGGTGCCGGCGGCGTCACGAACCGCACGATGACGACGTTCAGCGCGGCGGACGAGGAGAAGCAGCGCGGTGTGCGCCGGATGAAGCTCACCGCGACCGGACTGCTGCTGTTCGTCGCCGTGGTGTACGTCCTCGCCGAATGGGCCTCCCACCGGGGCGCCGGCGCCTGGGCGGGCTATGTCGCCGCCGCGGCCGAGGCGGGCATGGTCGGCGCGCTCGCCGACTGGTTCGCCGTGACCGCCCTCTTCCGCTACCCCCTCGGCCTGCGCATCCCGCACACCGCGATCATCCCCAACAAGAAGGACCAGCTCGGTGTCTCCCTGGGCGACTTCGTCGGCGAGAACTTCCTCTCCGAGGACGTCGTCCGCGGGCGGCTGCGCGCCGTCGGCATCGGCAGCCGGCTCGGTACCTGGCTCGCGGTGCCCGAACACGCCGACCGGGTCACCGCCGAGCTGTCGGCCGCCCTGCGCGGCGCGCTGACCGTGCTGCGCGACTCCGACGTCCAGGCGGTGGTCGGCGAGGCCGTCACGCGCCGCGCGAACGCCCAGGAGATCGCGCCCGGCATGGGCAAGATGCTGGAGAAGGTCGTCGCCGACGGCGGCCACAAGAAGGCCGTCGACGTCGTCGTCACCCGCGCCCACGACTGGCTCGTACTGCACGGCGACTACGTGATGAACGCCGTGCACGGCGGGGCCCCCGGCTGGACCCCGAGGTTCGTGGACCGCAAGGTCGGCGAACGCGTCTACAAGGAGCTGCTGCGCTTCATCACCGAGATGCGCGACATGCCCACCCACCCCGCGCGCGGCGCCCTCGACCGCTTCCTCGCCGACTTCGCCTCCGACCTCCAGTCCGACACCGACACCCGCGCCCGGGTCGAGCGCCTCAAGGGCGAGGTCCTCGGCCGCGACGAGGTCCAGGACCTGATCGCCTCCGCCTGGACCGCCGTACGATCCATGATCGTCTCCGCGGCGGAGGACGAGCGCAGCGAGCTGCGGCTGCGGGTACGCGCCTCACTGCTGTCGCTGGGCGCGCGCATGGCGGCCGACCCCAGGATGCAGGGCAAGGTCGACGGCTGGCTGGAGAGCGCCGCGGTGTACGTCGTGACCACCTACCGCAAGGAGATCACCTCCCTGATCACGGACACCGTGGCGAGCTGGGACCCCGAGCACACGACGAGGAAGATCGAGGCGAACATCGGCCGCGACCTCCAGTTCATCCGCATCAACGGCACGGTCGTCGGCTCCCTGGCGGGCCTGGTCATCTACACGGTGGCGCGGGCATTGGGGGCGTAGGGGAGGTGGTGCCCGGGGTGCCCGGCGGACTCAGCCCCGCCGGTCGGCGACCGCCCACGAGGCGAGCGCCACGGCCCCCGCCGCCCCGAACACCGCCGGCCAGGCGCCCACCTTCTTCGCCAGGGGATGCGACCCGGCGAAGGCGGCGACGTACGCGGCCGACAGCGCCCCCGCGGCCGTCCCTCCGGCCCGCTCCCGCCACTGCCGCGCGGCGGCGGCCCCGGCGACGGCGAGCACGACCCCGCCCAGCTCCCGCTTCCGTGTCCAGCGGGCCACGCCGTACCCGCCGACCAGTCCGCTCGCGGCCAGTACCGAGCCGGGAACCTTCGCCATGTCCTGTCCTGCCTTCTGCGACTGCGCCCGAAGGGCGCCCTCCAGGACTTCGAGGCTAACTCCCGGACCGGCCGTCCCGCGCCCGGGGCGGGCCGAGACCGTGAGGGGGCCGTGGATGCCGGAACCGGTACTTGAGTCTCAGCTTGTCAACTTTCCTCCCGCGAGTTATATAAGAAGGCGTAGGGCATCGCACCTGGACCATGGATGAAAGGAGTGAGCTGTGATGCTCATGCGTACGGACCCCTTCCGTGAATTCGACCGACTCGCGCAGCAGGTCCTCGGTTCCACCGGCCGTCCCTCGGTGATGCCGATGGAGGCCTACCGGGCAGGGGACGACTTCATCGTCCACTTCGACCTCCCCGGCATCGACCCCGAGACGATCGAACTGGACGTCGAGCGCAACGTCCTCAACGTGCGCGCCGAACGCCGTTCCCCGGCCCCCGAGGAAGCGGAGCTGCTGGTCGCCGAACGTCCCACGGGCTCCTTCACCCGCCAGCTCTTCCTCGGCGAGACCCTGGACACCGAACACATCGACGCGTCCTACGAAGCAGGCGTCCTGACCCTGCGCATCCCGGTGGCCGAACAGGCCAAGCCGCGCCGCATCCAGATCACCGGCGGCGACCGCCGCAAGCAGATCGGCGGCTGACAGCACGCACCAAGCGCGTCCCGCGGATTCCGGCTTTCGGTTTCCGGATTCCGGTTTCCGCGGGACGCGACCCATGCCTGTCTGATCCGGGGGCAGTCGAAGCCCTGAGAAGGAGAGGAGTCACGACCATGACCACGCTGACGCCGCACAAGCCCGTGACACCGCGTACGGAAGGGGTGGTGATCCCCGCCCCGAACCGCGACCGCCGCACCCGCCGCGACGAGGGCCGGGACGACGGCTGGCGCGAACTGGTGGACGCGGTACGAGAGACGGGTCAGTACCCGACGAGAGCGGAGGCGGAGAGCGTCACCCGCATCGTCCTGTCCGCCCTCGGCGGCCACGTCGTCGGCGAGGAACGCGTCGACCTGGCCCGCGCCCTGCCCGAGGAGGCGGCCAGGGTGATCGCCTCCCAGATCCCGGCGACCCGCCCCCTGACGGCGGCTGAGTTCGTCGACTCGGTGGCCACCCGCATCGAGGGCGCGACCCCGGCCACGGCCCGCTGGGACGTCAGCTCGGTCCTGAGCGTCCTGCCGCGCCTGGTCGGGGACGCCCTGGTCACCCGCCTCCTGGACCAGCTGCCCCCGGGCTACGCCCTCCTCTTCGGCCGAGCGGAACTGTCCCCGGCGGAGTGACGGACGGAGCCGCTCGCCACACCGCCGAAACGGCACAGGGCGGCGACGACGGCTGCGGGCCCACTGCGTGACAGACGGCCGGGCGCCCCCTGCCGGCACTCCGGGGATGTGTGACATCCCCGGAGTGCCGGTGTCCGGCGCGAGGGGCGCCGTCGGGATCAGCCCGTCCTGCCGTCCAGGACGCGGCGGGCAGCCTCGGCCTCCGCCGCCGCCGGGGACAGCTCGTCGAGGGAGTCGAGTTCGGTGTCGCTCTCCAGCTCCCGCTCCCAGGCCGCCGCGAGCTGTTCCTGCTCCTCGCGCGGTTTGGCGCTGACGGCCTCCCGGTGCTCCGGGTCCAGAGCCGTCAGGAATCGTCCGACCGGGTCCGTGGACATGCCGTGCTCCTTGTCGCTGGGAGGTCACTGGGAAGTGGCCGGGAAGGCCGCCGGGAAGCAGGCCGCTCCCAGCACCAGCATGGCCAGCCGGTCCGCAGACGGCGACCCGACACGGGAACAAGAGGAGTGGGAGAGTGGAGGGCCACCTCCCTCCCGGCCTTCACGGAGACAGACCCGGACATGCGACTCCTGCTCATACGCCATGGTCAGACCCCCTCCAACCTCAAGCACCTGCTGGACACGGCAGAGCCCGGCCCCGGGCTGACCCCGCTGGGCCAGGAGCAGGCGGCCGCCCTCCCGGGCGCGCTGGCGAAGGAGAGGATCGACGTCCTCTACGCCTCCACCCTGCTGCGCACCCAGCTCACCGCGGCACCGCTGGCCACCCGGACGGGACTGGAGGTCGTGGTGCGCGATGGTATCCGGGAGCTGTCCGCCGGCGACCTGGAGATGCGAGGGGACGCCGAGGCCGCCGAGACCTACCTGACCACGGCCTTCGCCTGGTCGGCGGGGAACACCGGGCTCCGGATGCCGGGCGGTGAGAACGGGGTGGAGGCCCTGGGGCGGTACGACGCCGTCGTGGCGGAGGCCGCGGCCACCGGGGCCGAGACCGTGGCCATGATCAGCCACGGCGCCGCGATCCGCATGTGGGTGGCGGCCCGGGCGGAGAACGTCGACGTCGACTTCGCCGCCGCCCACGCGCTGCGGAACACCGGCGCCGTCATCCTCTCCGGCACCCCCGGCGGGGGCTGGCGGGCGCACCGCTGGGAGGACCACTCCCTCGGCCCCGAGGACAGTGGACCGGGCGAGAGCGGCCCCGCGGGGGAAGCCGTCGAAGGCGCCCACGGCTAGCCGGCAGGAGCCTGTGAACCTGTACGAGAAACTCGGGCACACCGTTCGAGAAGCCGTCTGAGTACGAACACTCATACGGCTGATCACGCTTTGGTGTTGGATGGACTCATGCTCGAAGAGCCGCCAGGCCCCGGCGACGGGCCGAGCGATCCCTGCGCAGCCCGACCCCGGTAGCTCTCCGCGACGAGACGGCTGTGGATTGTCACTGCCGGTGGTTAGAGTTCCTGGTGCGGCTGTGGGATGTCCGGTTGTTCAAGAGGTACGGGGAGGGCACTGTGTTGCCGAGCGAGGACGGTTCGGGTCCGGGTCTGTCGTCATGGGCGTCGGCCCCGTTCGGTCCGGCGGCGGGGGCGCTTTCCGCACAGGCCGACATGGCCGCCGAGCTGTCGTCGTTCACGGCGTTCCGCAAGCGCGTCGACGACCTCATCCGCGACTTGAAGGGCTCGGCGGCAGGCCCGGGCGAGGTGGGCCAGGAGCAGCTCGCACGCCACCAGTTCGGCGGCGGAGACGGGGCGTGGGCGGAGGCGGCCGGGCTGTTCACCGCGTACGAGACGGTGATCGGCGAACTGGAGACGCTCTCGAAGCTGCTGTCGGACTCCATGGAGGGCATGAACATCGCCGTGCTGGCCTCGCACAAGGGCTACCAGAACATCGACCTGGACGTCCGTGACCGCATGGCGGCGATCAGCGCGGAGACCACGAAGCACTACGGCGGCAGTTACGATCCCGGCCTCCCCCAGCAGGACCCGAGCGGCGGCGGCCGGACACCGGTGGGCGACGACGCTGGAGGGTCGATCTGATGGCAGGCAGGAAACCCGGAGGCGGAACGGCCTTCGAGGACATGAGCCATGAGCAGATGCTGGCATGGCTGGATCAGGCGAACGCGGGGACGGTGCAGGCCGCCGCCGACCGGCTGGTGGCAGCGGCGGAGGAGATCCGCAAGATCGCCGAGGAGCTGAAGGTCCGCCCGCAGTGGGTGGAATGGAAGGGCAAGGGCGCGGACGCCTTCCGCACCTGGAGCGGCGATCTGGCCAACTCCACCCTGCGGCTGGGCGACTTCAGCGAGGACGCGGCGAAGTGGCTGGCGGAGACGTCCGGAGCGATCGCCCAGGCGCAGGTGGCCATCCCCCGTGACGCCGAAAGCGCGCAGGCGAACCTGGACGCGGCGCGGGCGGCACGCAACGACCCGGATGCCGCGGCGGTGGGCGCCAAGTCCACCAGCGAACTCGAGGCGCTGGCGGCGAACAAGGAGAAGGTGCGTCAGCAGGCAGCGGCACAGATGCGAAAGCTGGGACAGACGTATACGTGGTCGGCCACACAGCTGAACGCGCTGGAGCGCCCGAAGTTCCCGCCACCGCCCAAGGCGTTCGTGCCGACGGACAGCCGCTCGATCGGCTACGACCCCACGGAGAATCGCCCCGGCAGTTCAGTGACGGGGACCACCATCTCCGGCACCGTCTCCTCTGCTTACCTGGCGCAGGGCCGGGAGGGTTCCGCCGGCGCTCCGGACCTGAGACAGTCTCAGTCTCCGGGAGCGGCATCATCCGCGCACCACACGCCGGTGGACGTGAAACAACCCACACAGATGGCCGTCGACTCCGTGGCCACGTTGCCTCAGAGTTCGCCGTCTCCGACAGCTGCGGCAGGCAGCCAGCCCGGCCCGGAATCAGTGAAGGGCGGAGTGGCTCCGCAGAGCGGCATCACTCCTCCGGTGTTCGGCAGCAGAGCCGGTGCTCCAGTCAACAGCCCGGCGGGGCACGGGCGGGCTCCTGGCATGGGCCGGATGCCTTTCCAGCCTGGCCAAGGCCCGACGTTGAATCCCGTACGCATGCCGAGTGGTGCCGGCGCTGCCGGTAGCAGTAATGGCATCGTCGGCGGCCGTTCTGTCATGCCGCCCGAGGGCAGGCCGACCGGGGCGATCCCGCGCGGAACAGTTGTAGGTGGGGATCGCGCGGTCACGCACGGCCCGGTGGGGCCGACCGCTGGTACGGCGAGTCCGGCGGGACGTGTGGTGGGCCAGCAGAGTCAGGTCCCCGCTCGTCGCTCCCAGTTCTCGAACGGTGGGGTCGTCGGCGGTCGTCCGCTGCCGAACGCCGGTGGGGGTAGCGGACGTCCACAACAGCCGGGGCGTACGGGAGCGGTGGTGTCCGGACCTGGTAGCCCAGGTACGGCGGGTAGCTCCGGCTCGGCCGACCACGGCATCGTGGGCGGCGTGTCCAGTGCGGCGCGCTCGGGGCAGAGTCACGGTGCCGGTGGAGCTCGTGCACCCCAGCCGGCCTCCCCTACGAGCCCTGGTGGCAGGAACGGGCGGCCGCGCCGTGCGGCCGAGGACGAGGAGACTCGGCGGCAGGATGACCGCCGCACCGTACCGCCGGTCATCAACTGACTTACCCAGGAATGGAAGAGAGCGACATTCATGCGCACCAGCAGCACCAGACACAGGGGCCGCCGTGCGGCGGCATCGGCGGCCCTCGGCCTGCTGCTGGTCACCGCCGCGGGCACGACGGCCCACGCGGAGTCGACGCGTGAGAAGCAGTGGTTCCTGGACGTGATGAAGGCCGAGCAGATGTGGCAGTCCAGCACCGGCGAGGGTGTCACGGTCGCCGTCATCGACAGCGGCGTCGACCCGAACAATCCAGACTTGAAGGGACGCATCCTGCCCGGCAAGGACCTCGCGCCGGACCAGCCGGGCGACGAGCACACCGACTACGAGGGCCATGGCACGGGCATGGCCGGCCTGATCGCGGGGACCGGCGCGTACGGCGGCGGCAACGGTGCCTTCGGGCTCGCCCCCGGCGCGAAGATTCTCCCGATCCGACTGCCCAATACAGACACGGCAGCCAACCTGGCTGAGGCCGAGCAACATTTCAACAAGGCAGTCGCACCGGCGATCCGCTATGCCGCCGACAAGGGCGCGAAGGTCATCAACATTTCCCAGGCAGCTACGGAGGGTTCGCCGCAGCTGACCGCAGCGGTCAAGTATGCACTCGACAAAGGATCGTTGATCTTTGCCGGCGTTGGAAACGACGGTGACAAGGCCAACGAGGTGATGTACCCCGCTGCCACTCCGGGAGTAGTCGGTGTGGCGGCGGTGGGCAAGGACCTGCGCAGGACCGCCGAGTCGGAGTACGGGCCGCAGGTGGACATGGCCGCCCCGGGCGAGGACATGGTGCACGCCTGCGGGAGCGAGACCGGGCTGTGCCGGGGCCACGGCACCAGCGACGCCACCGCCCTCGCCTCGGCCAGCGCCGCTTTGATCTGGTCGGTGCATCCGGACTGGACCAACAACCAGGTCCTGCGCGTCATGCTCAACACCATCGGCGGCCCCACGGACGGCGCCAAGCGCAACGACTCCATCGGCTACGGCATCGTCCGCCCCCGCATCGCCCTGCAGAACCCCGGCGACCCGGGCCCCGCCGATGTCTACCCGCTCCCCGATCTCGCGGCCGCCGAGCCGAAGTCACCCTCCCCTCAAGCCTCTGGAACCTCCGACGAGGGCGCTCCGGCCAAGGAAGACGACACCGCCGCAGAGGCCTCCGCGGCGTCCACGAACGACGGCGCCCTCTGGACAACGCTGGGCATCGGTGCGGCCGCACTCCTCGCAGCGGCCATCGCGGTCACCACCGTCCTCCGCAGGCGCCGGACACCGGCAGCCCCACTCCCGGCACCCGCCCCCGTCCCAGGCCAGTTCCCCCACCCGACAGCGGGGTTCACGGTGCCTCCGCCCACTCCTCCGGAGGCTCCGGGCAGCGCCATCCGGCCCGGTCAAGGGCCTGGTCCCAACTGAGTACAGCTACTCAGACACAGTGGTGCCCGATGCGGATGAGGCGCATGATGACGGGCCGTTACCGTTCTCCCGACCACAACCACTGCGTTGCGGACGCACATCCACATCCGCTCGGCAGCGAGTGACGGGAAACGGGAGGAACCACGCATGGCGTGGGACGAATGGGAGCAGCTCAAGACCGCAGCGGCCGAGCGGCAGTCCGTGCAGATACAGCTCGACCAGTCACCGGCCGACCCCGGTGGAAGGGCGGGCACTCTCATCTCGAGCAAGTCGGCCTGGACAAAGGCTGGTACGGACATCGGCTCGCTGCGTGAGGACATCGGCAAGGCGACGGCGAAGCTGAAGGACGGCCAGTCGGGACTCGGCAGCGACGCCGGCTGCCTGGCCGCCGCCGCCCAGAAGGATGTCCACGCCTCCTGGGAGATCTACGTCAAGAACGTCAGCGGGCGCTGCGGAAAACTCTCGAGCCTGCTGGTGAAGGCGGGCAACGACCAGCGCCAGACGGACGAGTCGGTCGAGGCGGAGATCGCCAGGCTTGAGGTGGCGTACGCGGACACGCCTGCTGTCGGCGGCCAGGACAAGGGGCGGTAACCGGACGTCATGGACCTCGCCACACTCAAGGCCCTCAAGCCGGCCGAGTACTCCGAAGCGGCCGACGGCTATCGCAGCACCTCCGACATGGCGAGCACGGCCAAGGACCGCATCGACAACCAGATCGCCGTGGCCATGCGGAACCATCTGAAGGGCGAGGCCGCCACCGCGGCGGTCAAGCAGCTGGGGAAGCTGAGCCAGAACTTCCACTACATCCAAGCGCAGTGCGGACTCATCGGTACTGCTCTCGAAGCCTTCTCGTACGAGATGGAAGCGGCCAGGAGGAAGCTCGACGCGGCCCTGGAGAGCGCCCGGGCGGCGAACCTCACCGTGAACAGCAACGGATCGGTCACCTACCCGCCCGGCGGCGAAAAGGGCGAGGACGGCAAGATCCCTGGCGGTGGCACGGTGAGCGGCCTGACGGACGGCACGGCCTCCGCCGTCGGCCGCCAGGCAGCCAACTTCGACCCCAACCCCCACCACCGCCTCGCCCAGGACTGCGCCGACCTGATCGCCACCGCCCTCAAGGAAGCGACGGAAGCCGACAAGAAGTGGGCACCGAAGCTGCGGGCCTTGAGGGCGGACGACGACCTCACCGTCTCCGATGCGGACTGGGCCGACACGTCCTCGGACACCAAGGGCGTGACCGAGGCCGGCAAGCAGTACCTCGACTCACTGCCACAGCCACCCAAGGACGGCAGTCCGAAGGAGAACGCGGAGTGGTGGAAGGCGCTCAGTGCAGAGGAGCAGGCCGCGTGGGTCTCCGCGCGACCCGGCACCGTAGGCGGGCTCGATGGGCTGCCCTCCATGGTCCGGGACGAGGCCAACCGCATCGTGTTCGACACGACGCGGGGCAGAATGCAGATGGAGCTGAACTCGATTCCGGCGCCACCCGCCAACGAATGGACCTGGGTCACGGTCGGGGGCTACCCGTCCAAGGTGCGTACCGATGAGTGGATGCAGTGGAACAACAAGTACGGCGACCGGTACGACCAGCTCGACAGATCCCTCAAAGGCATGCAGGCCATCCAGAACCGCTTCGACGCGACCGGTAGGAGAGGGCTGCCGGAGGCGTACCTGTTGGGATTCAACGCGGAAAAAGACGGCCGCGCGATCATCGCCAACGGAAACCCTGACACCGCAGATCACACGGCTGTCTATGTGCCGGGCACGGAGTCGGACTTGGGGGGAATCGAGGGAAACATTAGCCGGATGGTGAACGTCTGGCACGCAGCCAATAACGAAGCCGACGGAAAATCTGCTTCTACAATCACCTGGCTCGGTTATGACGCGCCTGACGACGTCTTTAAAGACGCGCCCTTCGAACACTATGCATACGACGGCGCCCCAGCGTTCCGCAGTTTCATGGATGGACTTGACGCATCGCGTTCCGGTGATTCGCCGGGTCACACCACCGTGATCGCCCACTCGTACGGCACGACTCTCGTCGGCGCGGCAGCCCAGACGGGGCACCTCAACACCGATGAAGTGATCTTTGCGGGAAGTCCAGGCGTCAAAGTGTCCAGTGCAGAGGAGATGGACGTCCCCAAGGGAAACGTATGGAACCAGGAGGCCGACGGAGACGTGGTTCCGGACGTTGGCCGCTGGGGTCACGGTGGGGACGGTTTCATCATCCCCAGCGACCCCGAGTTCGGCGCCAATCAGGTGGCCACGGACACCGAAGGCCACAGTGATTACTGGAAGCCGGACACCGAGAGCCTGTTGAATCAAGCCCTGATCGTTGTCGGGAAGGGCGACGAAGTGGCGCTGAAGCCGCCGCCCGACCCATGGGCGCATTCCAGGTAGGAGCCGATAATGAATATTCGACCGAGCGCCCTCGCGCTTGCCGCTGCCGTTCTCCTCGTCACTCTTACTGGATGCAGCATGACTGAAGGCAACTCCGACAGCGTTCCGTTTTCCGGCACAAGTACATCATCCGATGCCGCCGATGCGACCGAAAGGGTGTCCAGTGGTATCTACGATTTGATCGGAGTCAAGGGAAGGGCGTCCGAAAGCTATTCGACGGTCATGGGGTGCTCAGGGAAGGACACAGGAAAATACTTCCAGATCCTCCATCCCTGGAGCTTCTATCCAGCCTCGGCGAGCGACCTTGACGTAGCCATGGAGCGCCTCAAGGAAGAGTTGCCGAAACGCGGATGGAAAATCGTCGACTATGGGCCAGACACCAGTAAGAACAAGAACATCAGAATGACCGCAGACAATGACGAGAAAAAGGTCAGTACGAGAATCATCAAAATGTCGAAGAACGATCCACCGAAGTTGAGCCTGGATGTCGTATCCGGCTGCTACAAGATCCCGGACGGCCAAGAGATCGAACGCTTCTGATGTACAAACAAGGCGCAGGGCGACACTCATTTCGGTGACTCCCTGACCCACATGGCGAGGATCGTGACTGGAAGAACTCCGTGAGGCAGTCCCAGGTGAAGTTTGATGACCGCGCTCACCGGATTCGTCGACCGGGAAAGGGCGAAGGGGTGGCGTCCATCAGTGTGACCTCGCCATGCTTCGCCGATGACGTCGGATCTTCACGGGGATCGCAGGTGGAGAATTTGCCGGCTTCGTCCTAGGCGGCGGAATGGGGAGGGGCCTGCGGGAGCTTTTGTGGGTAGGGGGCGCCGGGCGCGAGGCACAGAATACTCATGCTGGCCCAAATGAGATCTGACTCGGAACCGACCTGGCGGGCAAAGAGTTCGATGCTCGTCGCTTCCGGGTGGATGGCTGACCGAGGCCCTTCATCGACGGGCAAGGGCCGACACCTGCTCACTCAAATTACTTCAACCCGAAGAAGGGTGAGGGGTCATCAAAAATATTGCTTTGATAATTTCGGGAAATTCTAGTGGTATCCAGTTGGAGCGACCTCGATGAAGAAGTCGCGGAGAGCGCCTCTGATCGTTGCATCAGGTGTCATCACGCTGGTCGGCTGCGACGTAGCCTCTAACGCTGCAAAACAAGCTCCAGAAGAAAGTCATAGGGCGGTT
Organism: Streptomyces cathayae; assembly: GCF_029760955.1. Taxonomy (GTDB): domain Bacteria; phylum Actinomycetota; class Actinomycetes; order Streptomycetales; family Streptomycetaceae; genus Streptomyces; species Streptomyces cathayae. Next base: position 4,932,387 of record NZ_CP121682.1, read on the forward strand.
ATGGATATCACCATGCAGCAGGCTGGTGAGCGTGCAGATTCGATGCTTGATGCGACTTTGAGCGCAATCAAGCCTGAAGTTATATGGACTCATAGCGGGACTTCTGAAGGTAGTTGCGATGTTTCTCGCTCGCGTATGGTGATGACCATCATCTCCAAGGAGCGTCGAGGGGACTTTCTTGGAGTCGTGCAGCGTTTCTGGGAGAAGAGCGGGTACATGATCAAGTCTGTAAACAAGAGTGGGGAATTCCCGGCTATTTTCGCTCAATCGTCTGACGGGTTCGGCATCTCCCTTGCAGTCGGTGGCGCAGGGCAGGTCGCCTTCGAGGTTGATTCCCCATGTGTTAAGCCGTCCGAGGTTGACGATCCCGCAACTCCAGCCAACGGTCCCGACTACGATCACCCCATTCCTCGTCCCAACGTCCACTCTGACTTCTGGTCGTCAACCACGTCAATCTCTGCAGCATCACCAACAGTGCCTGCGGGCTGATGATGACTCAGGAAATCCGTCTCCATCCCCCTGCGCTGGCATGTGCAGGGGAATACCGTCAACCCCGCTCCAAGCGTGATGCGTGCTAACGCCGCGAGGCAGAGTTCCCGTTGGGCAGCCGCGGCGCTGGTTCTGATGCTTGCCGGATGTGGGTCGGCCGGTTCTGGATCCTCTGCCAAGAAGCGGGAGACGCGGATGAACATGCAGGAGGCCGCTGACAGAGCGGACAGCATTCTGGATGAGACGTTGGCGGCCATAAATCCCCCCGTTCAGTGGACGCACGCTTACTCCATGCCGGGTGATTGCTATGTGGATCGCGAGCGTTCCGTCATGACGATGATTTCGGAAGAGCGACGCGGCAGCTTTCTAGGTGTTTTGGAAGGCCACTGGAAGGACAGTGGTTACAGTTTCGTTGCGGCAAGTGAGAACGGATTTGCTGTCAACTTCAAAACGCAGGACGGCTTCCAACTGCAAGCCCTGGTCGGGTCCAACGGTCAGGCCCATATCGGCGTTACTACCCCTTGCGTGGAGAAGTCCGAGATTGCTTCGCCGGCCAGTAGTCCGAACGGCCCGGACTACTCGAAGCGGGAGCTTCCGGCTCCAAACGTCCGATCTGACTTCTGGTCGGCAACCAGCCCGATTTCCTCCGCTTCGCCAACGACACCGGCGAGTGAAGGGTGAACCGCAGCGGCGTACAGGCCACTGACATCTCCGTGGCCATCGCCACCGAGTCCGGACTCGGCGCCCCTGTGCTCCAGATCGTGCGCGAGGCGCTGGGGTCCGGGTTCCGTGTGGTCGCGGTGGACCGGTTGCGGGGTGGGAGTAAGAAGGGGGTCTACCGGGTCCGGGGCGACGGTTCGCGTGCGGTGAGTGTGATCGTCTACAGCTGGGCCGAGTCCGAGAACTTCTGGCCAGGTTCGGAAGGCGCCGACGCGGCACACCCGTTCGCCCCCGCCTCCGGGCTGGCCCCCTTCCTCGCCGCTCAGCGGAGGCTGGACCGCCTCGGGGTCCGGGTTCCCGAGGTGCTCCTGGCCGACGACAGTCGTCGGCGGTACCCGGCGGACGTCGCGGTGGTCGAGGACGTGGCCGGTGGCACCCTCGAAGCGCTTCTGGCGACGGACCCCGCCCGTGCGGCGGCTGCCTTGGGCGAGCTGGCCGCCATGCTCGACGTGATGCACCGGCAGCACAGTCGGCGGTACGGCAGGGTGGACGTGCTCGAGCGGGGCGACAGGGCGAGCGGTGTTTCGTGCGAGCAGCTGGTTCTCGAGCGGGCCCTCGAGGATCTGGCGGACGCGGCGGAACGGGCCCCCGGGATCGGTTCAGCCGCGAGTCCTCTGCACGACCGCCTCCAGGAGCTGGCCGCAGTCGTCCCGCCTCGGACGAGCCACGGACTGATCCACGGCGAACTCGGGCCCGACCACGTCCTGGTCGACGCCTCCGGGCGTCCGGTCCTGATCGACATCGAGGGGCTGATGTTCTTCGACGTCGAGTGGGAGCACGTCTTCCTTCAGCTCCGCTTCGGTGAGCAGTACACGGCCTTGTCCCGCCCCGGCCTCGATCCGGCACGGCTCGATCTCTACATGCTCGCCATGCGTCTCTCCCTGGTGGCCGGCCCTCTGCGCCTCCTCGACGGCGACTTCCCGCACCGGGCGGCGATGCGCGGGATCGCCGAACACAACGCGAAGGAGGCGTTGGCGCTCCTGCCATCGAGGTGACCGAGTGGAAAGCCCTCCCCACGGCCCCACACCGCCCCGGGCCGAAGTCAGGCCGGCGGATGAGTCGAGGGACCGGCGAGCGGGTCGGTGAGCAGGGCGTCGAGCAAGGCGTCGAGCGGGGCGGGTACGCGGTCGGGTTCGAGGGCCTCGACGAGGACGCGACCGTAGCGGATCTTGCGCCCCTTCTTCGTGCCGAGGAAGCGCCGCAGCTGCTGTTGCGGGGTGCGGCCCTGCTGTGCGGGCTGGCGCAGGAAGGTCTGCAGGGCGCGCAGGTCGCCCTCCGCCTCGACGAGTTGCTCCACCCGCGCCACACCCAGCGCGCGGATCAGCTCGTCCTCCAGGTCCGCCGCGCAGACGAAGAACCGCTGCGACTGTGCCGCCCCGGTCCCCACCGCCCGGGCCCCCACCTCCCCGGCCCCCGCCTCCCCGGTCAGGGCACGGGCGTAGAAGCGACGTTCCCGCACGTCGCACAGTCCCGTGAGGCGCAGGCCCAGGCCGGGTGGCGGCCCGAGAAGCCGGGCGAAGCGCCCGACGCTCATCGCACCGCCCATCGGCAGCACGCACACCCCTTCGCCCTCCAGGTCCCGCCCGCGCCGCTCGGCCAGTGCGTCGACGGCCGCGGCGTCGCTCGGCCCTTCGAGCAGGACGACCGCCCGGACGGGCAACCGCGCCGCCAGCTCACGCGCGGGCTCGCCCGGCCCACCGGCGTCCCACGCGACGACTGCTTCCCGGAACGCCCCCATGTCGGCCATGCGGAAAGTCTCCGCCCTCTCCGGCCGGGACGGTACGGATTTTCTCCGCCGGAGCCCTGGCGATCTCCTCCTCGGCCCGAGGGCGCCTCTCCCCCCGGACGGAACCAGGTGATCCGGGCGGACGTTCTCGGCAGTGGAAACCCTGACCGAAGGAGAAGATGGTCATGGATATCGCGGGGAATCCCTCGTCCCGGCGCACCGTGCTCGCCCTGGCAGCCGGAGCAGCACTGGCCACCGCCTTACCTACGAGTGGAAGCGCCCACGCGTCGACCCCCGCGGGCAGCAGCGAGGTCGTGCGCCGGCTGAGGGATCTCGAACAGCGGCATTCCGCCCGGCTGGGGGTCTACGCCCGCGACGTCGCCACCGGCCGGACGGTGCGGTACCGCGCGCACGAGCGTTTCCCCGTCTGTTCGCTCTTCAAGACACTGGCCGTCGCGGCCGTGCTGCGGGACCTCGACCGTGACGGGGAGTTCCTGGCCAGACGCGTCCGGTACACCGGGAAGGACGTCACGGACTCCGGCTACGCGCCGATCACCGGTGAGCCGGAGAACCTCGCCGACGGCATGACGGTCGCGGAACTGTGCGCCGCCACGATCTGCTACAGCGACAACGCCGCGGGAAACCTCCTGCTCAGGGAGCTGGGAGGGCCCACCGCGATCACCCGGTTCTGCCGCTCCGTCGGGGACGGGACGACGCGGCTCGACCGCTGGGAGCCCGAACTGAACTCCGCCGAACCGTGGCGCAGGACGGACACCACCACCCCGAGCGCCATCGCGGGGACCTACGCCCGTCTGGTCCTCGGCACCGCACTCGCGGCCGGCGACCGCGAACGGCTCACCGGCTGGCTGCTCGCCAACACCACGGGCGGCGCGAGACTGCGAGCCGGCCTGCCCTCCGACTGGACCGTCGCCGACAAGACGGGGGGCGGGATGTACGGGGCCAACCACGACGTGGGCATCACCTGGCCCCCGGGCCGCCGCTCACCCCTCGTCATGGCGGTCCTCACGACGAAACACGAGCCCGACGCCTCCCCCGACAACCCACTGATCGCCGAAACCGCCACCCTCCTGGCGGAAGCGCTCACCTGACCCCTGGGACAGGGCCCGAAAACGGCTCGGGCGGTGCTCGCGCGGTGAGCGCGGGCACCGCCCGAGGCGATGTCGATGTGGAGGGCGAGGAGAGCGAAAGGGCTTGTTCAGGAAAGGATTTGAGAAGGAAGCCCCTTCATGGCCTCGCCGTGGGCAACGCTAGCACTCAGCCCGGGATCACGTCGCGCAGGTTTTCGAGGGTGATGACCCGGGAGCCCGGGTGCAGTCCCTCGGGGCGTTCGAGACCGATGTACGTCACGGGTTCCTCCGGGACCGGCCCGCCGTCCCACAGGTCCACGGCCGTGGTGGTGCCGTCGGACATCAGGTCGACCAGGTACCGCACCGTCAGGTGCTCGCGCTCCGCGACGGCGCGCACCAGTTTGGACACCGACACCTGGTTCTGCTCGACCCGGTTGGCCGACGAGACGCCCTCCAGGTACAGGTGCAGCCACTTCGCGCGCCACCGGCCGCCGTCCTCGCGCCGGAACACCAGCGGCAGCGCCACCCGGCCCGCCCCGCGGAGGTCCGACTTCATGCGCACCGTGCGCGGCTCGAACGGCCGGCCCTTCTGTTCACCGTCGCGCAGCATGAAACCGAAGAACGACTCCTCGACCTCCTCGAAGCCCTCGCCGTCGTAGATGTTGACCTGCGGAACGATGAACGCGCCGCGTACCCGGCGCAGGGTCAGGTCGATGAACTCCGAGGCCCCGTCGGGTGCCTGGGTGACGTCGCCCGAGTGCCTGCCCCCGCCGCCCCTGAGGGAGGTGTAGGAGAGCCAGGAGCGGGTGGTGTAGTCCGCGTCGAGGAGCAGCGCCGAGAGGTCGTAGTCGGTCCGGTGTTCGGTCTGCTTCCAGTACACGAAGAAGCGCAGTCGTTCGCCGTCGACCGCCGAGAGGGAACCTCGCGGCAGTACGCCGAGCCCGGCCGCGGTCGCCCGGCCGCTGAGCGGGAGCGCCACGTCGAGGACGTCGGGGTCGAGCAGCAGTCGGCCCGGTGCGGGGAGCCTGCGGCGCAGCTCGGCGTCGAGGGCGGCGGTCAGCCGGTCGCGGTCGGCGGCGGGGACCGGCGGCCGGGTGTCGGGGGCGGCCCAGCCGCGGCCACGGCTGTTGACGAAGATCCGGGGCGCGCCGGTCGCCCGCTCCCGGTTCTGGAAGTGCTCGCGGACCGAGAGCACGACCCGGCCGGAGACCTCGGGGGCGACCCGCGCCGCGGCGGCCACCACCGCGTCCCGCTCGTCCTGGTCGGCGGCGCCGCGCAGCAGGAGGTCCAGGGCGCGGAACAGCTTGCCGGGAGCGGACTCCAGCAGCCGCACCGCACCGGGGACGTCGGACGCGCCGAGCAGTTCCTCGACACGGCTGTCGAAGGACCGCGCCTCCTTCTCGCCCCGCGCCACGGCGAACACCTCGGCGGCGTGCGGCCAGCGCGGGTACTCGTGCGGGTGGAGACGTTCGCCGAGCCGCTTGAAGGGCTCGCGGTGCGCGTGCACGTCGGCCAGCTTGGCGGGGTTCGCCGCGACCACGGCGTCGAGGCCCGCGAGCAGCGCACGGCGGGCCGGCCGCGGGAGGGTACGGAACCGGGTCGGCTCCTGCAGCGTGACGTCGCCGCCCGACAGCGCGCAGGCCAGCCGCAGCACGTCGGTGACGGTGTCCAGCAGGAGGTCCGTGCCGGCGGCGAGACGGGCCTCGTTGACGACCGCCCGGTTCTCCCGGACCGGGATCGACTCCGGCTGGGGGCCGAGCGCGCAGCACTCGGCGAGGGTCCTGAGGTCGCGCAGGTGCTCCTCGCCCAGCGGCGTCGTGCTGCCCGCCAGGGCCAGGTACAGGTCCGTGAGTTCGTCGTCCAGGCCCCGCCCGAGGTGCAGCACGGTCACCCGGTCGCCCGCCGAGGCGATCAGCTCGCCCTGCGCCGCGAGCATCTCCTCGTAGGTGTGCCGGTAGCGGCCGTACGCGGGGAGGCTGAGCAGATTCAGCACCCCGTGTGCCGGCTGCGTCAGCACGCTCTCGCGCGAGGTGTCGTCGCCGAGCGCCTCCGCCACGCACCGCATCCAGAACTCCTCGGTGTCCGGCACGTTCGCCGGGAAGTCGATGAAGTACGCGTTGTGCCGGACGTGGTCGCCCACCATCTCGCGCACGGTGCGCAGCGTCCGCTGGGCGGTGTGCAGGACCGCGGCCTCGGACAGCCCCGACAGCCGCTCCAGCAGCTCCGCCGAGAGCTTGAAGCCCACGGACGTCAGCGCCGCGTCGAACTGCCGGGCGGCGGTGGCTCCTTGACCTGCGGAACCCCTGGGGGAGGAAAGGCGGTGGGTGTGCCGGATGACCAGCGATTCGAGACTGTGCGCCATTCGAGGATGGTCGCAGAGCGGTGCGAGCCGACGCACAGGAGTTTTCGTCCGCGCTGCCGAAGGTCCTACCGGGCGGCCGACGGCATCCGGACGACCGCGGTCCCTCCGTCCAGATCCACCGTCGTCCGGTCCGGTGGCGCCCCGTCCTCCTCGTCGTCGCGCATCAGGAGGGCCGACCGGCGCTCCTTCAGTTCGTTCTGCTTGCCCGGCGAAAGGGTCGCGTGCAGTTGCTCGAACCCGGTCGCCGATATCTGGCCCTGACGTGCTCCGTTCCGCCACGGAAGGACGCCGGCCCGGCCCGCATGCAACAGAAGCTGATCGACGAAGGCCAGCGCGGTCAGCAGGATGACCAGTCCGGGCAGGGTCATGAAGACGAGGGATGCCATGGCCTCAGTATCCAGGCCGAGCCCGCCCGCGTCCCCGGCGGTTCAGCCGCCGACCACCTTGCTCACGAGGCACGCGGGCCGACGCGTCTGATCAGGCATCTGTGGCCGATGACACCTCGTACTCGGGCAGGCGGCCCGGGTCGTTCGCGCAGGAGCCTCGGAGGCTCCCACGCGCTCTCGGCCAGGCAGAACCGTTCCCCAGGTGGCGGAGGCGACCGTGCCCCGTCTCCATGTGGCCTGGTGGCCCGGGTTGCCGGGCCGCCCGCGTACGCCCGGTACGTGGGCGGCCCTCCGCCTTGCGATCACAGCGCACCGGACACCGCGAGCCCCGCCCTGCGGACAGGCGACGCCACTTCACGGACAGGGCCCGGGACGGATCGCGCACCACGATCCGTTCAGCTGAAGGGGACGGCATCCGCCGGGGCGGTGTGCCAGTTGGTGACCACCGGCTTGTCGACCGTGATGGTGCCGACCTTGAGGGAGACCGGGTTGGGGTCGTCATCACCGACAGCGACGATGATGGAGTCCAGTTCCTTGCCACTGTTGTCGTTGGTGGTCTTCGGGTTCACCCCGGCGTACGCGGTGGTGCTCCCGCTCAGCTTGATCTGTTCGCCGACGGTCTGCTCCGCGGGCCCCGCCTGGGTGCCGTCGGAGCCGAACGCCACGGTCGGAAGCGCGGCGGGCAGGTAGCAGGTGATCCCCGACTTCGCCTTGGCCATGATCAGGATGTAGCCGCCGGCCTGGCTCTCGGACCTGGTGCTCCAGGAGATGTCGTTGGCGCCGCAGCTCTGCTCGACCGGCACCCGCTTGCCGTCGCCCGTGTCGACGCCGGAACCGTCCGGCCCCTTGTCCTCCTCGACCGGCTGCCGCCCGCCGTCACCGGTGTCGGCGCCGGAACCGCCCGGCTCCCCGTTCTCCCCGCCCGCCGTGGAGGAACCGGGCGAGGCGGCCGCCGAGGAGTCCGGCGTGGGAGTGGCCCCGTCCTCGCAGGCGGTCATCAGCAGGGTGCCGCACACGGCGGCTGCGGAGAGGAGTAAAGCCTTGCGACGGTTGCTGGACATGAAATCCCCCTGAGTGTCAGGTAGTTGAGTCCGGAGCCGTGACGGCTTCCGGTGGTCGCTCGATCACTATGACGGGGCCACGGGCCAAAGGGATGCCGACGTCTCCGCTCCAGGACAACGCTGTCACCAACCGGTGACACGGCTACGGACAGCTGGAGAAGCCCGGACCGGTTCGCCGGGCGGAAGCTTTCCGCGGGAAGCAGTCGACGAGGAGTGGTGGGGGAGAGCGACAAGGCAAGACCCTGTCCGAGGGGTCCGGCGCGGGCACGGTTTCCGTGACCGGCCGCGTCGCCGTCCTGCCGATCGCCGACACCCCTTGGGTGTTCAACGCCGCATCGGCAGCTCCAGCAGGCCGGCGAGCTCGGCGTCGGTCGCCGGCCTGAGCGTCGACAGAATGTGCCGGGCTGCGGACAGATCGGTGGGGGAACCTTCCACGGTCACGGTGTGGACCAGGCCGTCGCGGTGCAGACGCAGTTCCTGGCGCTTGTAGCCGCCCTCGTAGGTCAGCAGTAGGCGGCCTCCGCCGTCGTCCGTGCAGCGGATCGGTTCGCCGAAGGGGACGGGGCAGCCGCGCGCGTCGACGCGCCGGGTGTCGTGTCCCACGCGTTTCACGCCGAGGTGCAGTCGCGTGGAGCGGGGACGCTCGTATTCGGCGCCGAAGCCGTCCTCGCTCGCGCCCAGGACGTGCAGTGCGTAGCCCGGTGGCGGGTCGCCGACCCGTAGCAGGGTGTGGTCCACGCCGTTGGCGGTGAGCCACTCGTCGAGAGTGGGGGGCTGCGTGGCTGCCCAGGTGGCGTACACCCCGCCGACGGCGAGGAGGGTCGCTGCCCCGAGAGCGCCCAGCCTGACGCGGGTGCCCGGAAGGAAGAGCGCGGCTGCGAGCGCGTAGCAGGTGCCTCCGGCCGGGTAGAGCAGAAGGCCGTTCTCCAGGTGATTGATCTTGAAGTTCACCACGGCGGCCCCGAACGCGCCGACCGTGCCGAGCACGTAGACGCTCACTGCCCATGCCCACAGCCCGCGCGCCCGTCGCATGAGCGGCACGAGCGTGCGGACGGCGGTTCCGAACCCCGCGAGCACGACTACCGACAGAAGAGCCACACCGACGAGAACGGCGGCGAACGGAGCCGCTCCGCCGGTGAAGAGGGTGGCGAGCGCCGCCATCAACTGCACGTAGGTCAGGGCGCATCCGACCAGCCAGACAGCCACCAGATGAGCGATTGCGCGCCCCGCGTTCTTTCCCTGCGTCATTCGTATGATCATGCCGGGCGATCGACTCCGGTTCCCTGACCGCAGCAGAGAGCGACACAGAACCCGCCCGACCTGCCGAACAACCACACCGGCCGGCCGAAGCGCTCAGCGGCCGACTGAGACGCCCCTTCACAGCCGGGAGCGTGACACCCGGTGTCCGGTCGGCTGCTCCAGGTCGAACGCCGGGTGCCCCACATCGGTGAACTCCACCTTCAGGCCGCGGGCGCGGCGGCCGCCGTCGCGGAAGCAGACCTCGTCCAGGCCCTCGGCGGCGGTGTCGCGCAGCTGCTCACCGGCGCCGGCGCCCTGGGCCTTGAAGCGGCGGGTATGGATCGCCACATCCGCACCGGCGACCAGAAAGGCCCCCGTGCCGCACCGCTGACCGAGATCCGGGGGCGCCGTCCCCTGTGCGGCGCCCCCGGCCGGGTGGCGCTACGGCAGCCGCTTCTCGTAGCTCTCGTCCTCGTCGGAGTCGTAGACCAGCTTGCCGTCGGCGTCATAACCCTTGATGCGCGGGGCCACGGTGACCTGCCGGTCCAGGACGTCAGAGGCGACGAACCAGCCGTGGTCCAGGGCGGCCTGGCTGGTGGCGCCGCCGTAGGAGACGGTCACCCGGGCCACTGACGGCTCGACCGTGCCGATGACACCCCATCGGAACGGAAGCTTCCAGTTGCCGCGGTCGAGGACCGACTGCCGGTAGAGCTTGCCGCCGTTGCTGTCGGCCGTCACGGGGCCGGCGCCCGGCACATCGTCGGAGCCCACGCTGGTGTTGAGGCCGCTTGCCTCGCCGTCCTTCACAGTGCAGATCAGCCGGGTCTGCTTCGGTCGCTCCTTCACCGCGACGACGTACATGCCGTCGCCGGACGCGTTGGAGTCGCCGGTGCTGTTCATCGCCAGGATGATCCGGTAGTCCTCGGCCGCGCCCAGGTCCGTGCGGAAGTCGGACGGGCCGCCTGCGTGCGACCGGTCGTATGCGAGGCACTTCTCCAGCCCGTCGACGGCCTGCCCGAAGGTGATCCCGTCGAGGAGCTGGTCCTTGGTGGCCGGCCGCGCGGGCCCCGCCGGCGGCGCGGACGGCGTCGCCGACGTCCGCGGCGGGGCGCTGACCGGCGGTGTCGATGCCACCGTGTTCCCGCCCGCATCCCCGTCGGCCAGCGCGTACGCCCCCACGGGCATCGCCGCCAGCGTCACCAGGGCCGCCCCGGCCGCCGCCACCCGGCGCCGCCGCTCGATCGTGCCCCGGCGGCGGATCGCCGGGTACGCCACCGGCGCGGGCCGGATCGTGTTCGCGTCCTCGGCGAGCAGCTCGCGCAGCTGCTCCTCGAAGTCCCCGCTGGTTCCCGTCCCCCGCTGCTTCTGCTCCTCGTTCACTTCCTGCCTCCCTGCCCGGACGGCATTCGGCTGCGGACAGGTCCGTCCACGACCTGCGCGAGCCCCGGATGCGTACGCAACTTCGCCAGCGCCTTGGACGCCTGGCTCTTGACCGTGCCGGGCGAGCAGCCGAGCACCTCGGCGACCTCGGCCTCGGACAGGTCCTCCCAGTAGCGCATGACGATCACCGCCCGCTGCTTCGGCGGCAGTCCGGCCAGCGCCGCGAGCAGGGCGCTGCGCTCGGCGGCCCACGAGGCGGCCTCGTCGCGCCCGGCCACCTCCGGCGGCACCGCGGTCAGCGTCTCCGTGACCCGCCGCTTGCGGAACCGGTCGCTGTTGCAGTTGACCAGTATCCGCCGGACGTACGCCTCCGGCCTGTCGCTGCGCGAGACGCGCCGCCATGAGCGGTACACCTTGGCCAGCGCCGTCTGAGTCAGGTCTTCGGCGTGGTGCACGTCGCCCGTGAGCAGATACGCGGTCCGTACGAGATGGGACCACCGCGCTGTGACGAACTCCTGGAACTCGGCCTCTTGTTCGACCTGCATCAAGCACCCTCCCTCACCCTCCAGACCACGGTTTCGGCGGGTTCGGTTGCCCGGGATCCGGTGTCTCGTCGGACAGGTGAACGGGGCCGCTGACAACAACCAGCGGGGACCGAAGTGTCGAACGTCCCCTGGGACGACGTCGTCACGTCGGCTGACCGGCCTGGGACGATGACGAGCTGGTCGAGGAAGTCGACAGGCAGCTCGACGAAGAGTACGAGGTCACCTATGAGGTGACCGGCGAGAAGGTCGACTCCATCGACTTCAACGCAGGCGGCGGGGACGCGGCCGACCCGAAGCTCGAGACGGTGGACAACCCCACGCTGCCGTGGAAGAAGACGGTGAGGCTGCGTGGCATCGAGGCACCCGTCGTCATACCGGTGACCGTGGACGCCGACGGCTCGGGCGACCTCTCCTGCAAGATCCTCCACAAGGGCAGGACCCTGGCCGAGGAGTCCGACGCGGGCACGGTCTCCGTGACCGGCTGCGTCGCCGTCTCACCGATCGTCGGCTGAGCCGATGGCCGCCGCGGCCGGTCCACCCCCGTGGGTCCGGCCTGCGGCGACATCAACAGAGCCTGGGCCGCGGGATCTTGTCCGGCAACGGTTCGCGCTGTCCGGGACAAGGGCCGGGCTGTCCGGGCAGGTCGGAAGGCTGTCCGGAACGGCGGTAGCGGGATGCCCGACGTGGCCGGGACGGGGATTGCCGGGTGTGAGGCGCGTGGCGACAATGACGGAATGGCGATCTTAGGCGGCTTGGAGCCCGGCGGGGCGCGGACTTCGGCCGAGTACGTCGGACTGCTGCGGCGGCTCAAGGAGCACAGCGGGCTGACCTACCGGCAGTTGGAGGAGCAGGCCGCCGAACGCGGCGACGTGCTCGCCCGCAGCACCCTCGCGGACGTCCTGCGCAGGGACGCACTGCCGCGGGCCGAGCTCGTCGCGGCGCTGGTACGGGCCTGCGGCCCCGGGGAGGACGTGGCCGAGTGGCTCGCCGCCCGGGAACGGCTCGCGGAGGACGAGCGCCTCGCGGCCGCGGAGAGGCCGGAAGCCTCCGGGGCCGGCCATGCGCCGGAGTCCGATCGCGCCCTGGACGCCGACCGCGTTCCGGGGACGGGCCGCGCCCCGGAGAGCGAGGCCGCCGAGGGCGAGACCGCCAAAGGAGAGGCCGCCGGTGGCGGTCGTACGCGTACCGCCCCGCTCGTCGCGCTGGCCTCGCTCGGGACGGTCGTCCTGCTCGTCATCGCCGCGGTGGTCCTGCTGCCGGACGACGAACGGACGGGAGACTCCAAGGGCGCCGGCCCGGAAGTCCCCATGAGCCCGGCGGCCACCCCCGTGGCGGCCGGGCCGACTCCAGGGTGGTCGCGGGTACGGCCGGTCGGGGCACCGACGTTGTGCCTGACCGACGGGGAGGCCCGGGTGGACGGCGACACCAAGACGGTCGCGGTGCAGCGGCCCTGCACGGAGGCGGTGCCACCACGCACGTACCTCCAACGGGAGTCCGACGGCCTGTACCTCATCAAGTGGGACCACCCGGACCACGGCCCCGGCTGCCTCACCGTCCTCGACGGGGGGCCGTTCCACGGGATGCTCGAACCCTGGCCCTGGAAGGCCTGCCGGGGCGGCAGCACCGCCCAACGGTTCCGCATCGAGCCCGCCCCCGGCGGCGGCACGGACCACTGGCGGTTCAGGCCGGCCCAGGACGCGGAACCCCTGTGCGTCGGCATCCGCGAGAGCGCCGAGGACCCCGACGGCTCCCAGGGTTCCGACAAGGCGGGCGCGGTGGCCGTGGCCCAGCGGTGCACCGTGCAGGACGCCAACGGCCAGGTGTTCATCATCGAGCCGGAGTGACACACCGTCACCGGACGCGTACCCACCACCGAACCCGGTCCCACCTCTCGTCGTCCGGAAACCCGACCCGCCCATGAGGTGCCACCCGTACATCACCGGCTTCCCGGGGCCCTCCCGCCGGCGTACGAGCGTGAGACGTGCAGTCGAAAGGGGCGCCGGAAGCCATCTTCTGTGCCTTCGGGCGCCCCTCCTGTGAACACTCCCCCGTCAAGGGGACCTACGCCAGGCCTGCACCTCGGGTGTGCGGGCGAGGCCGTCACCGGAGTGACGACAAGCCGCCGTGCCGCCTGCCTGCGCGTCCGGCCCACTCCGGAGTCGGGGGTCTCCGGGAGTCATCAAGCCCTGACGGGTCCTCCCGTGCCCGGAACGACCCGCCAGTTGCTCCCGTGGGAAGTGCAGTAGGCGTACGACCAGCGGTTGTCGTTCGTCTGGACCCCCCTGGCGATCTTCGTGCTCTTGCCGTTCGTGCAGGTGACCTTGGCGTAGTAGGCGAAGGTCACGTCACAGCGAACCCCGTACGTCCTGCCGTCCTCATCCCACGGCTTACCGTTGGTGCACCACGAGGGGAGGGCCAGCGCGCCCTGCGGTGCTGCCTCGACGGCCTGTGCGGGAACGGCCACGGCACCGAGAGCGAGGACAGCTCCCCCGAGTCCGACACCAAGAGCGGAACGAATACGCACGATGTGCTCCTTCTCAGCTGCTTACGGATTCAGCCGGGACGTCCCCGGCTGACGGCCTCAAGAATGGCAAGGACGAAGAAGGAGGAAAGCGGAGAAAGCTGTCCCGGACAGGGCATGGACTGTCCGGCCTGGCCAGGGCCCTGTCCGAGAAACGTCCGGGACGGGTCTGCCGCGGTGAATGCCGGACCCACTGCGGCGGAGCCCCTGCGGTGATCACCGCGACCCGCGGCGGGCCGCCCCGGCCGCCGGGGCGAGGTGTACGCATGTACTGCGGCGGCATCGGAAGGGTGGGGCGGGCATGACGATGGGAGCAGTGACCGAACTCGGGGCCGAGTGCGTGCTTCGGCCATCACGCGCCCGGGCCGTGGTGCCGCTGTCCGCCCCGCTGCCGCCGCACCCACACGTTGACGGTGAGAACCTCCTCGTCCCCCTCGCGCCACCTTGGCGAACCGGGCAACTCCGCCGACTACGGTGCGACGGGCCCGAAAACCGTGCAGTCCCGCGGCCCGCTCCAGCCGTGGACGGGCTGGGGCTCGCGGAAACGGCCAGGGCCGAGGGGCGCGGCGGCGTACGGCACACCAAGGACAGCCACCACACCGCCGACCGACCGCCGGCCGCGCACCGGGCCGCTCGCCGTCCGGAACTCCGACCCCGCCCACGAAGATGCGTCCCTCATGCGCCGCCGGCCTTCCACGGGCCTCCGCGGCCCCGCGAGCGACTTGTCGGTTCCGGACAGTGGGAACCGTGGCTCTACCCGGGAGGATTGCGGCTCAGGGACCCCACGAACACACTCCACGCACCGGCCCGCACACGCACCACCGGTCCCTCCGCCCGCTTCGAGTCACGTATGAGCGTGCCGTGGGCGGAGTACGCGCATTCCACGCACTCCCCGCCCGCGCCGTTGCTGTAGGACGACCTGAACCATGCCGAAGCGGGTCCCGTCCGATCCGCGGTGCTCACTTCGCGTACTCCTTCACCACTGACTTGATGAGTTGGGCGGAGCGCTGAGGGCTCAGGGCCGCGGCGCGCAGCCCGTCGAAGGCCTTGGTGTACTCGCGGACGTGATGCTCGCCCTCCAGGTAGACAGCGTCCGTGATGCCGTCCCGATACACCAGGTCCGGATCCTCCGGAGCGGGGAAACCGAGCATGGTGAAGGAGCCGGTGGCCGGGTACGTGCCCGCGTCGAAGGGGAGCACCTGCAGGGTCACGTTCGGCAACGCGGCTGAGTCAAGGGCTCGTTCGAGCTGCTCCCGCATCAAGGCGCGGTCGCCGATGACGTTGCGCACCGCACCCTCGTTCACGACGAACCAGGCTTCGGGGGCGTCGGGGCGGGTCAGCATCTCCTGGCGCTCCAGCCGTACCCGAACGGCCCGGTCGATGTCCTCCGGCGAGAGGTGCGCGCCCGTGGTGTGCAACTCACGGGCGTACGCGGCGGTCTGCATCAGGCCGGGCAGCAACTCGCACTGGTACTGGCGAAGCGTGGAGGCGTCCTGCTCCAGGCCGATGTAGATGTTGAACCACTCGGGCACACCGGCACCGTGCACCTGCCACCAGCCGCGGGTCTTCGCCTCGCGGGCCAGCGACTTGAGGAACTCTCGCAGTTCGTCACTCGTCGCGTAGAACCGGCACAGCGCGTCGATGTCGGACGGTTGGACCCTGCCGCTGCCCGTCTCCATACGGTTGACCTTGGAGCCGCTCCAGTCCAGCGCCTGCCCGACCTGAGCACAGGTCAGCGTGCTCTTCTCCCGGAGCTTCTTCAGCTCGATCGACAGACGCCGACGGCGTGCCGTCGGTGAACCGGCCATCCCGCTCTCCTCCACGTGGTGCGTAACGAGAGTTCAGTCTCGTGCCAAGAGGGCTGCTTGCCAATCACTCGGAAGTGGGAATCCCGCTGTGCACATTGCATGAAGGGATGTGCCGGCGTCATTCTGGGCAACGGAGCGACACACAGAGTGAGTGGCCGTGACGCTCCGATGGTGCATCGCGACGAGCAGGGAGAACTCCGATGGGAGAGAGCCTCGTGATCCAGGAAACCCGTACGACGCGAAAACAGTGGGACGTGGAGTTCACCTCCCACCCCGAGGAGGTGGCCACGCTGCGCCGCGTCGTGGCACTCCGCCTGGCGGCCTGGAGCCTGCCCGAACTCGTCGACACGGCCCGTCTCTGTGTCAGCGAACTCGTGTCCAACGTCCTCACGCACGTCGGCATCGGTACACCGGGCCTGCTCGCGCTCTCCGTGAACGGTGCGAACCTACGCATCGAGGTTCACGACCCGGACACCCGGGCCCTGCCCGCCGTCGTCCTCGCGGACGCCCACGCCGAAGGTGGTCGCGGCATGACGCTGGTCGATGCCCTCGCGGACCGCTGGGGCGTTCAGCTCCACGAGGACCACAAGGTGACGTGGTGCGAGTTGGCCACGGGGGCTGCGCCACCCGGCGACTCCACGGGCCATCCGTCGGTGACCCGCGCCGAGGCGCTGTTGGACCTGTACGCGACCTTGCGGCCTCCGAGGTGCTCCTATGAACCCGGGCCCGGGAAAGTGGGCCGGAGGGTGGCGGAGGAGTCCGCGATCGACGTCATCACGGACTTCCTCCATTGGCTCCAGGCCCGCGGTCGTGACGTGGACGAGGTGCTCGACCACGCGCAGAGCCGCATCGAGGCCGCTCCGTCGGCGAACGGACGGTGAGACCTGCCTCAGGCCGTCAGGACCTGCCGGAAGAATCCCACCGAGGGGTCCTCAGGAGTGCCCACCAGCAGAGCACGATCGAGCAGGATGTTGTTGTGCTCGCAGCTCGTCTCCGGGAGCATCACGCAGGCGTGGCAGGCCGCCAGGTTGGTGCCGCCGGCGCCGGACATCCCGGTCTCCATGCAGAGCGGGTCGGAGGAGCACCACTCGGCGCGGAGGACGGCCGAACGGACCGTACGGTCGAGAAGCTCCGGTTCGCCCTGGGCGACCAGACCGCCCAGACTGCCCGCCGAGTCGCTCGTCGCCGTGTAGACGAGCACGCCGGCCATGTCGTCGGCGGCGTAAAGGCGTTCACGCAGGGCCGCTGCCGGATATCCGGACTCCAGACTCCACTCGTTGACAAGGACGTGGGCCAGCGTGTGCAGCAGCACCATGCGTGGGGTGGCGGGGGAGGGAGCGGCCCGGCTCGGGTCGTCGGCTCGCTGCTCCAACACCCGCTGGTGAGCGGTACGCATCCACTCGGCCCGCGCTGCCACCGCCGGGGCTTTCTCCCAGATGGCCAGTCGGTCCTCGTCCAGGCGGAGGAAAACCCCCTCGCCCCGCACCTCCATGGCCGGTAGCCAGCGCAGGGGGCGTTCGGACAGGGGCATCTCCTTGGAGTCGGTCGTCGACTCGGCGTCGGTCAGCCGGGTGAACGCCTTCAGGGCGCGCACCTCGCGAAGCTTCTTGACCAGCATGGGGCCGGTGATGCCGAGCGGTTCGAGCACCCTCTGATCGCCCGACGGGGTCTCGCAGACGAACTGTTCGTCCCGGGAGTGCTCGCTCTCGTCGTTGCCCGAGCGGAGACGCTCGTACTCCTTGTTGCGCAGGGCGCGGTAGCGGTGGTCGAAGGTCGGGGCCGTGTTGTCGTCGGGGTCCTCCTCGCGCTCCGCGTCGAGAAGCGCCATCACTTCGTCCAGCGGGATCGGGCTCCCGCCCTTGAAAATGATCTTCAGGGCACCCTCGATCGCCGCACGGTTGTCGAGTTCACGCAGCGTGTCCCAATGTTCGGCGAGCGGATCCGCCCGGCCGTCGCTCCACGGCGGGATGGAGAGCGCCGACTTCAGCACCGGCTGCCACACCGAGGAAGAACCGCGCTGCAACGTCCGCAGGGGGCGTCCACACTCCTCAGCCGGCGCGGATGTGCCGAGCCACGGGCGGGAGCCTCGGCACGTGAGGCCCAGGTCCTTGAGCGCGTTCCTGCGGAAGGAGCCCTCCATGGAGACCTCGGCGGCCTGCCCACAGGTACAGGAGACGAGGATGGAGCGGAGCGAGGAAGTACGCCCGGACGTGCGTAGCTTCAGCTTTCCCCCGCACTGTGCCGTCGTCGTGACACCACGTTCCTTGGAGCGGTGCACCCACTGCCGGTACGGGAACTCGCCGAGGTGTCCGGCCTCGCAGGCGACGACGAAGCGGGAGGGGACCAGATCGACCTCGCACGTGCCGCAAACGCTACGACCGGCGGGTGGGGTGAAGTCGCGGTGTCCTTGCAGGTCGTTGCACTCGGGGCAGGAGTGCGTCCAGGGGAATCGCCGGACCCGGAGGCCGTCCTTGCTCTTGTCGTCGGAAGCGGGCGGCAGCCGGAAGCAGTCGACGCCGAGCAGTCGGGCCAGGCGTCGTTCGTGGATCCGTGGGGACTCGTCGAGGCTCCAGCCCTGTTCGGCCTCGTCGAGCCCCGAGACGATGAAGGACTCGTGGTCGACCGCGATGAGCGACCCGACGCCGTACGTGGTGATCGCCTGGGCACGGCGGACCGTACCGCGCCGCGGAAGGTTGTGGGCGGGGGCGGTGCCGTTCGCACCGGTCCGACGACGGCGGGCGGGGGGCGGGGTCATCGGGATCCCTCCAGGAACAGGGCGGACTCGGCGTCGACGTCGCGCAGGCTCCACAGCGTGGACCAGGCCTCGACGTCCGTGGACTCGTCGGCGTACGCCTTCAGGAGCGAGGGGGCACGACTGCCCCTCTGCGGCTCGAACAGCAGGCCGCTGTGGTTGTCGGCCTCGTCGCACCACCAGTCGACGAACTCGTCGAAGCCCCGGGACACGGCTTCGGTCTCCTCCGGCGTGACCTCGCCGACGCGCTCCAGGAGCACGGACTTGATGCGGCAGCGGAGCACGTGCTCGTAGGAAGCGACCTTGCCGGCGCCATTGTTGGGACGGGCAGCCGGGACCATGATGCGGGCGAGGGCGACGATCACCGCATGCAGGCCCCGGTCGCGGGCGCGGGCGGAGAACGGGGTGACGGAGGTGGACTCGACCTCGCGGTACAGAGCCGAGTGGAAATGCTGGAAGCTCTCGTAGTGGGAACGGTCACGGGACCGGGACGAGTTGAGCATGACGGCGACCAGTCCCGGGTGCGCGCGGCCGACGCGGCTGGTCGCCTGGATGTACTCGGCGGTCGTCTGCGGCTGACCCATCACGGCCATGAGTCCGAGGCGGTCCACGTCCACGCCGACCGCGATCATGTTGGTGGCCAGAAGGACGTCCACGGTGTCCTCGTCGGGCAGTCGCTTCTCGATGCCCTTGAGACGGGTGGGGATCTCGCTGGCGTCGATACGGCTCGTCAGCTCCGAGTAGTTGGCGATCGAGCGGACCTTCACTCCCTCGCGCTCGGCGAGCATCTCCAGGTAGGCCACCACGTCGTCGTGGACCTGGAGTTCGGCCGCCGACAGCAGCCGGAGGCTGTTGAAGTAGCCGACGAGGCTCCAGTACGCGTCTCGTACCTCGTCCTCGGTCTCCGCGTGCAGGGCCCGGTGCAGCAGGGTGGCGTAGGTGCGGATCAGCAGCGTGGCCTGGCTGGTGCCGGGGGCCAGCAGGCCGACGTAGCGGCGGCTCGCCTTCTCCTCGCGCGGAGTCTCCACGGCGAACCACGAGTCGCGGGCGTCGAGTCCGGCGGGCGGGAACTGCCGCACCTCGCGGGCGAACAGGTTGCGTCCCTGGTCGGCGGCGCGACGGATGGTCGCCGTGGAGGCGATCACCTTCGGCCGGCCGGCGAGTGCGTCCACAGCTGTCTCGTAGAGACCGGTGAGGGTTCCCAACGGGCCGGAGATCAAGTGGAGTTCGTCCTGGACGATCAGCTCCGGGGGAGGAGTGTCGCCGTCCGGGTCGTCACGGTTGAAGAGCGCCGCGGTCGCCGGCCGCCACGGCATCGACGCGAACTTGTCGACGGTGGCGATCACCAGCGTCGGCCGCGCGTCGTACACCGCCTCGTCGATCAGGTGGACGGGAAGACCGTCGGCGAAGTCGCAGCCCGCGCCCGGGCATCGGACATACATCCGCTTCGCGACCTCGTCGGCTTCGTAGTCCCGCGCGTCGAGACGGGTTCCGCACCAGGGGCAGGCGTGTAGTTGGACCGGGTTCTCGGTGGCGAGGCGCTTGTCGAGGTTCGCACGAAGCTCGGTGAGCTTCAGACCCGCTTCTGCCAACGTGTTGGGGGTGGCCGAGCGTCCCACCCACATGCCGACGGAGAACTCCTCGTGCCCCAGCTCGGGTGTACGACGCCGCATGTGCTCCATGGCGCACAGCAGGATCGCCGCACGTTCGAACTGCTGGAGGGTGAGCAGCCGCAGCGTGTAACGCATGAGGACGGTGACACCGCCACCGGCCCGGCCCTTGCGGATACGGCGCAGGAACGACGCGAGGGCGATCAGCCCGAGGTAGGCCTCCGTCTTGCCACCGCCGGTGGGGAACCACAGCAGATCGGCGGTCCCTCGATCAACGTGCTGAGGGTCCTCGATCCCGGCCAGGCACAGGAGCACGAACGCGATCTGGAAGGGACGCCAGCGACCGGCGGCCGGGTCGGGGAAGCCGACGCGGCCGCCCTTCACCCAGGCGCTGCGGGCGCGTTGGTCGGCCATGGCATGGTTGGCGAGCCGGAACGCCTTCATCAGATCGGGCTTGGTCCGCAACAGTTCGATGCCCTGGCGGATCCGGTCGAGTGCCTCGAGGCAGGCCCTCACCTGCTCCAGCGCGGCCTTCTCGTGAGGCCCGCCGGCCAGTTCCTCGGTCTCGGCCGCTTTGCGGGCGATCCAGAGGCCGTACCCGTCGGCGAGTGTTTCCAACGCGGTGAGGATCTCGGCGTCGGACCTCTCCGCCAGCCCCAGCATGGACAGCGCCGAGCTGTCGATCTCGGGATTGGAGTCGGTGAGCAGCACCTCCACCGTCGGCACGAACTGGCTGCGCACCTCGGCGACGGCGATCTCCGGGGCGGTGTCGGTCACGCCGACCGGCGACGGGTTCCAGTCCCATTCGGCGGCGCAGCCGTGCCCGACGGCGAAGGTCGGGGCGTGGCGGTGCAACAACCGACTCGTGGCGATCTCCGGGTCGTGGGCGCCGGCCGGGGCCGGGCGTTCGACGAACGCGGTGGAACCGTCGGCGGCCCGAATCGTCAGACCGCACTGGAACAGGGAGAACGCGTCCTGGAGGTCCCATTCGCCGATCTTCTGCGTGTTGATCAGCGTGACCGTGATCGTGACCGTACCGGTGGTCGGATCGACGCGGCGGATGTTGACATGCAGGGAGGCTTCGTCAGTGAGCCTGATCGGCCCCTTCGGGGCTGCCTCGGTCACGACGAAGCGCAGGTCGGGGAACGAGAGCTCCCTGCGCCGCCACTGTTCCCGCTGGTCGGCAGTGGTGCGGGCCTCGGCGCGACGGGCCGGGATCCGCTTGCCGTCGGCGTCGGTGGGCTCGTAGACGGCCGCGCGCGCCGAGACCACGATCGTGTCGCTTATGGCCGGCTTGACCGCGAAGGTCAGCCCCATGGTGGAGGGTCGCCGGTCCCCCGAGGCGCCGACCTCCGGCGAGGCGCCGGAGTCCTCGCCGTCGCCACGGGTGGTGAGGGGTATGTCGTCCGGGCCGTCCTGCTCGGCGGCCTCCTCCTGCTTTCGTTCCTTCGTGGCACGCGGGTACAGCACGCCGGTCAGATAGCGGTCGATCGGCGCGTCCTGGGTGAGGAGCTCGTCCCGGTCCTCCTGCTCGGCGTCCTGCGCGGGACCGAGGAGTTCACGGCGGAGGCCCACCAGGAGTTCCTCGTCCCGGACCCGGTAGTGCTCGGAGTGGCGGCCTGCCACGTGTGTCATGCGTGCTGCTCCTTGTTGTCGTCGGCTCGGCGATATCGACCTATACCGGTGATCCGGGGAGCGATCCACACGCCCCGGTCACCGAGGCCGGCATTGGCGCCGGCCGCGGTGCTGCCCGTCACGGTCTCCAACGTGTCGACCCGCAGCCCGTGGACCTCTTCGGGCCACCAGGGGTCCCAGGTCCGGTTGACCTTCTGCACCTGGAACAGCGCCTCGCGGAACCACTGGGACACCTCACCGATCTCCCGCCCGTCGTGCAGCAGGGCGTACGGAGGGCTCTGGGTCTCGCCCATCGGCAGATCGTGGAGTCTGCGCAGCAGTACCTCATGTCCGGGACGGACCTGTTCCAGTAGGTACATCTGGCCGGCGACCGCGTCCGCCTCGTGGCCGGGCGGGTTGTCGCGACACACGTCGCCGGCCTGGGCGACGATCCCGTAGCGGTCGTAAGGACGCCACCCCCCGAGGTAGAGGCGGCCGTCGCGGCGGCGCCCCGCCCGCCTGAACTGGGGCAATTCAGGCGGGGTCACGTGGTACAGGTCCTGGCGGGCACGCGTCATCGCCACGTACAGAGCACGGGCCTCGGCGGGGAGGTCCAGTTCCCGCTCGAAGCGCTTGCGCAGTCCGGCGACGGTCGGCGGGGTCAGGATGATCACACGGTCGAACTCCAGACCCTTGGCCCGGTGCACGGTCGAGACGACGACCCGGGCGGTCTCCGGGTCCGCCGCCTCGTCGGGAAACCTGCCGTCGGCGACCGCGCGGCGCAGCCGGTCCAGATCGAGCACACTGCGGCCTGCTCCGCGTGCGACCCGGCGCAACACCGTCCACAGGGCGTCGATGTTCGGCTCGTACGGGAGCGGGATCTCCGACAGGAGCGCACGGAACCGGTCCTCGGTGAGGCCGGTCGCCTCCGTGCGGCGCAGCAGCTCGGCCACCCAGTACGGCACCGGACGCTCTTCGAGCGGGCGCCGCAGCCGGTGGTCGACTCCGTGGGTGTGCAGCAGGGAGGAGACCACGAGGGCCTGCTGGTTGTCACGCGTGAGGACGGCACACGTGTCGGAGGGGTCCCGCAGGCCGTTCAGGGTGAACTCGTCGTCGAGGTCGCCCAGGTTGTTCGCCGGGTCCAGAAGAAGGTCGCGCAGTTCGTCGTAGAGCGTTTCCGCTTCGTCGGGGTCCTTGAGTTGCTGGAGGCGAGGGCCGTGCGTCAGCGCGACACGGGCCTCGGTGGTGGTGGCCCGGAAGTTCCGGGTGAGCCGCAGTTCCACCAGGTCCTCGGGGTAGGAGCAGCGCAGCCAGTCGAAGAACCGGCCGGTCTCGTCGGCGCGTTCACCCAGGTCCGCGATCTGGAAGCCGTAGACGGACTGGGCGGCGTCGCCGACGACGGTGAAGCCGCAACTGTCCTGGTACCGGTCGAGAAGTGTCTCCACCAGCTCCCGGCGCACGCCCAGCAGATCCTGCACCTCGTCGATCACGACATGGGCCGGCGGGATCGCGTCGCCGGTCTCCAGCGCCCCCTTCTCGATCGCGCGGGTCGTGGCGGCGATCCTCTCGTCGAAGCCGACAGTCCCCCACTCGCCGTCCGGATGCGCATGGAGGAGCACCTCGTAGGCCCAGGCGTCGAAGGTACGTGCGCGCACCCGGTGTGCTCGTTCCCCGTGCCGGGAGATCCGTTCGCGCAGCTCCCGGGCGGCGGCCCGGGAGAAGGTGAGCACGAGGATCTCTGCGGCCTCCAGTGTCTGCTCGGGGTCCTCCTGACCGCACAGCGCGTCGAGCCGCCGCACCAGGGTGTGGGTCTTTCCCGCTCCGGCGCCCGCGGTGACCAGGACGCGTGCGTCCCAGGGCTGCTCGACCACGGCCAGTTGCTCGTCGGTGAGCGTGGGGCTGTCGAGGTAGACGTCGGTCACTTCCGGCTCCAGAGGTGCTCGAACTGGGTGAAGGCGAGACGCGTGTCGAAGTTGGCGACGTTGTCGCTGACGTTGAGGATCAGACAGCTTTCCTTGCCGCCGTTCAGCGGTCCGCGCAGTCCGCGACCGATCATCTGCTGGTACACGTTGGTGCTGTAGACCGGCCGGGCAACGACCACGGCACGAGTGGCCGGTGCGTCGAATCCCTGGGTGAGCACACCGTAGTTGGTGAGGACCCGGATGCGGCCGTTCCGGAAATTCTCGATGCGGGTGCGACGGTCCTGAGCGCTGGTCGTCGAGTCCACGGCGGCGGACGGGACTCCCCGGTCGTTGAGCAGGGCTGCCAGGTACTTGGCGTGGTCGACTGAGGTGGCGAAGAGCAGCGTCGGCCAGTCGTCCGGTAGTTCGGCCACCGAGTCGACGATGCGTCGGCTTCGTGCGTGGTCGTCGGCGAGCCGGTGTTCGGCGGAGCGAGAGAGCATGGCCATTCGATCGGCGTGTGTCTTCTCGTCCTGTGTGAGCTCGATACGGCCGCCCTCGAGGGTGCGGTGCTCGACCTGGGCGAGCATGCCCCAGTCCTGGAGGTCGCGGTACGGGTCACCCGACGGGAAGACTCCTTGGTCGAGTCGTTTGTTACCGAAGCGGGTGGCGAGGCGACGGGTCTCGTCCTCGTTGGTGTTCCGGAACGGGGTCGCCGTCAGACCGAGCAGATGCCGAGTGGTCTCGTACTGGGTGAGGCCCAACCGGCCGAGGACGTCGGTGTATCGCTTGGAGATGGCGGTGTGCGCCTCGTCCACGATCACCAGGGTGGCCTCGCGCAGCCAGGCGTACTGGTCGGCGCTCAGGCACTTTTCCAGCTTGGCGTCGGTGGCGACCACCAGGTGCGGGTGGTCCGCCACGTTCCCGACCTCGTTGGTGCTCCACAGCCGGCTGATGGTGAGCGGGCGTTCGGCGCCGACCTTGCTCCAGACGAACTTCCAGCTTTGGACGGCCTGTTCGCACAGCTCCTCGGTCTGCGCTATCCACAGGAGCGGACCCTTGAGGTCGCCGACCCGCTTCACCCAGCGGATCACGGCCTCAGCAGTCACCCGGGTCTTGCCGGCCCCCGTGGGCAGGGACAGCATTCCGCGTTGGGGGGCCAGCCGGTCGAGCATCCGGGAGATGTTCCGGACCAGATCCTCCTGGTAGGCGTGCAGGCTCGGGAAGTCCCGAGGGCCCTCGACGGTCTCGAACGGGGGAGGAGACGGAGTCCGTGAACCGGCGAACGCGACGGGCAGTCCCAGTTCCGAGACGAATGCGATGGCAGCCGACGAACCTCCGTAGGAGACAGGTGCGTTGGGGAAGCGTGCCTGGATGTCCCGGGCATGCTCCTTGAGCACCCCGTCGCCGTGTGCGTTGAACGCCATCTGCGCGATCCGGTGCCCGGACGGCTCCACCCCGCCGGTCTCCTGCAGTTCCGCCTCCATCAATCCCTCGGGGAAACCGGTCCGGAGCGCGTCCGCGCCGATCAGCAGCTCGATCTTGGTCACCACGTCGTCGGCTTCACGCACCGCCCTCTGCGCCGCCTTCAAGGCGCTGTCCCGGGCCATGCGGTCCTGGAGTTCCAGCACGGCACGGCAGCCGGCGGCGCCGAGGCCGAGGCCGAGCTCGCGGTCGATCAGGCGCAGCATCGGCTCGGGCTCCAGCGGTACCAGGACCTTGACGGTGCTGTCCTGGCGCACGGCGTCCAAGGGGGAGGCGTGCGTGCCGTTGGGTGTACGGGTGACCTCCTCGAGCTCGCTGCACCGTTGCACCATGCTGTGCCGGTTCCCGCTGTTCAGTCGCTGCCGCAGGGCGGGGAACAGCTCGACCAGGGGGACCGGTTCGCCCGCCGGTACTTCGCGGGTCTCCAGGCTGATCACATCGGTGTAGCGGAGCATGCCCCACTTCTCGATCATCAGCTCTGCGTCGTCGGCGGTCGGCACGAGCAGCGCCGGGAGCTGCTCGGCGCGCAGCGCCTGGTACTGAGCGGTCCCGACGGCGACGGTGATCTCGTCGTCGGGACGGGTGCCCCAGGCGTCGCCGATCCGGCAGCGCGTCAGGGAGTCCTCGGGAAAGTCCGCGTCGAACCGGGTCAGCATCACATAGGTGGCGCCGACGAAGGAGTCGTCCTCGCTGCGGGTCACCTCGTCGAGGAGTACGTCCCAGCGGTCGGCGGGAACCTCGTCGACGGTGATCGGGAGCCGGAGCCTGCGGGCCTTCTCGGGTGAGATGTCGGCCACCGGCAGCACGTCCCGGTAGGCGGCGAGCTGCGGGCCGACGGCCTCCCTGAGCGGCTTGATGCCCTGGGAGGTGGCGATCGTGCCGAACTTCACCAGCATCCACCGGATCGGCGAGATCACTGCCTGTCGAGTGCTGCTCTGCGCACCGATCTGGCGTGTCCAGTTGTCCACCACGGCGTCGTCGGGCAGCACCTTCAGGAAGGCGGCGCGGGATTCCTCGGACAGGGCGCGGAAGAGGTGGAGCGAACCACCGACGGGGGCGCCCTCGACCTTGATCCGGTTCAGCGCGGGACGCGGGGCTCGGCTGTCCAGGCTGCGCAGGTAGGTGGCGTGGACAGCTTCACGGTACTCCTCGAACCATGGCTCGCCCTCCTGTGGCCGCACCGAGCCGGAGGGGCGTTCCCGCAGGCCGATCTGGGGGAAGAAGGGGGTGTCGTCGGAGTGGAACGCCATGTCGACGGCCACGCTCGGGTCGCGCTTCGCGTCGACGACAGGCCCCGGAAGCATGCAGCCCTCGGCCGGCCGGAACCGACCGTCGGCGGTCCGCACCCGGAGCGTGGAACGCGCGTCGGGCACCCGCTCCAAGACCTTGTCAGTCAGTCGGCGGACCCCCGCCTGACGGAACAGCTCCCAGAACCGCTCCCAGTCCGAGTCGCTGTAGTGGTCGAAACCCTGGTCGAGGACGCTGACGAAACGGCCCTCGGCATCGGCTTCCCGAATGCCCAGGCTGTTGAGCGCGTGATGCAGCGACGGATCCTGGGAGAGCTTGTCGACCACGTACACCAGGGCCTCGCGCAGACCGCCCTGATCGGCACGGCGGAACACCCTGCCTGGCACGGGGGCGACGAGGCCGTGTTCCTCGGTGAGCACGATGCGGGCCTTGCGGGCCTCCTCGGCGTAGGGGGAGCGGGCGTCGATCATGTCGGCGAGGATGCGGACGGCCACCGCCGACGCCTCGGGAGTGCCGCTCTCGACCAAGGCCTCCAGCCACTCCTTGACGTCGGTTCGCCGGTGTCCGGCCGCGCTGATGATGTGCTCGACCTTTCCGGAACGCAGGACGTCCGCCTCCGCGCTGGGGTGCAGCCAGTCCGAAGGGCGCCCGGGGCATTCGTGCCACATGCGCAGCCAGCTGGACAACTTCTTCAGGTCCTTGTCGAACCGCGGGTGGATCCGCAGCCGCGTGGGGACGCGCAGGATGCCGTCCTGATCGGGCAGCGACGGGCGGTCCGCGGTGCGGGCCCAGATCTCCCGGGTCAGGAACTCGTCGGCCCAGCTGATCGCCTCCTTGACACGGCCGGGCAGCAGGGGCAGGTAGGCGGCCGGGTCCTCGGCGGGAGCGAGGGCGGGCAGAGTGTCGACGACCAGCTTCGCCGACACCCGGATCATCTCCTGGTTGAACGGGGAGGAGTCCAGGAGGTTCTGCCGGTCCTCGTTGGTCTTCCAGGCGCCGTTGAGAATGCCGCTCAGCGACATCTCGTACTTGGTGGGGAAGAAGGACCAGAACTTGCCGCGTCCACGTGACCGCGGGCTGACGTACAGGCCGCTCTCCGGGTCCTTCTCCTGTGCGGGGACTGCCCAGGAGAGGTCGAGGGAGAGTCGGTCGTGCAGCTCTCCGGCGTCGTCGCGGGCCGCCGTGCCGGGCTCGTGGGTGGTGGTGAACACGCGCCACCGGTCGGTTGCCAGGGCCTTTCCGGTCCGCTCCTCGACCACGGTGTGCAGGTCGCCGGTCTGCCTGCTGGTCAGGGTCCGACGTGCCATGGGGCGCGGCCGGCGGTCCTCCAGGACGACCGTGGCGACGTGCGGCGAGAAGAGCTGGAAGCCGACCGGGAACTCCTCGCGCGGTTCGCCGTGGTCCTTGGCGCGACCGCCGTGCATGTCCCGGCCCAGCCGGTCGTCGGCATTCGGCAGCAGGGGCAGGCGGACGACGGTGGTGGCCCAGCTCAGCAACTCGTCCAGGACGTGATCGGAAGCGCGCTCGGCCCGCGCGTCGAGAGGCCGGGCCATCCGCAGCACGGGGGCGTCGAATTCCGGGCCGTAGCGCGCTGTCACGCCGGGCACGGCCTTGATCTGCTCGTACGACCAGGCACGGTCGAATCCGAAACTTCCGGTGCTACTGAAGAATTCCGGTGCGTTGGTCACCACAAGAACGGATTTCACGCCGACGCCGAATCGTCCGATCTGGCCTCCGCGCTTCTTCGACATGCTCATCCGGAGAATCGTCTCCGCGCCTTCCGGGGTGACAGGGAATCCCTCGTTGGCGCAGTACAGATGGGTCTCTGTGAGGACCACGTGCACTTTCCCGCCGGGTTCTCCGGCGATCTCGTCGGCCGCGTTCTGGACCAGTTCGAAAAGCTGCCGGTCACCGTATCCACCTTGAGTGATACGGCGTTCTCCGTTGGCATGCTCGGCGACGAGGCCGGGATCTACGGAATAAGTCTGCAGGACACGGGTGGACTGTTCGAGAACGGTTTGGATAACAGAGGAGGAAGACGGCGTCGACATTGTTCCTGCACTCCTGTTGATGTCAAGTTCCGGAATAATGAGCGGGAGCGCGGGCCGGCGGATCGATTCACGATTCGCCGGCTCAGCTGCTTCCGTCGTGCCACGGCGTCGGACGACCACCGACCTGGGTCCCCGAAGATGTTCAGGGGAGGGCGGACGACACTCCGAGCGACGTGTTATGTGGGGGGACTTCACTCAGTGGTGGGGGCAGGCTTCGGGCAGGCCAGCAACGTGCTTGGCCAGGTCGGGGAAGTTGTCGGAGAAGTACTCCATCGACGACTCGAATAAACTGATGACGCTCGCCACCTCAACCTTGCAGCACGCCATTGCGATGAGCATCGTAAAAACACTCAGGTCGCGGTCCGATATCATGCAATCGTCATCGCTCTGTCCGTCCATGATGGTAAATGCCCCTGTCGTGTCGAATCCGCTGATGTTCAAAGCCGGGGCATTGAGATTAGGCATGGCGGGCCCCGTGG
Organism: Streptomyces cathayae; assembly: GCF_029760955.1. Taxonomy (GTDB): domain Bacteria; phylum Actinomycetota; class Actinomycetes; order Streptomycetales; family Streptomycetaceae; genus Streptomyces; species Streptomyces cathayae. The sequence goes on from NZ_CP121682.1 coordinate 4,960,852, forward strand.
CTGAGCTGCTTTTCTCGGTCGAGATGCTTTTTCGGAAACCACACGATAGCGGGTCCGCTTGACGTTCCGCCAGTGCTTTGGGTGAGCATCGACAGACGAGCTTTTGTTCGAATTACAGGACCGGGTGAAATCTGTGGATGGACACACCTCTGACCCGGCCGATCGACCCCTTCTTGTGGAGGGGGTGAACGGGGTAGAGTAACCACCACTAAGGACCTTAGTAGGCGTGACGGGTGGCTGTCAACCCTCGATTGCTGCGACTCGGAACGACACCGCTCGGTCGAATTGAAATAGGGTAGAACGGGGTAATTCTGTACGTATGGGTCACTTCGTTGAGTTGCAAGGGTGGCCCGGGAGTAATCAACCATCAGTTGACAGGCTTCCTCGCGTCAAATTAGCCTTCTGTTCGCCCCAGGCGACCAGCCTGCGGCTCCAAGGAAGGAGCAGGTGGCACGTGGAGACAGGTGAGGAGTTCGGGCCCTGGCTGTCCCGGCAGCTCAGACTCGCGGGCAGGACACAGGCCGAACTGGCCGAGGAACTACAGCTGACACGGGCAGCCGTCTCCGCGTGGATCACCGGCAGGTCGACCCCGCGCCCCACGGTCATGGCCGACATCGCCAAGGCGCTGGGCACGGACCTCGGCACGGTGCACACCCGTACCACCGACACCCAGGCCGGCCTCCCGGTCACCTGGTACCACCGCCCCGGCTACCCCGACGGCGGCCGTGACCTGGGCAATGCTGCCGCTTTCGCCTTCGACGCCGACGCGCAGGTGCTCGCGCGGGAGACCTGCCAGAACAGCCTCGACGAGCGGCTCACAGAGAACGGACGACCGGTCAGGGTCCGCTACACCCTGCACGAGCTGACCGGGGAGAAGCTCGAGGCCTTCCGCGAGGCGATCCTGTGGAACGATCTGTTCCCTCATTACTCCGCGGTCTCCGAGAGCGCGGGCGGCCAGAAGGTCGGCCGGGTCGTGGACGCTGGGGTGCGCGACATGTATGAGAAGGGCCGCCTGGTCCTGCTGCGTGTCGACGACTACAACGCTTCCGGGCTCACCGGCGACGACTACGCGGACGGCAAGTTCGCCGCCGTCGTCAGACGCCAACTGGAGAGCCTCAAGTCCGGGCACAGCGCGGGCGGTTCGTACGGCCTGGGCAAGGCGACGCTGTGGGCCACCAGCGCACTCGGCCTCGTGCTCATCAACTCCACTCTGTCCGTGCCGCACGAGGGACGCACCGAGCGACGTGTCATCGGCCGTCTCGAACTGCCCTGGCGTGAGGTCGACGGCGAGACGTACGCGGGCCCCGCCTGGTTCGGGCGCCCCGATCCCGATTCGCCCGGAGTCATGGTCGCCCGTTCCTGGTGGGCAGACGAGAAGACCGTGGAAAACCTTTACCTGACCCGGGAGAACGACGAACCCGGTACGTCCTTCCTCATCGTCGGCGCGCACGACGTGGGTGGCCTCGCGGAGAACTCGTCCGATGCCGACGACGGGTCCGCGGACGACGAGAGGGACGACGAGGACACGCGGGACATCATCAGGATGCACAAGCGACTGGTCGAGGCGTTGGGCCGTGACTTCTGGGCCGCGATGACCGGCGGGGGCAGCAGGCTGCCCCTCCTGGAGGTCTATGTCCGTGCCTTCCGGAACGGCAAGGAGGTCGTGGAGGAGCAGCAGATCGACCCGTCCGTCGAGCAGCCTTCCCGGACCCGAGCCCTGAAGGCGCACTACGAGGGCACCACGGTGGATCGCCTCACCGAGGCCGGACAGGTCGCGGCACGGAGTATCCCGCTGAAACTGCCGTTTTCCGGCGGCACCCGGGGGACGCTCGGTACGCACCAGGCGGTCCTGCTCGTCACCGAGTCCGAAAAGGACGCAGACGGCGCGAAGAACTCGCTGCACTCGCTCCGCGGCAACCGCATGACCGTCAAGAGGGCCACCGTCCAGAGGCTGCCGATCGGCACCAACCCCTTCCAGGCCGTTCTGCTGGTGGGCGAGGCGGCCGGGGAGACGGCGCCCTTCGCGAAGGAGGCCGAGGAGTTCCTGCGTGCGGCGGAACCGCCCGAGCACGACCGCTGGGGACAGACGGAGGAGCTGACCCTGCGCTGGTCGCCGTCCGCGTACCGGCGGATCAACGCACTGACCACCGAGGCCAACAACGCGGTGAGGGAACTTGTCGCACGACCGAAGCGGAGCAGTCGCGAAGGCGGTGAGGCCCTGCGCAAGGCGTTGACCGTGAAGAAGAAGACCAAAGCCAAGGTGCCCACCGGGCCGGTGGTCCCGGCGCTGGACGCACTCGACGCGACCGTCGGTGACGGCGGGGAGTGGCAGATCACCGCCGAAGTGACCATCCCGCGCGGCGACGAGATCGCCCCGATGGTGCCGGTGGCCCAACTGGACGTGCGTTCAGGAGGCCGCCCGAAGCTGGGCTGGGCAGAACTCGTGGGAGTCGAGGGCTGTGAAGTGGAGGACGGGATCCTGCGCTTCACCCCCGGCGCGCGACGCGCGAAGTTCCGAGGGACCACCGATGTCACCAGCCACCCGGTCAGGACCACGCTCACCCGCCTCGTCCTCGAACTCCGTGCCGGCAAGGGGGAGTGACGCGTGAAGATCTACCCGTACAAGCGACTCAGTCGGCCGATCGCGCTCAGGGTGACCTCGGTCTCCCTCAAACTCTCCGACGGCACCCGCGACCGATTGGAGACGAGCGCCTACTCGACCCAGCAGCAGGCCGTCGCCCTCGGCATCGCGGGCCGCACGGACTGGGTGAGCGCCACGATCGGCCTCTCGGTGACGTTGCCGCCCGGGGTGAACGCGCCGGACGCGCCCTGGTCCGAGCTGTGTGTCCTCGCCGTACTGACGGACGGCGAGACCAACGTTCGTACCTCCGTGAACCTCACGCTCGACACGGAGGGCGGCCATGACTGGTCCGGGGCGCTGGAGGTGCTCCGTGACGATCACCGGGGGCGGGCCTCTCTCGCCGTGTACGCCGTCGGGACGGTGGACGGAGTGCGCGGACGGTCGATCACCGAGACCGACCGAAGCTGGATCATCGACACGGTGTCCGACGAACCGGTCCGCGACCTCCAACTCGAAGTCCGACAAGCGTCGTTCAAGAGAAGCTCCCGGGAATGGCTCCACGCCTACGCCGACGCGCCCTGGATAGTGGACACATCGGCCAGAGTCCCCACCGTGCTCGTGAACACCGACGTCGAGGGTGTCATGGGGCTGCTGGACAGCAACAGCTCGGGCGTGGAGAGCAAGGTGCGTGACCTCCTGGTCGCCCAGATGGCCACCGACGCCTGGACCGCGGTGTTCCACGGAGCCATCGGCGATCTGGAGGTGGAGTCCGGCGGCGGGCCGGTCTTTCCGACCGACTGGCAGGGCGAGGTGCTGCGGGAGATGCTCCCGGACGTGATCCCCGGTGTCCATGTCGAGGAGGCACTGCGGCAGGTCCATCGCCGACGCACCGGCGAATCCGGTTGGGTGGAACTACAGACGCGTATCCACTATGCGGCGGTCAGACGCGCCGATGCCGGCAAGGCCCTCGCCTATGCCATCCGCAGTCTCGAACAGAAGAACCGCGAGAGTGAGACGTGATCACCCAACCGAACCACGTGCCGGAACGCCTGGCTCTGCTCGACACCTCGGCTGTCGATCCGTTCCTCACCGAAGAACTCCTCAGGGGCGAACAGGTCCACGGCGGCATCGATCTGGCCAAGGTCGTCGAGCCGCTTCCCGAGGACGACGCCAGATGGTGGATCGAGCCGATCCGAAGCCTGGTGGAAGACGCCATGTTCGAGTTCCGGGAGGACCGCACCCGAGCGGACGCGTGGCTCGCGCCACGGCTCCATGCCACGCTGCGCCTGACACGACGGGAAGCGGCGGACAAGCGCCTGTGGAACCACCTCGCCCTGGCGGTGGCTCCCGATTACATCGTCTGGCGACACCTGCCGGAGGTGACGGCGAAGCAACCGGAACCGCGTGTCGCCGCACAGCGCTTCAGCGGCCCTGCGGACCGCCAGTGCTTTTCCCGTCTGTGGTGGGCGGCTGAACTCTTCCGGAACGGGCCGGACTACGGGCCGGTCGAGATCGCCTGCGGGAACCAGGACCTCATCCACACCGTTCTTCGGATGGACCTGATCGACCACCGGCCTACCGCCCAGGCTCTGGTTCGACTTCTGAAAAGCGGGCAGGTCACCACCGGGCGAGAGGTCAACGGTCTCAGCACCGCGATCAACACGGCCGGTGCGACCTTGATCTACGACATCCTCGCGCCGGATGAGCCCCGCGATCCCGCCGCTCTGCGGGACTGGATCGCGGAGGCCGAATCGGCGCAACCGGTCGAGCGGCACGGACTCCCGGACGGTCCTGACGAGGACCCCGCCCCGGAGGAGTCCGTGGCCGCGCTCACCGGCTACTTCGCGGAGCTGTTCGAGACGGCGCCGATCAGGGGCAGGGAGAGTGGCGGCTGACCCGGTGTCGTGCGGGCCGTCACAGAGCTCTCCGGCGTCCCGCTCGTACTACTTCGCCGCTGTCTTCTTGCCCTTGCGCGGGCGCACGGATGAGGGGGGCGGCACCTGGTCCTTGGACTGTGGGCACCTGTCGGTGCAGGCGTCGGCGTCCCCGCAGCCGTTGTCGCGCAGCTTGGCCCGCTGTTCCTCGGTGGCCGGCTGCCACGGCTTACGCAGGCTCTCCGGGTCCGGCTGAGGAAGGCCGAGCGCGGAGCTCAGCAGGTGTGCACCGAACAGGGGCGGTACGGCGTTGCCCACCTGCTGGGCCTGCGCCGTACCGCGCCACGGATAGTCCGGCGGGAAGCTCTGCAGCATCCCCGCCTCGTTCATGCTGAACCGTGGTCCCTCGTGGACGATGTTCTCGTCGTCTTCGAGGTGCTCGAAGACGACGAAACGGGAGATGCGGCCTGTGACGGTGGTGGCGGGCTGCTGGTCGGTCCGCACTCCACGCCTCCCCGGGTGCCCGGAACTGCCGTAGTTCGAGCGGACCAGGAAGGGAGCGGAGCGCCCCGGATGTGAGCCCACCGGCTTTGCGAGGGCATCACGCATCGACCTCCAGGGCCGTAGGTCCGCGTCGCTCTTCGACGCGTCGATTTCCTCGTAGAGAGTCGGCTGACGGGTCTGGTCCGTGGCCTGGACGGATTTACCGGCGCCGTTCCTCCGATTCCATTCCTTGGCCTGGTAGGCCCGGTGGGTCGGGGTGGGAAGCGAGGGCTCGCCGAGCCCTTCACGCCGAGCGATCAGCACCGCGCGGGATCGTGTCTGCGGCACCCCGTAGGTCTCGGTGGCGAGGACGCCGACAACCGCTTTGTACCGGGTCCCGTCGGGGAGCCCCGTCTCCTCCAGGACCTTGGCGTAGTGCTCCCAGAGCGGGGCCACCGCGGGGACCTGCTCCAGGACGATCACGTCGTAGGGGCGGTTCTCCCGGTTCGGGCTCCGGGTGGCCTGGATCGCGTAGCGGAGAGGTTCGAGGACCAACGCGGTGCGTGGATCGGTGAGGTTCTTCAGGTCCTCGTCGATCTCCTGGGCGGAGTCGCCCGCCATCAGCCGCTCGATGTACCCCCTGACCCGCTCCAGAGCCTGGCGCCCGGCGCCGTGCCCGGCCACCGAGTACGTCTGGCACGGAGGACCGCCGGCGAGCACGTTGATCTCCGGCGGCAGCGACTCGAAGGCGTCCCTGCGTACCGCGCTCACGTCGGCGTGGAGGGTGTCCAGCCCGGCTGCGTACCGGGTCAGGCAGGCGCTCTTGTCCCACTCGATGCCGAGACTCGGGATGTCGAGCGAGTGACCGGCGACGTCCAGCCCTCCGGGACCTGCGAAGAGGTCGAGGACGAAGGGCTGGTCGAGGATGTGCTTGTGGGACGCCGTGCTGGTCATGTGGCGGAATTCTAGCCGGCCGGGGGGACTGATGGATCCCGAACGAGCGCCGCGGCCACAGCCCGCCCCAGAGCCCTCCCCACGGGAGGAGGCGTCGCGTGGCCTATCTGGCGGTAGCGGGAGGTCTTGCGCCCGGTGATCTCCCATGTCTCGGGAAACCCTTGCAACAGTGCCGCCTGTCCAGCCGTGATCTTCACCATGTGGTCCCTGCCGAGTTCGGGATCCCAGACGAAGTCCACGTCGGGAACCTCGTCGCCCACGGTGTGACCGTTGACACCCACGGTCGCCCAGGTGTTCTTGGCACCGGTCGGCCCCAGGTCCGCGCCGCCTCGGTTCTTCGAGCCACCGACCAGGGTCGGAGCCGGTCGATCGGCCTGTGCGGCCCAGCGAGCGGCGTCCCGCCAACCACGTGATGCCATGGACGGCCCCAGGACGGCACCGACCGTCGCCGGCTGCCGCACAGTCGGTGACGGCGGCCGGAACGCCGCGGCCCACGGTCGCTCGATGGCGATCAGTACGCCCTGCTTGCGGTTCTGGGGAACTCCGAAGTCCACCGCGTTCACGACGAACCAGCTGAACTCGTATCCCAGATGGGCCAGTTCGGCTCGGGCGAAATCACGGAGGTGCTGGTAGGCGTCCGAGTTCGCAAGCCCGGGAACGTTCTCGATGAGCACCGCGCGGGGCCTGATCGCATGGACGAGGTAGATCGCGGCCGTCAGCAGCCGCTCCTCCACATCCGAATCGGGGCGTCCGACGGTCGCGCTCGACTTCACTCGTGGCAGGCCTGCCGACAGGAGATCCACGTCGTGGCTCACGGGATGCTCGGACGGATCGAAGTCCATCAGATCGGTGTGAAGCACGTTCCAGTGCGGCCGGTTAGCTCGCAGCGTGCTGACGGCCAGCTCGTCGTCGTCCAGCAGCAGACGCGGATCGAACCCGGCCTGCTCCAGTCCGAGAGCGAGCCCGCCCGCCCCGGAACAGACGTCCACGAAGGTCAGACCACTCATCCCTTTTTCTCCCCCTCGTTCGCTCTCGTCACAGCGGCCGCCACCCGGGCAGCCACTTCCTCGGGAGCCTCGTGTTCCCAGAAGCGCAGCACCGTCCACCCCTGCGCGGCCAGGTGGTCGGTCGTCTCCCGGTCGCGGGCCATGTTCCGGTCCAGCTTGCTCCGCCACCACTCCGCGTTGGCCTTCGGCTGCGTGGCGTGTAGGGGGCACCCGTGCCAGAAGCACCCGTCGATCAGGACGGCCACCTTCGCTCGGGGGAAAGCCACGTCGAGCCGGCGACGAGGCATGCCGGGCACCGGATACTCCACGCGATAACGCAGGCCGGCCGCGTGCAGCAGCCTTCGTACGGCCAGCTCGACCCCCGTGTCCTTGCTCGCTTGCCTGCTCATACGGGCCGAGACGCCGGGAGAGGAGGGCGTCATGCTGTTCACAGTCGTCAGACCTCACGCACTCGTGTCGTCACGGTCGATGATCGCAGCTTCCGCCCTGGTCGAGTCGATCGCACGGAACCGCACCAAGGCACGGTCACCCCGCGCCGTCGACGGCGGTGCGACGAAGGCGAAGGCCATGACCAGGTCGCGCGGATCCACCGAACCGTCGGACAGGATCCGGGGCTCGGATTCCACCACGGGATAGAGCACCAGCGCACCCCGACGGGGACGGACGAGTTCCTCGACAGCGGCGTTTCCCGCCAGATGCGAGGCCCCTGCCAGGCGCGTCACCGCGGCGACGTGCTTCGGATCACGGATCGCGCCGAACAGCGGGCCGCGGCGGCGCTTACGGCGGGCGAGGGAGAAGGGGCCGTGTCCCAGAATGCGTGCCTCGTTCCGGCGGGCGGACGTCTGTGTCGGAGCGATCACGACCCAGTCGTCGATCGTGCCGTCTTCCCGCCCGGCGTCCAGCAGGAACTCCAGGTGGGGCGAGAACTGCCCCGGGACGGACCAGCGCAGGTCGCACAGCACCGTGAGCAGGTCTTGATGCGACATCGTGCCCACCCGTGCCTCGTACTGCGGACCGCCGTCCACGCCGAGCGAGACGGAGGTGTCCGACAGGGCTTCGAAGACCGGCTCCCAGCACTCCGTGTTGTGGCGCAGGGCGTGGGGGTCCTCGGGGTAGGCCGTGGGCTCCTCCCAGACTCCCGGCGACCGTACCTCCACCAGCTGCGCGTTGAACATCTTGTTCCGCGCCGACGGCTTCACCCACGGCAGATGCTGAGCCACCAGCGGGGGTATCTGGGCGGGGGTGACCTGGGGGCGGCCGTTCACCATAGGGGCGTAGCGGGCCAGTTCGGTGCGGAAGAGTTCCTCGTCGCGGCAGATCGCCTCGAAGGCCTCGTACAGGTCGACCGTCCTGGCGTTGCGGCCACGGCCGAGAGTCTCCTCCCGGCCGATGTAGAGACGGACGAGGTCGCGGTACCCGGGCCGGAAGCCGAACCAGCGACCCATCTGCATCAGGGTGTCGGCCTGCTGCGTCGTGCGGCGGTAATACGTGATCGTCAGGCCCTCGACCGTGAAGCCGCGGGACAGCTTCGTGCCACCGACCAGGATCTTCCAGACGTTCGGGGTGCGATCGAAGTCCAGGTCGGGCTGGGAGTAGTCACGTTCGCTGGCGCCGTTGACGACGATCACCGGTGTGCCGCCCTTGTTGATGAGACGGCGGGCCTCGAAGACGTACGGCTTCAGATCTGCGTACGTCGTGGGGGTGGGCAAGGAACTGGCCGCGTGGGTCCGGAAGTCCTTCTCGAAGAGTGACGCCAGACGTGCGTGCCCCTGAGAGCCCGTGTACGAGGCGTTGTGCCACATGGTGTTGATGCGCAGGGCGAGCGCGGTGTGTTCGGCCATGCGGACCGATTCGTGCACGAGCATCGTGTGGTGACGGAACGGACCGTCGGGGGTCCCGTGGTCGGCGCGGTAGAGCTTGAGAGCACCTGTGAGGACGAAGGCGTCCAGAGCTTCCTGGAGGCGGTCTCCTGCGGAGTCGTAGATGCCTCGGACGTGCTTCTTCTCGGCCCCGCCCTCGGTTTCGCCGTCGTCGACGCCGTCGAGGTCGTGGAAGTCCTGGACGCCCATGTAGCCGCTGGGGCGAGGGAGGGAGATCAGGAAGTCCTGCGGGAAGATGTTCTCCTCGTCACCGGGGTCGATGAAGACGTTGGCAAAGGGGGTCGCGGTGTAGCCCACGTACTGGGCTCGCGGCAGCAGACCCAGAAGCTTGGAGATCAAGCCGTTGATGGCCGTCCGCTCGATTCTTCCCTCCTCCCACTTCTTCGGGTTCGAGGTGTTCACGGAGGCCTGGTCGGACTCGTCGTCGATGATGAGGGTCGGCAGCTCCCCCAGGATCCCGTGGATCTGCTTGAGGTCCTTGACGAGCTTCGTGAGGACGGCCTTGTTCTTCTTCACCACGAGGATCCGCGCTGCGGTGTGGTGAAGGTTCGCCGAGTCATGCAGTGGCCGGGTGGGGACACGCTTCTCGAACTCCAGGGCCCGGATGCCCTGGGCCAGGCTCTTGTAGTCGTTGTCGCGTGTGGTCAGGCGCTCGATGTCGAACGCACCGAGCGTGGAGGGACGGCCGCCGTGCCGGACGAACTCCGACCAGTCCTCGTCGTCACCCACGTAGTCCACGCCGACCAGGGAGTCCACATCTGTGACATCCGCGCCCCGCAGGATGTTCTCCTGGCCGATCAGCTCCATGTCTAGGCGCCTCTGGGTCTGGGCGCGCAGCAGGTTGAGGGTGCCCCCCAGGACGATGACGAGACGGTATCCGGCATCGATGGCCTTGGCGGCCACGCCGGTGAAGTTCGCCGTCTTGCCGGACTGGACGTAGCCGACGACCAGGCCCTTCGCCTGGCGGGCCGCCGGCTGTTCGGGGTCGGCGAGGCGCTCGACGACTGCCAGGCTCGCCTGGTCGAGACTGGCGATGGCGGCCTCGGACCAGCCCTTGTCGCGGAGCTTCCGCTCGTACGCCGTCCAGTAGAAGGACCTGGCCGCCGCGCGTTCAGGGGTGTACCACGGGGTGAATTCCCGGGTGATCACCGTTGCGCCGGGCACCTTCGCCACGGGTACGGCCTCGTCCAGGAGCTTGCACAGCTCACTTCCGAACCGGAGCCGTTCGTAGACCACCGCTCGCCGTTCGTCGGTGCGCGCCGGGGAGCCCGCGCCCCACTGCGGGTTCTCCGCGAAGTCCCAGGCGGTCAGGTGGCGGCCCCACAGAGCGGCCAGTGCGTCGTCACCACCGATGAGAAGGGAGCGGAACAACTCCTCGCCCAGGTCCGCGTCCGGGTGAGACTCGTCCGCGGCGAGCGCTGCCCAGCGCTCGAAGTGACGTGGCATGCTGCCCATCCCCGCCAGCGCGGAGGTGTGGATGTCGAGGAGCACACCGGAGGAAGTGTCGGTCATCTCTTGTCCTCAGTCAGGGGCCGGAGCGGGCCAGGAGCGAGAGCGGTACCGGATCAGTCGGTCGCCTGGTCACGGCGGTCGCGGTGCGCACCTGCCGCTGCCAGGAGGATGGTGTTCCAGTAGTCCACTCGGTCCTGGCGGCCACGCTCCCAGCGTCCGAGACCGAAGCAGTCCTCGAGCAGCAGGTACAGCAAGGTCTTCGTGACGGGGGCGTCGTTGCTTCCGCCGCGACGGCCGTCGTTGAAGTCGCTGCGGAAGGCCTTGTTGAGGAGGACGGTGTTGTTCTCGCGGTCGAGGTCGAAGAACTTGTCACCGGGAAGCGAGACCCAGGTGAACGAGATGGGCTCTTCCCCCGGCTTCTCGGGCAGCTCCTCCTTGACGACCCGCTTGATCTTCGGGTCCATCCCCTTACCCGGGAGCGTCACGGGCTTGCGGACGACCTCCGTGCGCTTCGCGCCCTCCCGGTAGGCGGCCTCGGCGTCGCCGAGGTACCCGTGAAAGGTGTTTCCGGAGGCGTCCACGGCTTTCTCGACGCCGAGCGTGAAGGCGGGCGTGACGGTGACGTTCTCCTTCTTCACGTCGAGGCTCAGGACCCTGTTCTCGCGGGGTGGGAGGTCGACGGCCACGCGAGCGAGAGCGAGGTGTCCCTCAGGGTTGCGAAGACCGTTCCAGCCGCCGGCCTGGACAAGGCGGTCGTTGCGGTAGAAGTAGAAGCCCTGACGGTCGGCGAGGGGGCCGATCTGCCGGAACCCGGCCTGCTTCGACTTGGCGGGCCAGATGTGCGCGGTCAGTTCGACGTCCCCCAGGCCCTCCACGGGGGCCGTGAACGTACGGGGGTAGCGCGGCTTGCCCGGGACCTTGTAACCGAAGGGGTCCAGCGCCTCGACGGCGATGTGGTCGACTTCCTCGCCGAGTGCCCCTTCGCCACTGCTGACGTCCCACACGGCGATGTCGAGCTTGAGGCCGTTCTGGAGGAACCTGTGCAGGTAGAGCCCGAGGTGCGTTTCCAGGCGGGCGATCGCCTTGGACAGGTAGTGGTCGCTCTGGCCGGCGGTCACCGTTTCGAAGGCCCGCACCTGGTCCCAGCGCACGATCGTGCCGTGCCACTCGATGACGCCGTCGTAGCGGTCCACGAGTTCCTGCGCGTAGCGCGGGTCGACGGTGTCACAGCGGAAGCCGTCCTCGATGCCCTCGGCAGTGAGACGGCGTCCTGCGGTCCGGCTGCGCTTGGTCCGGCTGACCACGGTCAGGGATGCCGCGTGGGACAGTGAGGCGGCCTTCAGGCCCGTGCCGTACAGGCCGAGGGCGCTCTCGCCGTAGTCGCGGCGCCGTCCCACCGTCATGGCGGCGTCCAGGCCGGGATCGTCCATGCCCTTGCCGTTGTCGATGACCAGCAGGGTAAGGATGCGCTTGGCGTCCCGCAGGAAGTGCACGACGATCTTGTCGGCGCCGGCATCGATCGAGTTGTCGATCAGGTCGGCCACGGCGACCTCGAAGCCGTACCCCTGATTGGTCAGAGCCTTGCCGTAGCCGGCATCGGGTGGCAGGTGGGTGCTACTGGTCGTGGGGACCTCGTACTGCCAGACGGTGCCGGGCTCGTAAGGCATTGTGCGTCCTCGAATACACGGGTCCGGGCCTGCCTGGTGAGAGGCGGCCCTCGGGGTCGGGCTGGTTCGTGTGACCGTACTGCAAAGGTCGGACATGGAGGCGGTTGGGTGGTGAAGCTGGGGGATTAGTCCCAAAGCTGTCGAGTGGGTGCTGGACCGGAACCCCCGGGGGATAGACGGCCAATGCGGTTGCTTCGGTTGCGTTTCGGCTTCGCCGCCGCAGGCGCTCGTCGCCGTCGTCCGCGGCTGCCAGGCCCCGGGATACACTGCTCCGCTCCACCCCGACCGGAGGTCAACTCAGTGTTATCCGCACGGGTACTTGTCGGTGCTCCGTTGGTTCTGGTGATCCTCTCCCTGTCCGGCTGCTCTTTTCTCTGGAGCTGCACCGACACGACGGCGGAGCGCGGTGAGGCCGGTGTGAGGGTGCAGGTCGAGGACACGTCGGGGCGGCCTCTCGGCGTCACCGCCGAGGTCGTCGGCTGGAGCCTTGAACCCCATCCGCAATTGCCCTCCGAAGGCGACCAGGTCCGCTTCCGCTTCCGCTTCGACGGCGCCGACGAATATTCCGGCCCCGCCGTGGACGTCTGCGCGGTCGACAAGGAGCGCGTGGTGTTGGGGTGTCAGACGGTTTACTCGTACCAGGCGTTCGGACCGGCCGACGATCCCCTCACGGGCGACGAATGGCTTGCCGTCGAGCACCCTGAGCAGGTTGCTGAAGTGCTGTTCATCCCCAACGACCAGTCCTACGACGGACGAACCTGCGAGCAGGACATCAAGGACGGTGGCGGGGAGCATCCTCCGGAACTACCCAGCAGGGGGGACCAGTTGTAGGGAGGTCAAGGCGGTTGAGCGCGAGGCACGGGTCTGCCGGCGCCCCGGTGTTCGCGCTGTCCGGTGGTCCGGTGGTCCGGTTGTGCGCCCATCACCCCGGCTCGACCGGCCCCACCGGAGGCAAGCAGCCCGGACATGATCGAGCGGTTCGGTCGGCGAGTTCCGGCAGGTGCGACGCTCGGTGTGCGCTCTGCGTCGTCCCGCGGACCCGTCCCTCCCAGGGCCGCGGAAATCCATGGGCGGACCCGCGGAAGAACGCGTACTGTGTGGCTCCACGCCCTGAGACGGATGGAAGGAGGCGAGTGCCGTGCGGTTCACACCTTTCCAGCGCTCCCTCTTCCGCTGTCCCGGCGTGGTTCGTCACTTCTGACCGGGAGCGCTCCGAGCAGCCTGTATCCCGGAGGAATCCATGACCGATCCGGTCATCCGCGCGCTCACCGCGAGCGACGCCCGTCTCTTCGACCGACTCCCCGACCCACTGGGCGCCCGTGAAGGCCATCGGCGCACCCGGTTCCGCCCCGACTGGAAGCGCGTCGCCCTGCGCGACGGCGAGGTCGTCGCACGCGGCGCGTGGTGGGGCGGCCCCGACGACCCGGAGCCCCTCAACATCAACTGGTTCGACGTGGCCGAGGGCGAGGAGGAGGCGGGGGCCGAACTCCTGCGCTCCGCCCCCTGGCAGGTCGAACTCGAGATCAACCTGCCTGCTGGCTGGCGGGACAAGCCCGACCTGCGCGCCGCCGCCGGGACACGGTTCGCCGCCGCACGGACCGCCGGGTACGAACTCCTGGTGGAACGCTTCCTGTACCGCTGGACCCTAAAGCGGGGTCTGCCCGAGCGGCCCGGACGCCTGCGCTTCAGCGCCGAACCCGACGACACCGTGTTCTTCGACGCGTTGCGCCGCATCCACTCCGTCACCCTGGACGCCCACGCGCTCAGGGCCATCGAGGAGGGCGGCCTCGACCAGGCCGCCCAGGAGGAACTCGACTTCTTCCACTGGTGCCCCTCCCCACGGGAGTGGTGGCAGATCGCGCACACGCCGGAGGGCGACCTGGCGGGCATCCACATCCCGGCCCACAACCCTTCCGGCCCGACCATCGGCTTCATCGGAGTCGTTCCGGAACAGCGTGGTCACGGCTACGCCTACGACCTGCTCACGGAGTGCACCCACTTCCTCGTCGAGGAGGGCGCGGAGTCCATCGGCGGAGGGACCGACCAGGGCAACTTCCCCATGGCTGCGAACTTCGCCAAGGCCGGCTTCCCCGTGGTCAGCGAACGCATCAACTTCCACCCGGCGCGCCGAGCGGTTTAGCGAGGAGCAGCACGCGGTGAGGGGTCCGGGTCCGAGGACGGGTCCGGATCCCTTGTCCGTGGCGTGTGGGACCTCTGCTGCGGTCGGCGGCCACCGTCTCGTCGTCGGTCCACACGTCCAAGGACTCGCACGGTCTCGACGGGGGTGACGATGGTCAGCGCTGGGCCGGGCACATGTCTGATCGCGGTGGTTCGGTCCGGTGGCGGCTTCTATGATCTGCACATGGCAACGAGACTCGTGCAGATCAACATGAAGGCCCGGGACGACTCCGTGCTCGGCCGGTTCTGGGCGGAGGTACTCGGGTGGGGTGTCGACAGCGAGGCGCCCGGTGTGACCAACCTCGAACCCGTGGGCTTCGCCTACCCCGACCCCGTGGCCGTCTGCATCGACATCGTCGCCCGCCCGGAACCCAAAACGGTGAAGAACCGGGTGCACCTCGATCTGGCCACCACCTCGACCGCTCATCAGGCGGAGTTGGCCGAGCGTCTGAAGGGCCTCGGCGCGACGCTCGCCGACGTGGGTCAGGGCGACGTCCCCTGGACGGTCATGGCCGACCCGGAGGGCAACGAGTTCTGTGTCCTGGAGCCCCGCCCGGTCTACCGGGACACCGGGCCGATCGCCGCGGTGGTGGTCGACTGCACCGACCCGCGGGCGATGGCCCGTTTCTGGGGCGAGGCGATGGACTGGACGCCGCACGAGGTCACCGACGACCACGCGACCATGCGCTCCGCCCAGGGCGTCGGCCCCTACCTGGAGTTCCTCCGCACCCCTGACACCAAGAGCGGGTGGAACCGCGTCCACCTCGACGTCCGTCCCTACCCGGGTGACGACCCGGTGGCAGAGGAAGCCCGGCTGCGCGCCCTGGGCGCCACCGACCCCGGCATCGACCAGTCCGTGATCTCCTGGAGGATCCTGGTCGACCCGGAGGGCAACGAGTTCTGCCTCCTCACCCCTCGCTGACCCTGAGCAACGGCTCCGGCCGTTCGCGGGTCAGCCGGCCGGGAGCGGAGGCCGGCGCGTTCAGGGTGGCGGGCGTATGCCTCGTTAAGGGTGAGCGCCTGCTGGTCGCGGATTTCCTCGGCGGGCCGAAGTGGACGGAGGAAGCATGTGTCGGCCGGTCCTCGGGTGTCGGCGCGCATGGTTGGAATGCTGGAACGGTCAGCCGCGTGCGGTCTCTTCGGCTGCCGGCGCCGGTGGGTCGTCGGCGGTGATACGGGTCAGCAGCATGCGGGCTTCCCGGATACGAGGGTGGTCCGGATGCAGAGACCGCTCGCAGTCGGCCAGTGCCTCACGGGCCGCAGCTTCCGCCTCGCTCCGGTGCCCCAGGGCATGGAGGGCAACGGCCGTGCCCATCCCCAGACTCCCGCTCTGGCTCCGATACCCAGGCGGGGTGAGTCGGCGCGCCTCGGTGAGCGCTTCCCGGTACCGCCCCTGCCCGTTCAGGCTGCGTACCAGGCCGCAGTGCAGAGCAGCGACCATGCTCCCTTCGGCTCGGGGCAGATTCCCTCGGGCGATGGCCTCGGCCTCCTCGTAGCGGGCCTGCCCGCACAGGGCGTCGACCAGGTTGTCCAGCACGCACAATTCGATGCCCCACACCGGTACCAGATGCTTGAGGCGGGTCAGGTCGCGCAGTACTTCCAGCCCTTCGGCCTCCGCCTCTTCGTGGCGCCCCTCCTGGTTGAGAGCCATCATGTGGTTGCTCCGGACCATCAGCAGCAGCTCCCTTCCGGGACCGACCATTCCGTTCAGTTCTGCCGTGAGGGATTCCAGCTCGGCCAGCACCTGCGCCCCGCGCCCGTGGGCACAGGCCGCAGCCGTGGCCACGGCCCTGGCGTGCCATGCCACAGCAGTTCCCCGACCTCGCCTGCGCAGACGCCTCGATGCCGCCTCGAGCGCCCGGGCTCCGGCCTCGGCCTCCTCGTACTTGTCTTCCTGACATAGCTGACTGAGGCGTTCCAAGGCGGCCACTTCCCGTGAGCGGCCCCGTATCAACCGTGTGATCTTCACAGGCCGTGAGGTTACGGGAAGGCGTCCGACCAGACAGGTTCCGCTTGCGGCCGGCGGCCTTCTTTACCGTCGCCACTCCAGCCGAAGCACGCCGGCTGTCGATCCGGTGCAGACGGCGGATGCCGCGGAGGCGGAGCCAGCGGTTGGTGTTCGGCAGGGTCGGGGGCTGGAAACGGAGCAGCAGCCATCGCGCCGGTTCCCGACCCTGCTGACAGCCGGACACACCGCGTCTATGCCTGCAGCCAGCGCCTCAGTGACTCGATCGTGTCCTCCGGTGGCGTGTTGAAGCACAGCCGGATCCAGGGCGCCTCCTCGGTGAGGACGTTGACCAGACGCTCGAACAGCAGGGTGTTCTCCGGCAGCATCCGTACGCCACCACCGATCATCGCGAAACCGAAAGCGTGCTTCTGAAGTTGCTCCCGGACGATCGCCGCCGCGCAGTCCGGCTTCGCCCCCGGGCAGGATCCGGAGACCCCCGACCCCGCCGAGGCGGCCCAGGACACGCCGGTCGCGCGCCGCACCGAACCCCCGGACGCGGCTCACCGGAGGCCGCACCGCGCACCGGCCCCCGCCCGCGTCGAGGACGTGCCAGGGGCGAAGACGGATCCTCGGCACCACCGCCACCCGCGTCGACGGCTGGTGAGCGACACGGGACGGAGCGGCACGGCACACGGAGGGCGGGGGCGCGGCAGGCCCCCTTCTCCCGCTCTTGAACTCGCACCCCGGCAGGTCCACCATGGGAGCGCTCCCAGCATCCGGGAGCCCCCCGCAGTGACTCAGGAGCCGCTCATGCCCACCTCCGTGTCGTTACGCAGGCGCAGAACCCTCTCCGCAGTCCTACTGGCCAGTTCACTCCTCGTCGGCGGTCTGCTGACCGCGCCGGCCGCGGCGGGACTCCCCGCCGCCGCGGCGGCGACCACGGCCGTCCGCGTCAATCAGGTCGGTTATCTGCCGGACGGCCCCAAGCGCGCCACCGTCGTCACCACGTCGTCGCAGGCGCTCACCTGGCGGTTGCGCACCGCGTCCGGCACGCTGGTCGCCTCCGGTTCGACCGTCCCGCACGGCGCGGACCAGGCCTCCGGGCAGTCCGTCCAGGTGGCCGACTTCTCCTCGCACCGGGAAACGGGGTCGGGGTACGTCCTGACGGTGGACGGCAGCAACAGCGACCCGTTCGACATCCGCGCCGACCTCTACGACGGCCTGCGCTCGGACGCGATGGCGTTCTTCTACCACCAGCGCAGCGGCATCGCCATCGAATCCTCCCTGGTGGGCTCCGCCTACGCGCGCCCGGCCGGGCACCTCGGCGTGGCGCCGAACAAGGGCGACACCTCCGTCCCCTGCCAGTCCGGGGTCTGCGACTACACCCGGGACGTCAGGGGCGGCTGGTACGACGCGGGCGACCATGGCAAGTACGTGGTCAACGGAGGCATCTCCACCTGGCTCGTCGTCAGTTCCTTCGAGCGGGCCAGGCGTGCGGGCACCGACGCGGCGCTGGGCGACTCGACCCTGCGCGTCCCCGAGCGCGGCAACGGCGTGCCGGACGTCCTGGACGAGGCGCGCTGGGAGCTGGACTTCCTGATGCGGATGCAGGTGCCCGACGGCAAGCCGTACGCGGGCATGGCGTTCCACAAGGTGCACGACGCGGTCTGGACCGGAATACCGACCCGCCCCGAGCAGGACGACCAGGTCCGTGAGCTGCACCGCCCGTCCACGGCGGCGACCCTGAACCTCGCGGCGAGCGCCGCGCAGTGCGCCCGCGTCTACCGGCCGTACGACGCCGCGTTCGCCGACCGCTGCCTGGCGGCCGCCCGCAAGGCATGGACGGCGGCGCGGGCGAATCCGGCCCTCTACGCGCCGGATTCGGACAGCACGGGTGGCGGGGCCTACGGCGACACCCAGGTGAGCGACGAGTTCTACTGGGCGGCCGCCGAGTTGTACGCGACGACCGGCGAGAGCGCCTACCGGGACGCGGTCACCTCCTCGACCTGGCACACTTCCACCGGCGCCTTCACCCGGTACGGCTTCGGCTGGGCGGACACGGCCGCGCTCGGCCGGCTCACCCTGGCCACCGTGCCCAACGGGCTGCCCGCCGCCGACCTGACCCGCATCCGCTCCTCGGTGACCTCGGCCGCCGACAGCCACCTGTCCACGATGGCCGGACAGGGTTACGGGATGCCCATCCCCACGGACGGGTACTTCTGGGGCTCCAACAGCGAACTCGCCAACAACGCGATCGTCATGGCCGTCGCCGGTGAGCTGACCGGTGCCGGGCGCTACCGCGCCGGGGTGCTCGAGGCGATGGACTACCTGCTCGGCCGCAACGCCCTCGGGCAGTCCTACGTCACCGGCTACGGCGAGACGTCCTCGCGCAACCAGCATCACCGCTTCTGGGCGCACCAGGCGGACGCCTCGCTGCCCAACCCGCCGGCGGGTTCGCTCGCGGGCGGCCCGAACAGCGCCCTGCAGGACCCGGTGGCGGAGGAAAGGCTGGCCGGCTGCGCGCCCGCCGCGTGCTACGTCGATGACATCGGCTCGTACTCCACCAACGAGGTGGCGGTCAACTGGAACGCCCCGCTGGCCTGGCTCGCCGCCTACGTCGCCGAGCGGACGTCCACCGGCGAGGAACCCACCGCGGCCTGCGCGGTGACGTACACGGTGGACAACGCCTGGAGCGACGGGTTCACCGCGACGGTGACCGTCAAGAACACCGGCTCGGCCGCCGTGGACGGGTGGCAGCTGGGGTGGAGCTACGCGGGCGGCCAGCGCGTCACCAGCACCTGGAACGCGACCGTCACCCAGAGCGGCACCGCCGTCGTCGCCCGCAACGCGGACTGGAACCGGGTGATCGCGGCCGGGGGGACGGCGAGTTTCGGCGTCCAGGGGTCGCTCAGCGGAAGCAATCCCTCCCCCACGGCCTTCACCCTCAACGGAAGCGCCTGCGCCTGACCCTCGGCGCGAACGGACAGGGGGACGACGGCCGAACGGACGGACGCCGCCCGGACCACCGGACCACCGGCCCGCCGCGCGTGCGCGGCGGGCCGGTGGTCCCCGCGACCGGAGCCGGGGACGACGCTCAACTGCCCCGGTGGTCAGCCAAGTCGACGAACGGGCAAAGGGTCGGCCGAGAAGCCCGTGAATGGTGTCCAAGCGGTTCACAAGAGAGATGGGGACTCATGAGTCTTTGCCGCCACGTTTGACATGTACTCTGCGACTCCGCATGCCCCCCACCTGCTGCACGCACCCCCAGGAGATGCTCCCCCATGCGAAGACTCCTCGCCTGTCTGGCGGCCGCCGCCACCCTCGGCGGGCTCACCGCCGCCGCACCCTCCGCGTCGGCCGCCGACTCGGGCACGTTCAGCGTGCTCAGCTACAACGTCGCCGGCCTGCCCGGGAGTCTCTCCAGCGCCCCGACGCCCCGTGGGTCCAGCACCCCGGAGATCGGCCGTCGGATCGCGCCGTACGACATCGTCCATGTGCAGGAGGACTTCAACTACCACGCCCACCTCTACGCGGCCGACACCGCGCACGCCCACCGCACCCCGACCAGCGGCGGTGCCGGTATCGGCAGCGGACTCAACACCCTGTCGAAGGTCTCCTACGACGTGGACGACTTCGAGCGGGTGCGCTGGAACTCCTGCCAGTTCGACTCGGGTGACTGCCTGACCCCCAAGGGCTTCACCTTCATGCGCGAGCGGCTCGCCGAGGGCGTCTACGTCGACTTCTACAACGTCCACACCAACGCCGGGACCAGCGACGGCGACCTCGCCTCCCGCGCGGACAACCTCAACCAGCTCACCGCCTTCATCAAGAGCCACTCCGCCGGCAACGCGGTCGTCGTCATGGGCGACACGAACACCCGCTACACCCGCTCCGGCGACACCATCGCCGAGTTCGCCTCCGCCAACGGCCTCACCGACGCGTGGGTCGAGCTGATCCGCGGCGGCACCCCTCCCGCCAAGGGCAGCGCCGCGCTCGTCTGCGACCAGAAGCAGCCCACCGTGCCCAACACGTGCGAGGTCGTCGACAAGATCCTCTACCGCGGCAGCAAGCTCGTGTCACTGAACGCCACCTCCTACGACAACGAGCACGCCGAGTTCCTCACCAGCGACGGGCTCATGCTCTCCGACCACGCCCCGATCGCGGTCGGGTTCTCCTGGTCGCGCACCGCCGGCTTCCGGCTCAGCGACCAGTTCGGCGGCCCGCACGGCACCTACTTCAACGACATCGACAGCGTCCCCGCGTCGGCCCGCGCCACCACCATCGCCCTGCGCGCCGGCTCCCGCGTCGACCGGATGAGCATCACCCTGGGCAACGGCACCACGCTCGCCCACGGCGGCTCCGGCGGCACCGCCTCCTCGCTGACGCTGGGCAGCACCGAGTACGTGACCACCGCGTACCTGTGCCAGGCCAAGAAGGACGGCCACACCCGGATCTTCCACGCCAAGTTCACGACGAACCTCGGCCGCACCCTGGCCGGCGGTTCGCCCACGTCCGACTGTGTCACCCGCACGGCGCCCTCCGGCTGGCGGATCGCCGGATTCCACGGCCGCTCCGGCGACGAGGTCGACAAGATCGGCTTCATCTACACCCAGCACTGACCCCCGCGGTCACGGCGGCGTCCCGGCCCGGGGAGCCGGGTGCACCGCGCGCCCGGCTCCGAGCCGCTTCCGGGAGCCGAGGGCCGCGCAGCATCGGCTCGCCGGGCGACTGCGCAAGCAGGTTTCAGCTGCCACCCGTGCGAGAGCGCCGACGGGAAGCCGCGGGTCTCTGCTGCGCGTGCGGTGACACCAGTCGTCTCCAGGTTCGCCCTCTGGGGTCGTGACACCAGCACGACTGCACGGTGCCGTCGGACCACGTCGAGCCGGCAGCACCTCATTTCGTCAGGAGTTCGAGCCGAGCAAGCCAGGTGGGCCGAGTGAGCAGCCGGGTTCCACAGCCGCGGGAGTCGACCCGCGGCTGTGGAACCCGCGTGTTGCAGGAGATCCTTCCGCTGGGGCCTCCAGTTCCTTCAGGGCCCTCAAGCGCGGCCGGCCCAGCGGGTGAGCATGGCGGTGGCCTCGGTGCGGTCCGCGGTGGGGAGGTCGGCGATGGTGGTGTGGTGGTTGGCGCCGGGGACCCACAGGACGCGGGAGTCGTGGCGGCCGGGCGGGAAGGGTTCGGCGGTCGAGGGGTCCTGCGTGCCGTTGACGAACAGCAGGCGGGTGCCGCTGCGGCGGACCCAGCGGTCGATGTCCGGCATCGCGTCCGGGTCGAAGCGCAGGGGGATGTCGCGGGGGACGAAGGAGCGCGGCTCGATGGCGCCCGGGTGGCGCAGCAGGCCGTCCAGGTGGGCGGTGGGGACGTCGAGATAGCCCATCTCGGTGCCGAGCTGGTACCAGTACGGGATGTACACGCGGGCGATCGCGTCGGCGTAGAGGGCCAGGCCCGCCGTGTCGTCCAGCCAGGTGTACAGCTGGTCGGCGGTGGCGTCCGGGCCGGGGACGGCGGCGAGGTCCGCCGCGCTGCCGCCGTTCTGTCAGAACATGAAGGGGACGCGCAGGACGGCGATCTCGAACGCCTTGTCGGCGCTGCCGACGATGCGGAAGGTGTCCCCGGCGGCGGTCGTCCCGGCCTCGTAGCGGGCGACCAGTTCCGCGCGGTGCAGCAGGAGCCGGCGCTGGGCGGTCCTGATCGCCTCACGGTCGGCGGCCGTGCCCACGGTCTCCAGGAAGCGGAGGTAGGCGGAGTCGTCGCGGTCGTCGACGTTGTTCGGGGCCGCGTAGGCCACGGTGCCGTCCACGTCGTGGGGGTGGAAGCGGCGGTGGTACACGCTCGCCATGCCGCCCTTGCTGCCACCGGTGGAGATCCACGCGCCTCGGTAGAGCCGGCGGAAGGTGCGGACGATGCGGTGGTGGTCGTCGGCGGCCTGGCGGATGGTCAGGTGGGAGTAGTCGTGGGCGCTGGGGCGTGAGGTGCCGAAGTAGCGGTGCTCGACCTGGAGCTGGTTGCCGCCCAGGAGGACGGTCGGTTCGGTGAGCCGGGAGGTGAGCGAGGCTCCGTACCCGGTGGTGAACAGGACGGTGGGGCGTTCGGCGGACGTGTGGAGCAGGGTGAGGCGCTGCTCGAACGTGCCGGCCGAGGGGTCGGTGTGGTCGACCGGCTGGCGCAGTCCGAGCACGAAGAAGCGGTGTCCCGGTGCGGTGTCCGGCCGTTCCTCCACGATCCGTACCCCCGGCAGGGAGCCCAGACGGCGCACGATGTCGTCGTCGGTGGCGGCGGGTGCGGGAGGTGTCCCGGTCAGGGCGTGGGCCGGGGCGGACGCCATCGCGGCGAGACCGGCCGCCGAGGCCGCCGAGGCGGTCGAGAGCAGTAGGCGTCGTCTCGTCCAGAGGTGCATCGGGTGTCCTTCTCTTGGCGTCGGGTGCCTCCAGTACAGCCGTCGGACGCGGTGGAAAGATCCCGTGTGCGGGGGAGCCGTCTCCCCCGTAGAGGGGAGGGGAGGGGAGGTGCGGTGTGCGGCAGGGAGGGCGGTGGCGCCGGGAAGCCGATGACCCCGCCCCCGGGGGACACTCGGGTGGGGTGTCGACAGTGAGGCGCCCGGTGTGACCAACCTCGAACCCGTGGGCTTCGCCTACCCCGACCCCGTGGCCGTCTGCATCGACATCGTCGCCCGCCCGGAACCCAAAACGGTGAAGAACCGGGTGCACCTCGATCTGGCCACCACCTCGACCGCCCATCAGGCGGAGCTGGTCGAGCGTCTGAAGGGCCTCGGCGCGACGCTCGCCGACGTGGGTCAGGGCGACGTCCCCTGGAGGGTCATGGCCGACCCGGAGGGCAACGAGTTCTGCGTCCTCACCCCTCGCTGACCCTGAGCAACGGCTCCGGCCGTTCGCGGGTCAGCCGGCCGGGAGCGGCGGCCGGCGCGTTCGGGGTGGCGGGCGTGTGCCGGCCGGTCCCCGAGTGCCGGTGCACATGGTCGGAGTGCTGGAACGGTCAGTCGCGTGAGGTCGAGGAACCGATGCTCGAGCGCGGTGCGCTCGTCTCCCACGAGACAGTGCGCCGCTGGTGTACGAAGTTCGGGCAGCCCCATGCCGGCGCGCTGCACCGTCGGCGGTCCCGGCCCGGGGACACGTGGCACCTGGACGAGGTCTTCATCAAGATCAACGGAGAGCTGATCAGCGACAGATCCTGTGAGCCGGCCGCGGACAGCGCCGATGCCGGATCGAGGAGCCGGGAGAGCGCGGCGGCCGGCCGGCGCACCGCCTGGCGGTCGAGTTCGTCCTCCCGCCCGAAGGAGTGCAGCACCTTCGTACGCGAACGTCCCACGGCCGGGTCCCAGTCGTTGTGGGCCGGCTGCAGATACCGGACCGTCTGTCCGCCCTTGTTCCGCCGGGACGGGAACTGTTCCACTTCGAGAAGAACCGCACCGCATGAAACGGTCACGCACAGCCACCGACCGTTGCCGGCGGCAGCTCAGTGACCCGGCCCTTCACTTCACCTGGTCCCTCGGCCGACGCGAGGGCTGAGCACCACAGGCCCCGCGGCTCGGATCGGCGCGCCGGTATGCGGTGAATGCTGCGTTTTCCCCTGGCTGGCCCCATGGCGTCACACCTTGACCATGTCTGAAGTGCCAGCTATGAGGGTCTTCGTTACGTTCGTCGCAGGTCGGTCGCCCGGCCGACGTCCGTGCGACAGAGAGAAGTGACATGCCCACGCGCACATTTGCTGTGGCCGCTGCCGGAGTAGGCGCGGCGGTCCTTGCAGCCACCGGTATCACCTACGCCTCGACCTCCGGATCCGCCCCGGCGTCCCCGTCTGTCCACCAGGCGGCCGCGTCTGCCCAACGGGCGGCCGAACCTGTCCAACGAGCTGCCCCTGCCGCGGCTCCCGCGAACGGCGGCAGCGCAAGCGGAGAGAAGAAGGACGAGGGCCGCGACCGCGAGGGCGGCGACCGCGAGGGCGGCGACCGCGAGGGCGGCGGACGCGGCTACGGCCACAAGGAAGAGGGGAAGATCTACTTCAACGAACGTGTGTACTCCGCCTCCGCTGAGGGCTGCGTCACTGCGGCCAGCGGACTGGGCTCCAGCAGCTTCAATGTTTTCAATGACAGCCGAAGGACTGTCGAGGTCTTCCGCGGCCTCACCTGTGACAACGGCGCTCCGGTCGCCACCGTGGGTCCCCACGGCGCCACCAACGGCGTTGTGACCCGTACCGTCCACGGGAGCCTGTTCGGCGACGATGGCGTCGTGGGCAGTTTCCGGGTGCTCGGCGACTACGACGAGTGGTGACAGCGCCGCCCGGAGCACAGGGAAGATCCCGGCCCGCCGTAATCGGGCCACGTTCCCGGCTTCGTGGATCTACGTGGGGCAACGGCGGGCACCTGCGTGGACTTGATCCGCTTTGACCGGCTGCTGATCGCGCTCGATGGAGCTCGACTCGCCCATTGAGGTTCTCTCACTGGAGATCACTTCGAGTGGTTGTCGAGGACAAGGGCGGCGCGGGTGATCTCGCCGATGCGGCTGAGGCTGAGGCTGACGTGCTTCAGCGCGCGCCGGCGTTCCTCGAGCTCGGCGGCGGTGCGGCGGCCACTGCGCCGGTCCCCGGCCCTGCTGACGGCCGGTCACCTCTCGTTTACGCCTGGATCCATCGCCGCAGTGCCTCGATCGTGTCCTCCGGCGTCGTGTTGAAGCACAGCCGGATCCAGGGCGCCTCCTCGGTGAGGACGTTGACCAGGCGCTCGAACAGCAGGGTGTTCTCCGGCAGCATCCGTACGCCACCGCCGATCATCGCCAAACCGAAGGTGTGCTTCCGGAGTTGCTCCCGGACGGTCTCCGCAGCGCGGTCCGGAGAAGCGTCGATCAGGCACGGAACGGCATCGAAGCCCGCCTCGCGCAACGCCGCGTTCGCCGCCCCGATCCGGGCAGTGAGTGCCGCCTCGTCGACACCCTCGGGCATCCGGCTGTAGTCGAGCGCACTCGGATGCAGACCGATGGCCAGTACCTTCGTGTCGCCCGGCAGCGGAGTCGAGGTCGTCGGTCGGCCCATGGACGGTGTCCTCTCTGCTTGCTTCACGGTGATTTTCCCGGTGTATCACGGGAGGTGGGCAGAGGGGCGGCTCGGTTCGAGATCGGCAGATGATCTCGGCCAGGTGCCCCGGTACTTCGGCGCCCACGGTCCGCTGGGATGCGGACGGCTTCTGAGCGCAGCTCAGGGCTTCAGACCGGGGTGCATGACGCACTCGTGGGAACAGAGGGTGCTGACACTCCGGGCTGAGGATGCCCCACCGGGTGGTCGGCGGATTCCGGGGCGCCGTTGCCGGTCACGCGGGAGGGGAGAGCTGTTCGCGTACCCATGCGGGGTCGGGGTTGGTGTGCGGGCGGCCTGCCACGACGACGGTCGGTACGGTCTCGTTGCCGTCGTTGGCTTCCCGTACCGCCGCCGCTCCGGCCGGATCGCGCCAGATGTCGACCCAGTGCAGTCGACGGGCGCTGCGGCCCAAGCGGATGCGCAGGCGCAGACAGTACGTGCAGCCCGGGCGCCAGAAGACGATCGGTCGGCCGTCGGCCGCGCTGCGGCGTTGTGCCTCCAGCGCGCTGATCGACCTCGGGAAGATCAGGGGCGAGTTCAGGCAGGCGAACAGTGCGAACAGCAGCAGGAGTGCTGCGGCTGTGCCGGGGCTCCCCTTGAAAAACAGCCTGGTTGAGAGAACCGAGCCGCAGAGCACCAGCAGCACCGGCAGGATCCAAGCACGCGTCATGAGGACGCAGACTATCGATGAGGGGACGGGCTGTTCGAGCCGGCCGAGTAAGCAGCCGGGCTCCACGGCCGCGGAACAGCTCCCGTGGCTGTGGAGCCCGTGTGTCGCAAGGTTGCCCGTCAGGCCCTTCGGGAACAGGCGGCCCAGCGGGTGGGCACGGCGGTGGCGCCGGGAAGCCGATGACCTCGCCCCCGGGGGAAAGGGCGAGGCCATCGGTGCTCATGGTGGTGGGGGTTCCCTCACGGGGCCCGTCCCGCGGTCGGCGGGGCGGTGGCCGGATGCGAGACCACCGGATACGGGGCCGCCGGACACGGGACCAGGGGTCACTCGGGCTGCAGTGGGCCGCGGCCGAACATCGAGAGCACCTGGTAGCTCTTGTCCTCGGGGCCGGGCTTGCTCAGCTCCATGGCGAATCCACCGGTGAACAGCTCCTGGTCCACGGGGCGTTCGTGGATCCAGTCCCGGATCACCTCGCGGAAAGTGATCTTCCAGACGCCGTCGCGTTCCTCGTACCGGTTGAACGTGCGGCTGGCGGCGATCAGTTCGCGTGACGGGTCCCCGAACCGGTGGTACGAGAGGCGGTGGGTCTCGCCCTCGGCGGTCTTGCCGTCCACCTTGTACCACTCGTTCAGCAGGTAGTGGGTGGTGTTCTCGAAGCGGGGCTTGAACTCGTCGATGATCCAGTTCACCCACTCGTCCACCCCGCCCTCCTTCATGTCGCCCAGGCGGACGAAGGCGTCCTCGAAGTAGATCGATTTGAGCAGCTGGGCGTCACGCCGGTCGATCCCGCGGCAGTAGGCGACCTCGAGGTCGTGCAGCCGGTCCTTGACCTTCAGTTCCCGCAGGAGGCGGAGGTCCTCCTCGGTCACCAGGTCGGCGGGGCGCACTGCGTCGTCGGTCATTGTTTTTCTCCCTCAGGTGAGGATTCAGGCAGGTGGGGGGACGTAGGTGGGGGCGCGTACGACAGGGTGCGGTCCCCGTCACGCCTCGAGTCGCCGGCCGGTGCGGTCCGGGAGCAGGCGGATCGCCACGGTGGAGATCAGGATCGTGAGCAGGCCGTAGGCGGTGATCAGCAGGGTTCCGTTGTCCGAGATCTGCATCAGCCACGTCGCGAGCAGGGGCGCCGGTGCGGCGAACAGCATGTTTCCGCCGGTGAGTCCGAGGGCCGATCCGGTGTACCGGACGGGGGTCGGCAGCGCCTCGGCGTAGAAGGCCCCCTGGCATCCGGTCATGAACTGCACACCGCACAGCGCACCCGTGATGGTGAGCGCGGCCATCCACCAGTTGCCCGTGTCGAGGATCAGGAAGAACGGGACGAGGAAGGCCAGCAGCACGGCGAGACCCGTGTAGAGGACGCGCTTGCGGCCGATCCGGTCGCTGGACCAGCCGCCGAGCAGGCTGGCCCCGATGGAGATCGTGTTCGCGACGACCATCAACCCGAAGGTGGAGCTCTTGTCGAAGCCGAGCTGGCCCGTGAGGTAGCTGATGGCGAAGGTGACGGTGATGTAGTACAGCGCTCCCGGCGCGGCCCACGCGAGCACCAGCAGCATCACGGTCTTCCGGTGCTGCTTCAGCAGCCCGCGCGCCGGCTGCTCGCTCTTGCCCTCGTTGGCGAGGAAGGCCGGGGTCTCCTCGACGCGGTGCCGGATGTAGTACCCGACGGCGATGAGCGCCACGCTCAGCAGGAAGGGGATCCGCCAGCCCCAGCCGGTGAACTGGTCCTCGGTGAGCCACGCGGCGAGTCCGGTCAGGGTGAGGGTGGCGAGCACCTGGCTGATCGGCGATCCCACCGACATCAGGGCACCCGCGAGACCGCGGCGCCGGCTCGCCGAGTGCTCCATCACCATGAGCTGCGACCCGGTGTGCTCGCCCCCCAGGGCGAAGCCCTGCAGGAACCGCAGTGTCACCAGCGCGAGCGGGGCCACCATTCCCACCGTGCCGTAGGTCGGCAGCAGGCCGATCAGCACCGACGCCGCGCCCATGAGCAGCAGCGTGAACATGAGGACGTTCCGGCGGCCGAGCCGGTCGCCCAGCATGCCGAACACGAGGCCGCCCAGGGGCCGTGCCACCAGCCCGACCCCGAAGGTCGCGAACGACGCCAGCAGCGCGGTGCCCGGCGCGAGGTCGGGGAAGAACAGCTGGGGGAACACCGTGGCCGACAGCGCGCCGTACACGGAGAAGTCGAACCACTCCAGTGCGGAACCCAGCGCGCCGCTGACGACCGCCCTCCGGGCGGTGGGTGTCCCGCTCCCGGCCTCCGGGCCCTCCGGTGCCGTGTCCGGCTGGGTCGCTTCGGCCTGCCCGTCGAGTCCACTGACTCTCATTGCTTCACTCTCCTCGGTGTCCTCACTGCGCGGCACGTCACACGAGCCGACCGGCGGTTCACGCCTCAACGGTCACTTACGCCACGGGCAGGCAAGGGGGTGGTCTCGCGCCCAGGAGTCCGCGTCACGCAAAGCCACTCGTTCGAGTCTGCGTTCGCCTGCGGATATCGAGAGAATCCACTATCAGGGAGTGGCTAGTCAATCATTCCCTGTATGTGGGAACATCAGGGCGTGAACACTCTTCAAACTGTGGACAGGGCGCTTCGACTCCTCGCACTGGCGCAGCGGGAGCCGGTCGTCACCCTCGCCCGCGCCGCCGACGAACTGGGTGTGGGAACCTCCGTCGCCCACCGGCTGCTGGCCACCCTCGAGGCGAACGGCTTCATGCGGCGCTCACTCGACGGTCCCGGCTACCGCCTCGGCCCGGCCATGACCAGCGCCCGCCCCGCCCACGCCGACACGGACTTCACCCACCTCATCCAGGACGACCTGCTCGAGCTGCAGGCGGCCACCGGCGAGACCGTGGAGTTCGCGGTCCTCGAAGGGCAGGCGGTGCGCTACATCTACGGCATCGCCTCACAGCACCACATGCGCATCGAAGCCCGCGCGGGAACGATCCTCCCCGCGCACACCTCGGCCTGCGGACGGGCCCTCCTCGCCACCCTCACCACCGAGCAGCTCCGCCGGATCTACCCGAACGAACCCCTCCCGCAGGCGGTGAAGACCACCACCCCGACCCGCACGGCCCTCGAGGCCGAACTGGAGAACGTCAGGCGGCGCGGCTACGCGCGCAACGTCGAGGAGACCCAGCCCGGCATCGCGGCACTCGCGCAGACCCTCCCCACCCCGCAGGGATACCCGCCCATCGCCATCACCATCTCCGGGCCGCAGGCGCGCCTCTGCTTCACCCGCGAGGACCCCCGCACCCCGTCCGAGACGGCACTCACCCAAGCCCTGCACCAGGCGACCCAGAAGATGCAGGCGAAGCTCACCTCGAAGCTCCAGCACTAGCCTCACCGGCATGGGGAGCAGGCGTCATGGTGATCGAGGCCGTATCCCTCTGATCAGCGGAAACGGGATTCGGCGGCATCGTCCGGCACCGCCCGGGGTGATCTCGCGGGCCCTCGTCAGGCGGAGGGCTCGGGTTCGAGTCCCGAAGGCGACTCCACCGAGTCCCGGTCCGGAGGCTTCAGGGCCGGCCGGGATTTTCTCGTGCCGTGGGCGGGACGCCCGAAGCGGTGGACGGACCGGAGAAGCCCCCTTCCCCGCCCGGGAGAGGGCGGGGAAGGGGGCTCCGGAGGGAAGCGGGCAGCGGGTCAGCCCATGCGCTTGACCGTGGCCCAGGAGCCCGACCGGAGGGTGGACGCGCTGCCGAGGGCGGTGCGGGTGCCGGTGTGGAGCTGGAGGTCGCCGGCGGCGTTGGTGGCGAAGACGTCGGGGATGCCGTCGCCGGTGACGTCGGGGCTGCCGTAGACCAGGGGATACGCGGCGTAGGTCCAGGTGCTGGAGGCGTAGGCGCGGTCGCCGTCCAGGCTCGCGGCGGACGTGCCCAGGCTGGCGAGGACCGTGCCCTTGCCGTCGCTGTCCAGGATGCCCTTGCGGAGCTGGATGTTGCCCGCCGCGGTGCGGTAGGTCAGATCGGCCGCCCCGTCGCCGTTGTAGTCGGCGATCGTCACGAAGTCCCGCTCCTTGTCGCCCCAGGCGGAGGAGGTCATCTTGGTCGCCTTGCTGAACGTGCCGCCGCTGTAGCCGCTGAGGATCCACAGCTCGTTGCCGGCCGCTCCGCCGGCCACGAACAGCTCCGGCCGGCCGTCCCCGGTGATGTCGCCCGCCGACTTGATCTCCGAGAAGGTGGAGGGGGCGGGAGCGTTCGCCGGGAGGCGTACCTCGACGCGCTTGGTGACGTCGATCGCGCCGTAGCCGTCGCCCGGGTAGATGAACAGGCGTCCCTCGGACGTGCGGACCACCCAGTCGGTGATGCCGTCGCCGTTGAGGAAGTCGCCGTTGTGCGTGATGAGGGAGTAGGTGCCGGTGCCGTCCCAGATGTGCGGGGCGGTGCGGCGGCCGCTGAGCAGAGTGCCCTTGTCGTGGGTGCCGTAGGCGTTGGACAGCCAGGTGCCCTTCTGCGACATCGAGTTGATCCAGAGGTTTCCGGCCTCGGTCACGTTGCCGAAGTCGGCTCCGCCGTCACCGTTGAGGTCGCCGGGGCCGTCGGCGGCCGTGCGCGGTGTGACGTAGAAGAAGTACTTGCGCGGATTGGGGGATATGTTGCCCGCCGCGTCGACGGACTTGACGTACAGGGTGTTGGGCCCGGCGGCCGGGGGCTTGATGCCGGTGATGGTGGCCTTCTTGACGGCCGTCGTGCAGGACTTGGTGAGACCGCCCGAGGTGCCCTGGGAGCCGCCGGCGCAGGCGTAGCCGGCGTAGTTGGTGGAGTTGATGGACCAGACGAACTTCACGATGTCGTTCTCGGAGGACGAGCCGACCTCGAAGGTGAAGCTGCCGGAGTTGCCGAAGGGCTTGGCGGACCAGACGCCGGGTACGCCGTCGCCGTCGTTGTCACCGGGGAAGTCGGGGGAGACGACTTCCCCGGGGGAGTCGGGCAGAGCGGTGTCGTAGGTGAAGCGGCACACGCCGTCCCCGCCGGTGGGCGCCCAGCCGCTGCTGGCCTTGGCGTCCCAGGCCCGTACGCGCCACGAGTAGGTGATCCCGTTGGTCAGGTGCGACTTGATCGAGACCCCGCCGACCTCACCGTCGTCCACCGCCTTGGTGAAGGTCTTCTTCGTCTCGGACTTGCCGGTCTGCCAGAGCTCGAACTCCAGCTTGGCCAGGTCGCTGTCGGGGTCGGTCGCCTTGCCGCTGATGGTGATGGTGTCCGCCTTGCCGATCTTGATGTACGGCGAGGCGGAGGTGTCGCAGGAGCCGGGGCTCATGGTGACGGAGGTCGGCCGGTTCGGCTTCCGGTTGTAGGTGACGGTCAGCGTGGGGGAGCCGCTGCCCTCGGCCTTGAACTTCTTCCAGGAGTAGGTGTCCGTCTCCAGGCTGCTGGCGGAACCGGTCGGGGCGGAGGACGAGGTGGAGGCCACCAGGCCCAGGTTGAAGCTGGTCACGCCGTCGTCGGCGGCGTCCTGGAGCAGCGAGGTGACGGTGAAGTTGACGTAGGCGTCCGGGCAGGCGCTGTTGGACTTCCAGCCGTAGGCGAAGGACTTCGAGGTGATCTTCCGCTTCCAGGACGGCTGGCGGTTCCAGGTGGTCTTGGAGGTGAAGTCGCCCGTGCCCCACAGCTGCACCGTGCGCTTGCTGCACGACCAGGAGTGGGTCTCCAGGACCTTGAGGGTGGCGCTGGAGACGTCCGCGCCCGAGATGGCCTTCTTCAGCTTCATGCGGAAGAAGGAGCGGGCCGTGCCCCAGGTCTCCCGCTCGAAGCCGACGCGGGCCTCCTTGGTGTCCTCGTTGTAGTTCGCGCCGTCGTAGAAGCTGGAGCTGGGGTACCGCTTGTAGACCGTGGTCCAGTTGGCGCGGATACCGGTGGTGGAGGGGTCGAGGAAGAGCGGGTAGGTCAGGTCGTCGGTGTCCGCGAGGTAGCTGCTCGGCGGGGTGATCGTCAGCACGTCGTCGCCGAACCCGGCGGCGGCCGTGGCGGCGTGGGCACCCTCGCCGGGGCCGTTCACGGCGGGCAGGGCGAAGGTGCCGGAGGCGGAGGCCCGTACGCCGTCGTGGGCGACGGGGTCGGCGTCACCCCCGGCCCCGCCCGGGTTCTCGGCGGGGTTCTCGTCCGGTCTCTCGTTCGGGACCTCGTCGGCCGGTACGTCGTCGGGGTCCTCGCGCTCGGGGGCCTTCTCGACGGCCTCGGGGCCCTCGTTGGTGCCGGTCGCGGCCTCGGCTTCGGCGTCGGTCGCCGCGGGCTCGGTGGTGTGCGTCCCGGCGGAGTCCCACAGGAAGGGCGTCGGGGAGACGGCGATCGGGTTTCATTCGCAGTGCTCCGGCCTTCAGGCCGGGGTGAAGCGAATCGTGTGGCTGCGGCGCGGAGCGTCGCGGTGGTGTTCCGGCGGAGCCGGACCGTGCGGCCACCGAGGGTGAGGCGGGGAACGGATGTTCCCGGCGACATCCGGTGTGGATCGTTCGTACGCTCCTCGCATGCAGCTTCGGTACGCCTTCAGGTTGTACCCGCAGCCCGGTCAGCGCTCCGCGTTGGCGAAGGCGTTCGGGTGCGCCCGCGTCGTGTTCAACGACGTGGTGCGTGCCCGCGAGGACGCCCGTGGGGCCGGGCAGCCGTTCCCGAAGGCGGCCGAGCTGTCCCGGAAGCTGATCACCGAGGCCAAGCGGACAGCCGGGCGGTCCTGGCTGGGCGAGGTCTCCGCGGTGGTGTTGCAGCAGTCCCTGCGGGACGCCGAGAGCGCGTACCGCAACTTCTTCGCCTCTCTGAAGGGCAGCCGCAAGGGACCGAAGCTGGGCCCGCCCCGCTTCAAGTCCCGCAGGGATGCCCGGCAGTCGATCCGGTTCACCGCCAACGCCCGCTGGAAGATCACTGATGGCGGCCGTCTGCACCTGCCGAAAATCGGCGCGGTAAAGGTGAAGTGGTCCCGCACGCTGCCCACCACCCCCACCTCCGTCACCGTCATCAAGGACGCGGCCGGCCGGTACTTCGCCTCCTTCGTCATCGACACCGGCCCCGCCGACACGGCCCGGATGCCTCAGACCGACCGCACCATCGGCATCGATCTCGGCCTGACCCACTTCGCCGTCCTGTCCGACGGCACGAAGATCGACTCCCCGCGCTTTTTGCGCCGCGCGGAGAAGAAGCTGAAGAAGGCCCAGCGGGAGCTGTCCCGCAAGCAGAGGGGATCGAAGAACCGCGCCAAGGCCCGTCTGAAGGTCGCCCGCGCCCACGCCGAGGTCACCGACGCGCGCCGCGAGTTCCTCCCCCAAGCTCTCGGCTTCGCTCGAGCAGGGGGGACCCCCATCCAGCTCTCCACCAAGCTGATCTCCGAGAACCAAGGGATCGCCGTGGAGGACCTGTCGGTGGCGGGACTGGCCCGCACCAGGCTGGCCAAGTCCGTGCACGACAGCGGATGGTCATCGTTCATCGGCATGCTGGAATACAAAGCGCAACGGTACGGCCGCACCTTTGTGAAGGTGGGACGGTTCGAGCCCACCAGCCAGACGTGCTCCGCCTGCGGGCACCGCGACGGGACCAAACCCCTGAACGTCCGGGAATGGACCTGTCGCGCCTGCGGCACGCTCCACGACCGGGACCACAATGCCGCGATCAACGTGAAGACGGCCGCCGGACTGGCGGTATCGGCCTGCGGAGCGCCGGTAAGACCAGGAGCGATCCCGGCACAGCGCGAAGAAACAGGAAGCCATGGAAGCCCGCCCGACGCCCGTGCCGCGTAGCGGCACAGCACCGAGCGAGCAGGCCAGAATCTCCCTCCTTCAGGAGGGAGAGCAAGTCAAACGGCCGACTACCAGCCCACGGACATGACCACGGCGCTGCCGCCCGGTTCCACCGCGGGCCTGACGGCAGAGGGCTTCGTCACCCAGTACAAGTACACGTACAAGTACAACTCCGACGGCCAGCTGGAGACGTACACGACCCCCGCGGCCGGCGGCCTCGACGCCGAGGACGTGATCACCCGCTACAACAGGGCCGGCCTGCCGGTCTCGGTCTCCGGCAAGGACTGGTACGCCGCCGAGGCCGCGTACTCGCCCTACGGCCAGGTGCTCCGCTCCACCACCGGCGAGCAGGGCCACCGGCTGTGGCAGGAGAACACCTTCGACGAGTCCACCGGTGAGCTGCTGACCGGCAGGCTCGTCCGGGAGAACGCCACCGACCAGACCGTCGTCCCCGGCAGCGAGGTCAGCAAGCGCTCCTACGCCTACGACCCGTCGGGCAACGTCCTGTCCGTCGCGGACAGGATGGGCCCGGTCACCGACCAGCAGTGCTTCACGTACGACGTGCTCGGCCAGCTGAAGGAGGCGTGGACGACGCCGGGCGGCAGCGCCTGCACGGCCTCCGGCAAGACCACCGCCGAGCCGGTGTACTCCGACGGCAAGGTCAACGTCTCGTCCGCCAACAGCGGGTACTGGCAGTCGTACGACTACGACGCGCTCGGCAACCGCACCAGGAAGACGGTGCACAAGGCCGACCCGACCTTCACCTCCGGGGTGCGGGACACCAAGGGCGACGTCGTCAGCGACTACCTCTACGGCACCGGCGAGACCGAGAAGAACGACCAGCCGCACACGCTGACCTCGTACACCACGACGTCGAAGACGGCGACGAACGCCACGGTCACCACCCGTTCGACGCAGACCTACGACGCCGCGGGCCAGATGGAGTCGCGCTCCACCGGCGGCGACACGGCCCAGACGATGACCTGGACCTGGGACGGCAAGGTCGAGTCCGTCACCGGCTTCGGCACCGACGGCTCCGGCGCCTGGACCGGGGTCGGCGGCCTCTGCATGGACCTGTCGGGCGGGTCCACGACGGCCGGCACCGCCATCCAGATCTACGTGTGCAACGGCAACAAGTCGCAGCAGTTCCGCCTCAAGGCCACCGACACCGACGACAACGGCACGGTCGAGGACGCGACGATCGGCCAGCTCGTCGTGGGCGGGCAGTGCCTCCAGCCGAGCGGCGCCACCGCGGGTTCGGCCGTCCTGATCCAGGCGTGTGACAAGGCCGCGGCGACACAGCGCTGGCAGACCCTGAGCACCGGTCAGGTCAAGTACGTCACGGGCACCTCGACGAACCTGTGCCTGGCGGCCCCGGCGTCGACGGTCGGCACCGACCTCACGCTGGCGGCCTGCAACTCCACCGTCGCCGGCCAGATCTGGAAGCCCGCGTCGAAGACGACGTACGTCTACGACGCGATGGGCAACCGTCTGCTGGAACGCACGAGCGCCGGCGCGGTCCTGAACCTCCCCGACACCAAGGTCTCGCTGACCACGGCCGGCAAGGCCCGCTACGTCGAGCGCACGTACGCCGGCATCGGCGGCCCGTCGGTGACCCGGTTCCGCGAGGGCGCCAACAACACGGCCGGCGTCAGTGAGCACCTGTTCGCCCAGGCGGCCGACCTCAACGGCACCCCGCTGGCGGAGGTCCGCCTGGACGGCGGGATGCAGGTCCGGGTGCAGAAGAGGGACCCGTGGGGCGAGGACCGCGCGGTGGGCATGACCATGCGCACGCACACCGGCTTCCACACGGGTGACGACGACGTGGAGACGGGCCTGACCCACCTGGGCGCCCGCGAGTACGACCCGGCAACGGGCCGCTTCATCTCGGCCGACCCGGTCCTGGACGACAGCGATCCGCTCCAGGCCAACGGCTACTCGTACGCGAACAACAACCCGGTCACGCACGCGGACCCGTCGGGCCTGACATCCTCCGCCTCCAGCTTCGACGCCTCGATCGCGGCGCTGGACGCGAAGATCGCCGAGTACCAGAAGACCCTGAACCGCTCCATCGGCGACGTGATCCTCGCGACCGGCTGGGCCGTGTTCAAGGAGTTCGTCGGCTGGAACGACGTGGTCGGCTGCTTCACCCAGGGCGACCTGTGGGCCTGCGGAAGCCTCCTGATAGACGCCGTCCCAGCGACCAGCTTCTTCTCCAAGGGCAAGAAGATGTGGGGGGCCTTCAAGGCGACGAAGCGCGCGGTCGAAGCCTGGCGCACCGCGAAGAAGGCAGCCGAGATCGGCATGAAGTCGGCCAAGGCGGCCAGGGCGGCGCTGGTCAAGGCGAAGAAGGCGGCGGAGGCGGCCGCGGCGGAGGCCAAACGAAAGTCCAGGGAAGCCGCGAAACGCGCCGCCGAGGCGGCCAAGAAGAAGTCCCACACCGGTTCCAAGGGCGCCCGGGGCAACCCGGTCCAGGTCCAGGCCCGCACCACGGCCCAGTCCAAGGGGTCTGTGGGCGGCGGCAAAGTCGAGAACAAGTCCGGCGGGTCCCGGAACGGGTCGGGCAAGGAGGACTCGGGCGGGAGCTCGGGTGGAGGGGGCGGCGGCTGCACGAAGGACGACAACAGCTTCACCCCGGACACCAAGGTCCTGATGGCCGACGGCACCACCAAGGCGATCAAGGACGTCAAGGCCGGCGACAAGGTCCTGGCGACCGATCCGGAGACCGGCGAGACAACGGCGCAGACGGTCACCGCCGAGATCCTCGGCAAGGGCGTCAAGCACCTGGTCAAGGTCACCATCGACACCGACGGCAAGAAGGGTTCGAAGACCGCCGAGGTCACCGCGACCGACAAACACCCCTTCTGGGTCCCCGAACTCGACGACTGGATCGACGCCACCGACCTGAAGTCCGGCCAGTGGCTGCGCACCAGCGCCGGCACCCTGGTCCAGATCACGGCGGTCGAACGCCGGACGGCACTGGACGCCACGGTCCACAACCTCACCGTCAGCATGCTGCACACGTACTATGTGCTGGCGGGCGCCGCTCCCATTCTCGTACATAATTGCGATAGTGAAGTTCACTGGGTTCCGGAGAACGCTCACATGAGCCCCCAGGCCCAGGCTTACGACAGCGGCGCAATGGGGTCGAGGCCTGGCGTTGCACCGGCGTTGCAGTACTACAAGCCGAACGGTAGCAAGCTGGCGCAGGTCAAGTTCGATGGCTTCGACTCTACGAACGGCGTGCTGATCGACCGAAAGCTCAGCGTGACGCATCGCAACAAGACGTACCAGCAAGCCCTCAATCAGTCCCAGGCACTGGAGCAAAATGGGTACTCAGGCAGGTGGGAAGTGCCCAACGCTACAGAAGCTAGACGGGCTCGCAAGCTACTCGGCGATCTCCTAATCACCAACATCAGAGTGAGGATTGTCCCCTAATGGAACTCGCCCACGTCCTGGCGCGTGCCTTCTCAAGTGTGGCCGTGTCCATCGACCTGGCCGACGATGACGACATTGATCCGGACATCGCTACGGACATCATCGAACCGGCTGCCGCGCTGTTCAAGGAGCTCTCAGAGGATGACCGCCGGGCGTTGGCCGCGATCATCGTCGAGGTCTCCGAGCTGGAGAGCGATCCGGTTCGAAAGAGGTCGATGCTGAACCTGCCGGAAGAGATCGGTCTCCTCGAAGAGGAGTGACTCCTGACGGCCCCCTTCAGCCCCCAGATCGGACTAGGGTTCAACCTCCGGTTAGCGACTGAAAAAAGCCTCGCCCACTGTCTGTGGGTGAGGCTTTTCTGCAGTCTGACGGCAACGGTGACAGCAACGTCAGCGGACGACCGGTGCGGTGGGTGGGTCTTCAGGGGCGTCGTTGTCCGGACCGAGAGCATCGCCCAGGGTATTGATGGCTTGGCGTTGGAGGCGGAGCCGTACGTGGGCGTAGACGTCGGCGGTGACGTCGATGTGGGCGTGACCCAATAGCTCCTTGAGCACGACGAGTTTGACGCCCTGTTCCAGGAGCAGGGTGGCGGTCGAGTGGCGGAGGTCGTGGAAGCGGATGCGTCGGAGTCCGGCCCGATCGAGGAAGCTGCGGAAGCGGCGGGTGAGGTTGGCAGGGTCGAGAGGCCGTCCACTCGGCGTGGTGAAGACGATTCCGCTGTCTCTCGCTCCTTGCCCCAAAGTCTTTGCGTGAAGTGGATCGGTCCGGTTCGAGCGCCTCACCCGTGACGTGGCGTCATGTCCCGGCCGGGGTGGATGGCAGTGCAGGCGCGATGCCGGTGATCATGTGGTTGTCGAGACCCATGAGAACCGAGCGGGACCGTGCCTGCCCCTGCACTGTCTCCCACGCCTGCCATACTGGACCACCTGGCCCGTGCGGAAGTCGCCGTCCCCGTCGTGGACGCCGTGAAGCTGCACCACTGTCTGGCCCTCGTACCCGATGGGGCGGCTCCTGTTTCCGCCGACGGTCACGGTGGCGTTTCGTTGTCCGGTTTCCTCACGGACGGCCCGACGTGGCTCTCGGGACCGTCGTTTCACCGGCTCTTGTGCATCCCGCCGGAAACACCCGGCCCGAGCGGTCCTTCTCGTGACGGTCGTCGGGTTCTCCGTGGGGTGGGGGCAGGGGGGTTGTCCCGGCTGTTCGTCGGTCGGTCAGGTGCCGTGGCACTGCCCGTACGGGCGGTCCGAGCCGCACCAGCAGGGGGCCGACCGCTGCGGGGGCCAGGGTACGGCCCGGCCGCGGGCGGCCAGGGTGGTGGCGTACTGGGGGAGGAGGCCGGTGTCGTCGGGGGTGGTGGCCTCGGAGGCGGCGAAGGCCTCGTAGGAGGGGACGGTGCCGGTGACGACGCCCAGGTTGAGGGTGCCGGAGGCGGCGAGTTCGCGCAGGGCCGTCTCTATCGTGGCCAGGTGCTCCTGGTGGGAGGGGTACTCGGCGGTGAGGGAGGGGTACGCCTGAAGGAGCTCGGCCAGTTCCGGGGCCGGCCAGTGCAGGATCGCCACCGGGAAGGGCCGGGACAGGGCGGTGCGGTAGGCGCCCAGTTCCGCGCGGAGGCGGGAGATCTCCGCCTCCAGCTCCGCCGGGTTCTCCGAGCCCAGGGACCAGACGCGCTTCGGGTCGTGGAGTTCGTCCAGGGTGACGGGCAGGCTGTGGACGGTGTCGGCGAGGGCGTCCCACTCGTCGTGCGGGACGCCCAGCATGCGGCGGACCCGGTGGCGGCCGAAGAGGAGCGGGTGGGTGGGGGCCGGGGGCTCCGGGACGTCGGTCAGCAGGAGGCGGACCGCCTCCGTCAACGTCTCGTGCGCCGCCTCGAGTTCGTCGTGCGTCTCCAGGGACTCCGCGACGACCACCCAGGGGGCGGGGTCGCGCGGGGCCGCGGTGCGGATGCCGTCGATGATCGCGCGGGCCTCCGCCTCGTGGCCGTACTCCCACAGGTTCGAGGCCTTCAGAGCGCGGACCAGGTGCGGGTTCTCCAGCCCCGCCTCCCCGGTGCCGGAGGCCAGCAGGCGGTCGTAGAGGGCGGCCGCGGCAAAGCGGTCGCCGGAGAGTTCCAGATGGGCGGCGGCCCGCAGCAGCAGGCTTTCGGCGTCCTCGGGATACAGGCCGGCGGTCCGCTCCAGGCGGGCCGCTTCGGCGGTGTGGTCGACGTTTTCGGCGGGCGTGTCGGGGCGCATGGGTGACACCGTACTGCCGACGGGTGACGGAGAAGAGACCGCCGCAGGTCGGCGACCTTCCCGAGGGGGGACCAGGACTCCTGTACGCAAGGCGTGGTGCGGAGGAGCGCGGGGCCGGTGCCCGTTCCGCTTCGGGAGGTCACGCCGCCACTTCTTTGATCGTTTTGAAAGGGTTCAATTCTTCTTCCCCTGGCCGGATAGGGCCTCCTGTAGCGCTTCCATCGTTTACTCGACGGGTGTAGGGAAAGGCCGTGCAGGCTTATTGACGAGTGTCTCGCGCCTCCTTTGCGTTCGCGTGAATCGATTCATCATCGATTGATCCTCTACGACTCACCCTCTCTCCCTCTATGGAGCCGCTGTGATCAGTAGAAGGAACATCCTCGCGGGCGCCGTGGCCACGGCGGGCGTCGTGGCCACGGGAGCGGCGCCGGCGGTGGCCGCGTCCTCCGCTGCGGGCAAGGGGGGAAGCGTGTTACGCGTGGCGTCCCCGACCGTCGAGTACGTGCGCCACCCCCTGGGGCTGGACGTGGCCCGGCCGCGCCTGAGCTGGCCGTTGACCGCGGCCGCCGCGGGGCAGCGGCAGAGCGCCTACCAGGTGCGCGTCGCGTCGAGCGCCGCCCGCCTGTCCCGTCCGGACGTGTGGGACAGCGGCAAGGTCGCCTCGGCCGAGTCCGTCCTCGTCCCCTACGACGGACCCCGGCTCGAGCCGCGTACGCGCTACCACTGGTCGGTGCGCGTCTGGGACGCCGAGGGAGCCGTCTCGCCGTGGAGCGCGCCGGCCTGGTGGGAGACCGGCCTGATGGACGAGGCCGAGTGGTCCGCGCGGTGGATATCCGCTCCGGCCTCCCTCACGGAAGCGCCCTCCCTGGAGGGCAGTTCGTGGATCTGGTTCCCCGAGGGCGAACCGACGCAGAGCGTCCCGGCTGAGACCCGGTGGTTCCGCCTCTCCGTCGACCTCCCGGACGCGGTCACCGCGGCCACGCTGGTGCTCAGTGCGGACGACCTCTACGTCGCCTCCGTCAACGGCACCGAGGTGGCGAGCACCGCCACGGACCAGGACGAGTCGAGATGGCGCCGCCCGGACGTCATCGACGTCCTCGCGCACCTACGCTCCGGCACGAACGTCCTGGCCGTCTCCGCGACCAACCGCACGGTCGGCCCCGCCGGC
Organism: Streptomyces cathayae; assembly: GCF_029760955.1. Lineage (GTDB taxonomy): Bacteria > Actinomycetota > Actinomycetes > Streptomycetales > Streptomycetaceae > Streptomyces > Streptomyces cathayae. Next base: position 5,001,191 of record NZ_CP121682.1, read on the forward strand.
CTCATCGGCGTGCTCGCCCTCACCACGGCCTCCGGCGAGCGCAGGATCATCACCGACGGCGCCTGGAAGACCACCGACCGGGAACCGGCCGACGGCTGGCGCGGACAGGACTTCGACGACACCGGCTGGCAGGCCGCCAAGGTGGCCGCCGCCTGGGGCGCCGGGCCGTGGGGCGAGATCGAGCCGGTGCTGTTCGCGGCCCACCAGCTCCGCCACGAGTTCAGGCTGCCGCGCAAGAAGGTCGCCCGCGCCCGCCTGTACGCCACGGCCCTCGGCGTGTACGAGGCCCACCTCAACGGCAGGCGGGTAGGGCGCGATGAGCTGGCCCCCGGCTGGACCGACTACGCCAAGCGCGTGCAGTACCAGACCTACGACGTCACCGACGCGCTCCGCCCGGGAGCCAACGCCCTCGGCGCCCACCTCGCCCCCGGCTGGTACGCGGGCAACATCTGCTGGTTCGGACCGCACCAGTACGGGAGACACCCGGCGCTGCTCGCGCAGTTGGAGGTCGAGTACGCCGACGGGACGAGCGAGCGCGTCACCACCGGACCGGACTGGCGTGCGGCCCCGGGGCCGATCGTCTCCGCCGACCTGCTGGCGGGCGAGACCTACGACGCCCGCAGGGAGACGGCCGGGTGGACCTCGCCCGGATTCGACGCCGGAACGTGGCTCCCGGTGCGTGACGCCAAGACCGATGCCGACACAGGCGCCGACGTCACCGTCCCGCCGCGGATCGTCGCGCAGGTGGACGGCCCCGTACGCGTCGAGCGGGAACTCCGCACCCGGAAGGTCACCGAACCCGAGCCGGGCGTCTTCCTCTTCGACCTGGGCCAGAACATGGTCGGCTCGGTACGGCTGCGCGTGTCGGGCGCGGCGGGGACCGCGGTGCGGCTGCGGCACGGCGAGGTCCTCAACCCCGACGGCACCCTCTACACCGCCAACCTGCGCTCGGCCGCGGCGACGGACACGTACATCCTCAAGGGGGCCGGCACGGAGGTCTACGAGCCGCGCTTCACCTTCCACGGCTTCCGCTACGTCGAGGTGACCGGATTCCCCGGCACACCGTCAGCGTCGGCCGTCACCGGGCGGGTCATGCACACCTCCGCACCCTTCACGCTCACCTTCGAGACCGACGTGCCGATGCTCGACCAGCTGCACCGCAACATCACCTGGGGCCAGCGCGGCAACTTCCTCTCCGTCCCCACCGACACACCGGCCCGCGACGAACGACTGGGCTGGACCGGCGACATCAACGTCTTCGCGCCCACCGCCACCTACACGATGGAGTCCGCCCGCTTCCTCACCAAGTGGCTGGTCGACCTGCGCGACGCACAGGCCGCCGACGGCGCGTTCACGGACGTGGCCCCGACCGTCGGCGACCTCGGCAAGGGCACCGCGGGCTGGGGGGACGCGGGGGTCACGGTCCCGTGGGCCCTGTACCGGACGTACGGCGACCGGCAGGTCCTCGAGGACGCCTGGCCGTCCGTCCGGGCCTGGCTGCGTCACCTGGAGCAGAACAGCACCGGCCTGCTGCGCCCGGCCGCGGGATACGGCGACTGGCTGAACGTGTCCGACGAGACGCCCAAGGACGTCATCGCCACCGCCTACTTCGCGCACAGCGCCGACCTCGCGGCCCGCATCGCGACGGAACTGGGGGAGGACCCCGCCCCCTACGCCGACCTCCACGCACGCGTCCGCACGGCGTTCCGGGCGGCGTACGTGAGCGCCGACGGCCGGGTGAAGGGCGACACCCAGACCGCCTACGTCCTCGCCCTGGCCATGCACCTGGTCCCGGACGCCCTGCGCGAGGCCGCCGCCGACCGGCTCGTCGCCCTCCTCGAAGCCAGGGACTGGCACCTGTCGACCGGATTCCTCGGCACCCCGCTCCTGCTGCCCGTCCTCACCGACACCGGCCACACCGAGGTCGCCTACCGGCTGCTGCACCGGCGCACCTACCCGAGCTGGGGTTTCCAGATGGACAAGGGAGCCACCACCATGTGGGAGCGCTGGGACTCCATCCGGCCCGACGGCGGCTTCCAGACCCCGGGCATGAACTCCTTCAACCACTACGCCTACGGCTCCGTGGGGGAGTGGATGTACGCCAACATCGCCGGCATCGCCCCGGGCCGGGCGGGCTACCGGCAGATCGTCATCCGCCCGCGCCCGGGCGGCGAGGTCACCTCCGCCCGGGCCACCTTCACCTCCCTCTACGGCCCGGTGTCCACCGCCTGGGAACAACGGTCCGGCCGCTTCCGGCTGTCGTGCGGCGTACCGGCCAACACCACCGCCGAGGTGTGGATCCCGACGGACGACCCCGACCGCGTCACGCACACCCACGGAACCTTCGTGCGCGCGGAGAACGGCTTCGCCGTCTTCGAGGTGGGCTCGGGGAACCACCGGTTCACCGTGTGACGGCGGCATCGTGAGGCGGCCCGGTGCGAGGGGGAACCGTCGTACCGGGCCGGACGTTGAGAGGGTGCCGGGACCGGACCGGTATGAGGGGAGGGGCGGTCAATGGACCGTGGGTGGCTGGACGTGCGTGCCGCCTTCGCCGTGCCGCTTCCGCTGCTCCCTCTGCTCCAGGTCGTCCTGCTCGTGCTGCCGGCCGCCGGAGGCCTGTCGGGCCTTTCCGGCACCGTCGCGCTCGCCGCGACCACCGTGGCCGCCGCCACGCTCATCGTGTGCGCCGTCGTCCTCGCGCGCTGCGCGCCGCCCATGCCGCCCACCCGGGTGCGTACGGCCCTGCGCGACCGTGACCGGCGTACCGCCTTCCTGCCGCAACGCGACCCCGACGCCCGGGGGCGCACCCGGCCCAGAGCACCCGGGCACGCCCTCCCGGCGACCGCCGCGTAGGGCACCGGCCTCCTCGGGTCCGGTTCAGGTTCTCCTCACCACGCGTGACCCTGCGCGGGTCGTCATGCCGCCGTTCAGTACTTCCGTCCCGGCACGACGAGACCCCCGGAGGGCTCACCCATGTCCGTCTTCGCCAGCCTGGTCGAGCAACTGGCCGACCTGCTCCAGCCGTTGTTCGGCCTCTCCGCGGCGGCCGCCGCGATCGTCCTGTTCACCGCGTTCGTACGGCTCCTCGTCCACCCGCTGTCCCGGGCCGCAGCGCGCGGCCAGCGGGCCAGGGCCGAACTCCAGCCGAGGATCGCCGAGTTGCGGCGCAAGCACGGTCGGAATCCGGAGAAACTGCAGAAGGCCGTACGGGACCTGCACGCGCGGGAGCGGGTCTCGCCGCTGTCCGGGTGCCTGCCGAGCCTGCTGCAGGTGCCGGCGTTCTTCCTGCTGTACCACCTGTTCTCGAGCGACACGGTCGGCGGGCGGCCCAACGGACTGCTCGGCCATGAGCTGTTCACCGCGCCGCTGGGCGGACGCTGGGCCGACGCGCTGGGCGACGGGGGCCCGTGGGGAGGGCCGGGGCTCGTGTACGCGGGACTGTTCGGCGTCGTCGCGGTCGTCGCCCTCTTCGGCTACCGGCTCACCAAGCGGTCGATGGCGGCGAACGCGGCGCTGTCCGGGGGCTTTGGCGCGTCGGGGACGGGCGGCGCGGTGGAGCAGCTGCCGGGGATGGGCGCGGTGACCAGGGTGATGCCGTTCATGTCGTTCTTCACCCTGGTCACCGTGGCCGTGGTACCACTGGCCGCCGCGCTGTACATCGCCACCAGTACGGCGTGGGGCGTGGTGGAGCGAGCCGTCCTGTACCGGTGACACGCCCCGACCCTGGTCAGGGCCGGGGCGCCAGGACGAGGAGCGGGTGTGGGCGGGCGGGAGGCTCCGGGACGTCGGCCGGTCGGCTGCCCATGAGGGCCGGCCGGGTGGCCGGGCGCTGCTCCATATGCGCCGCCCACCTCGCGCGGGGGCACGTCTTTCACACAATGGCTGAAACGATAGATTTTCGTGCGAATGTCCCTTGTTGCTCGTGAGAGGAGACCGTGTGGATGTCGGGCTGATCAACGGCCTCCCCAGCCATCCCCTCTTCGTTCACGGCGCAGCGGTGCTGGTCCCGTTGACGGCGTTGGCGCTCGTGGTCTGTGCGCTGTGGTTTTCGGCGGCGCGCAGGCTCAGCTGGGTGCTGCCGGTCATGGGGCTGGTCACTCTTGCCCTGGTGGTGCTGACCACCGAATCCGGCGAGTGGCTGGAGGAACGGGTGCGGGAGAGCGCGCTGGTGGAAGAGCACGCCGAGATGGGGTCCGGTCTCACTCCGTGGGCGATCGCCCTGTTCGTGCTGACGGTCGCCGTCTGGCTGCTCGGACGCGGCGGCCTCCGCCGGGAACGAGACCGCAGCGGGGAGGCCGGCAGTCCCGCCGGGGGCGGGGCGTCCGCCGTGGCACGGACGGCTTCTTCTGTTCCGGTGCGCGTCGTGGTGCTGGTGATCGCCCTGGTCGTGGCCGTCGGCGCGGTCATCCAGGTGTACCGGATCGGTGACTCGGGTGCGAAGGCGGCCTGGCAGGACCGTTTCTCGACGAGCCGGTCCGGCGCCGGGCGGTGACGCGCCGGAGGCGGTCCGGCCGGCCTGGGCGAGGCATCGGCCGGACCGCCTCGCGTCATGCGTGCGGCCCTCCGGGGGTGGGGCGGTCAGCGCAGCTGGTCGAGCGCCTTCTGGAAGGCGGCGGCGTGTCGGGCCTCGTCCGCGGCGGTGTCGCGGAAGAAGCGGGCGGCGGTGGTGTCACCGACGGCGGTGGCCCGCTCGGCGAACCCCGGGTACACCATGGTCGCCTCGTGGCGCTCCCCGGTGATGGCCTTGTCCAGGTTGTCCCTCGTCGCGCGGACCAGGCCGGCCAGCACCGCCTCGCCGGCGAGGTGCTCCCGCAGTTCGACCATGGCCGTGCCCTCCCACAGGCGGGCCAGCGCGGCGTTGCCGGACTGCTTGGCGTGGGCGGCGAAGAGCATGTACTTGGCGTGGGCGAGCGCCTCGCCGTGCAGGGCGGTGTCCAGGTTGGCCTTGGTGCGGGCGGCCTTCACCTTCGGCAGTCCGGCGGGCACCGACACCACGTCGGCCTTCATCGGTGCCGGGACGGCGCCGTGGCCGGTGGTCACGGCCGTCAGGGCCGTGCGGAAGGCGTCGCGATGGCGGCCCTCGTCCGCGGCGAGCTCGCGGAAGAGCTCCGCGGCCTTCAGGTCCCCGTCCTGCTGGGCCTGGTCGGCGAAGCGGCGGTACATGATCTCGTGCTCGTAGGTCTCGCCGTCGATGGCCTGGCGCAGGTTGGCGGCGTCGCTGCCGACCATGCCGAGGAGGGTGGCCGCCTCGTGCAGGTGTTCGTTCAGCTCGGTCTGCGCCGTGGTGCGGAAGAGGTGGGCGACGGCCGGGAGACCCTGGCGGTCGGCCTCGGCGGCGAAGAGGCTGTAGGCGGCGTGGGCGTAGGCCTCGCCCTGCATGGTGGTGGTCAGGTCGGCGATGGTCCGTGCCTGCAGGGCCCGGCCGGCGGTGTGCGGCGTCGGTTGCCCTCCGGTCGGGGCGGCCAGCGCCAGGGCCGGCGCCGTCGGCGCGGCGGTGGCGGCCAGCGCGCACAGACCCACTACGAGCGTACGTATCGAGCGATGGGACACGAGATGCTCCTTCCAGGACGCATCCTTCTGGGTGCGAACGCTCCTCATGTCACCCGCACATGCACCCCAGCGCCCCCTCACGTCACCCACCCGGGTGAATACACACAGTCACCATGCGCCTTTTCGTCGACGTGTTCCGCTCGTCTCAGCAGGCCGCTTTCCTGCCTTTTCCCCTGGACAACCGCGTCCGGCTGAACGACGAGGCGTACGGACAAAGCGGCGATGTCCTCGGGTGCACACCTCGTGTGCCCGAGGACAGTCAGCAGGGCCACGCCCAGCTCGCCGATGAGGGGGGCTTCCCGGACGGGGCCCGCGTACTCCGGTGTCAGGGTGCGCAGGCCCTTCGCGGGCCGCTCGGGTGCGTCTGCGGGCACCGAGGCTCCTCGGGCGGACGGAGATCGACGGGACGCCGCGGGAGTACCAGGGCCTGTCCGGCGGATCACGTCGCAGGAAAGCGACGGCGCCCTCATCAGCGCCGGTGAGCGGGGGCGATGGGGGTGCCTCCGCTCGAGCGAAGCCGAGCATGGGGGCGTGACGACAACGCGGCAGATGTGCGTGCCGGACCCCGCGTCTGCGGCATGATCCGCCGGACGGCTAGTCGGCCAGGAAGTGTTCCAGTGCCTCCACCACGAGCTGGTGGTCCTGGAGTTGGGGGAGGCCCGAGACGGTCACCGCGCCGATCACGCCGACGCCCTCGACGGTGATCGGGAACGAACCGCCGTGGGCCGCGTAGGTGTCGGGGTCCAGGCGCGAGGACTCCTCGAACGTCGTGCCCTTGGCCCGGTGCCGGGCGCCCACCAGGTACGACGCGGAACCGTACCGCTCGACGACCCGGCGCTTGCGGGCGATCCAGGCGTCGTTGTCGGGGGTGGAGCCGGGGAGGGCGGCGTGGAAGAGCTGCTGGCCCGCGCGGTGGATGTCGATGGCGACGGGGGCGTCGCGCACCCGGGCCAGGTCGACGAGGAACGAGCCCAGTTCCCAGGCGTCCTCGTGGCTGAACCGCTGGAAGACCAGGCGGCGTTCCTGCGCCTCCAGTTCCTCCAGGCTCGGCTCTTCGGTGATCGGCTCTTCCGTGTCGGGTGCTTCCACGGTCGGCTCCTCCTCGCCGGGGGTGGGTTCGGGCCGGGTCACAGGGTCACCGTCACTTTCTCGTCGGCCGAGCGCCGGGCCGCCTCCAGGACGTCCAGGGCGGCGGCGGCCTCGCGCGCGGTCACCGGGTGGGGGCCGCCCTCCCGGAGGGCCTTCGCCACGGCCGTGTAGTAGGCGGGGTAGTCGCCGGGCAGAGTCGGCTCGGGGCGCCCGCCGCCGGTCACCGGGGACTCCCCGGAACCGACGCGGCCCCACAGCTCCTCCGGCTCGGTGCCCCAGTCGGCACCGGCGTCGGTGCCGGGGCGCAGGCCGTCGCGCAGGGCGGCCTCCTGGGGGTCGAGGCCGTGCTTGACGTAGCCCGCCTTCGAGCCCAGGACGCGGAAGCGCGGGCCGAGCTGGGCCGTGGTCGCGGAGACGTAGAGGTGGGAGCGGACGCCGTTCGCGTGGGTGAGGGCGATGAAGGTGTCGTCGTCGGTGCGCGCGCCCTCGCGGCGGACGTCCACCTCGGCGTACACGGAGGCCACCGGGCCGAAGAGGACCAGCGCCTGGTCGACGACGTGGCTGCCGAGGTCGTAGAGCAGACCGCCGACCTCCGCGGGGTCGCCGGACTCGCGCCAGCCGCCCTTGAGCTGCGGACGCCAGCGCTCGAAGCGGGACTCGAACCGGTACACATCGCCGAGTGTGCCCTCGGACACCAGCTTGCGCAGGGTGAGGAAGTCGTTGTCCCAGCGGCGGTTCTGGAAGACGGACAGGAGCAGGCCGCTCTCCTCGGCGAGCGTCGCCAGCTCGCGGGCCTCGGCGGCCGTGCCGGCGACGGGCTTGTCGACGACGACCGGCAGACCCGCCTCCAGCGCGGTGGTGGCGAGCGGGACGTGCGTCCTGTTCGGCGACGCGACGACGATCAGGTCCAGCTCGGCGGCGCGCTCGAACAGCTCGTCCGGTGTCGCCGCGACGCGGACGTCCGGGAACTCGGCGCGGGCCTGCTGCTGCCGCTCGGGGTTCGAGGTGACCACCGTGTCGAGCGCGAGGCCCTCGGTCGCGGAGATCAGCGGGGCGTGGAACACGGAGCCCGCGAGGCCGTAGCCGACGAGGCCGACGCGGAGGGGAGTGCCAGTCATGCTCCTACTTTCGCAACGCTGTTGCCAAAGTGCAAGCACGGGAGAGAATGAGCGGGTGAACAGGACGTACGGCGGTATGCGGGACGGCAGGCGGGACGGGACGGGCGGGGTCAATCTGCTCGCCCTGCGCAGCCACAACACCGCGCTCGTGCTCGACCTGCTGCGGACCGCCGGGGCCGAGGGCATCAGCCGGCTGGAACTCGCCGAGCGGACCGGCCTCACCCCGCAGGCGGTCAGCAAGATCACCGCACGGCTGCGGGCGGAGGGGCTCGCGGCGGACGCGGGACGCCGGGCGTCCACCGGGGGCAAGCCCCGGACGGTGCTGCGGCTGGTGCCGGAGGCGGGGCACGCGGTGGGCGTGCACCTGGACCGGGACGAACTGCGGGCCGTCCTGGTCGACCTCGACGGGACGGTCGTGGGGGAGCGGAGCGCCCCCCTGGACCTGGGCGCGGGGGCGGAGGCGGTACTGGCGGGGGTGGCCGGAGTCGTCGAGGGGCTGTGGACCGCCGGGGGCGACGGGACCGGCGGGACCGGCGGGACCGGTGGGAACAGGGCCGCCGGGGACGGGACCGGCGTACGCGTGCCGTCCCGGCCCGCCCTGCTGGGTGTCGGGATCGCCCTGCCGGGGCCGCTCGACCACGCCCGGGGCGTGCTGCACCGGGTGACCGGGTTCCCCGAGTGGGACGGGTACCCCCTGCGGGACGCGCTGTCGGAACGGCTCGGCGTGCCGGTCGTCGTCGACAAGGACACCAACGCGGCGGCGCTGGGCCTGGCCGTCGACGGCGAGGGCGGCTCCTTCGCCTACCTGCACCTCGGTACGGGACTCGGGGCCGGGCTGGTGATCGGCGGCAGCGTGCACCGGGGACCGCGCACCGGGGCGGGGGAATTCGGACACCAGGTCGTCCAGTTGGACGGGCCGCGCTGCGGCTGCGGCGACCGCGGCTGCATCGAGGCGCTGTGCCTGGCCGCCGTGGCACGGGGCGACACGGACGAGGCGGCGCGGGTGCTGGGCGTCGGCGCGGCGAACCTGGTGGGCCTGCTCGACATCGACCGCGTCCTGCTCGGCGGCCGCACGATCGAGGCCGCCCCGGAGGCGTTCGCGCGGGGCGTACGCGCGGTGCTGGACACGCGGGCCCGGCGGACGGGCGACACGGCCGTGCCGGTACGGGTCGCCTCCGGCGGCGGGGGCGGGGTCGCCGAGGGGGCGGCCCAGTCGGTCCTGGCGCCGGTGTTCGGACGGGGCGACGGCTGACCGGAAAGCAGGGGGCGGGGCCGGTGCACTGCTCCGAGCGGGGGGAACCATGGGGCCGTGCGGGGGTGTTCGGGGATGTCGCCGTGCTGCCCGCCCGCCGACCGGCAAGGTCATACGGTATGCGAATCCGCACGCCCGCGTCCCTCTTCCTGGCGGTGCTGGCCGCCGTCCTTCCCACCGCGGCCCACGCCCGGACGGAAGCACCGCCGCCCGCCTGCGCCACCGAGAGCGACGTCGACTTCCCCCTCACCGCCCGTATCCGCGGCGGCCCGGACACCTACCCGGCCGGCGGTGGCTACGGCACCTGGTACCTGGAGCTGACCAACACCACCGACCGCTTCTGCGGCGGCATCCACCCGGTCGTCGTACTCGTCGACGACAAACGGGAGTTGCGGGCCTCGCAGCCGGTGCTGGAGTTCTACGCACCGGACCGGGAACAGCCGCACCCCGTCCACTTCGAGACCACCGACGAGGACGAACTCGTCGGTGCCTTCGTCGACGAGCAGGCGGGCTTCGAGGGGTTCGCCGTCGAGGCCGGCCGGACCCTCACCGTGAAGGTACGGCTCGCGCTCACGTCCGACGCCGCGGCGGGCGAGGTCGTCGCCCAGGCCGCCGTCGTCCAGCGGCAGGGGGACGACGGCGACTGGGTCGGGCAGTCGGACGACTACCGGTTCCGGATCGAGCCGGCGCCCGGCAAGGAAGCCGGTGACACCGACCCCGACGAGCTCGCCCGTACCGGTATCGACGCCACCGGAAAGCTCCTGACCGTCGCCGCGGTGGCACTGCTCACCGGGGGACTGACGGCAACGCAGGCCCGTCGTCGCCGCTGAGAGCTCCGAACGATCCGAACCGGCGGGCCGGGGAGCGGCGGAGCACCCCGGGTGTCCTCGAGCCGTGCCCCACCGGGCGTTCCCACAAGATCCGGGCATGTCTAGGCTGGGGCAGGCAGGAAGGACCACGTACGGCAGGAGAGCTCGCACATGGCAGACCGCAAGCCGATCGAATCGTGGCTCACCGACATGGACGGGGTGCTCATCCACGAGGGAGTGCCGATCCCGGGGGCCGACGCCTTCATCAAGAAGCTGCGTGAGTCCGGAAAACCCTTCCTGGTGCTCACCAACAACTCGATCTACACCCCGCGCGACCTGCACGCCCGGCTGCGCCGCATGGGCCTGGACGTTCCGATCGAGAACATCTGGACCTCGGCGCTCGCCACCGCCCAGTTCCTGGACGACCAGCGTCCCAGCGGCTCGGCGTACGTCCTCGGCGAGGCCGGTCTGACCACCGCGCTGCACGACATCGGCTACATCCTCACCGACCACGAACCCGACTACGTGGTCCTCGGGGAAACCCGGACCTACTCCTTCGAGGCCATGACGAAGGCGGTACGGCTGATCAACGACGGCGCCCGTTTCATCTGCACGAACCCCGACGAGACCGGCCCCTCCGCCGAGGGCCCGCTCCCGGCGACCGGCGCGGTGGCGGCGCTGATCACCAAGGCGACGGGCCGGCAGCCGTACTTCGCGGGCAAGCCGAACCCGCTGATGATGCGCACCGGACTGAACACCCTCGGCGCCCACTCCGAGACCAGCGCCATGATCGGCGACCGCATGGACACCGACGTACTGGCCGGCATGGAGGCCGGAATGAGGACGTTCCTGGTGCTCACCGGCCTGACCCGGCCCGAGCAGGTCGAGAACTTCCCGTACCGGCCGTCCCAGGTCCTGGACTCCATCGCGGACCTCGTCGACCTCGTCTGACTGACCCAGGCAAAACCCCGCAGGCCCCGATGTCACCCGTACGGCGCAGCACCGCATCCCTGCGGATGCGGTGCCCTGCCCGGCGGGGCACGCTCCCGGTGTCTGGAGGTGCACGATGGGTTCTGTGCGACTCGCTCTCTGTACCGGAGTCCTGGAGGCCGCCGCGCTCACCCCGGCCGCGTACGCCGCGGACGGGGTGTCGGCGACCCCGGCCCCCGATACCGATGTCACCCTCGAGGTGGCCGAGTGTGCCGAGCGGACCGCGGCCGCGGTGTCCTCGGCGTTCGTCTCCGAGGTCCGGCTCACCGTAGCCCTCGCTTCTTCCCCCGCCGCCTCGCCCGTGGCCCCCGTGGACGCGGGCGGCGGGGGAGCCGCCCGGACCGTCGCCGCCGCCGACGAGTCCGTGGAGGGACCGGGCACGGTGCAGACGGTGGCCGGACTGTTCCTCGCCGCTGCCGCCGCGACGGCGGCCGTCGTACGCAGCCGCGTCCGGCGGGACCGCGGAACGCGCTGAGGCCGACGATGACCGATCACCATCAGAACCAGAGCCCGTCCGGTGTCGGGCGGCTGCTCCCCGGGGTGGCCTGGGTGGTCCTGCTGCTCGGCTTCTGGCTGTGGGGCCGCGAGGGAACCGACCTGCTCCCCGGCGTATCCGGACCCGCCACGGGTGACATGGCGGCGGTCGGCCGTCCGCCCCGGGCGGAGCTCCCGCCCACCCACCGGCCGCTGGGCGAGGCGCCGCCACGGCGCCTGGACATACCCGGCCTGGACGTGCGGGCGCCGGTGGTGGCCCGCGGCCTGGACGAGCGGGGCGCGCTCGACCCGCCGCCGTTCGACCGGCCGGGCACGGTCGGCTGGTACGCGGACGGGGTGACGCCCGGGGCGTCCGGCACCGCGCTGGTGGTGGGGCACATCGACACCGAGACCCGGCCCGCCGTGTTCTACGAGGTCAGTACGCTGCGGCCCGGCCAGAAGATCCGGGTGGTCCGCGCGGACGCCGAGGTCGCCGAGTTCACCGTCGAGGACGCGCAGGTCCTCCCCCGCGACGACTTCGACGCCCGGCAGGCCTACGGCCCCCGCCTCTCCGGCCGGGCCGCACTGCGCCTCGTCACCTGCGGCGGCCCCTACGACGCGGCACGCCACCGCTACGCGGCCAACGTGATCGTCTCGGCCTGCCTGACGGACACCACCACCTGACGCCGGCTCCCTCCCTGCCCGTCCGTCCGGCCGGCCGTACACCGGGCTGTAACGGGTCGCGGACAAGAAGGGCTCGGCCTCATGGGTGACGCGGGGTGTATGTCAGGATTGGGGCTCGGAAGGCTTGGAACAAGTGCACCCAAGGGGGGTTGGATGTACGGCAGCAGGGGGGTCGGGGCGTTCGCCGGGAGGCGGGCGTCGGCAGCGGTACTGGGGGCGGCGCTGCTGATCACGGGCTGTTCCTCCGGTGACGACGAGGGGGACGGGTCCGGCAAGGGGGCCGACGCGGCGATCACGCAGCAGCCGAAGGGCGCCAGCCCCTTCTGGGTCAACCCGGAGGGCAACGCCGCACAGCAGATGGCCGGCCTGGAACAGGACGGCAAGAAGGCGGAGGCCGAGCAGATCCGCAAGATCGCGGAGCAGCCCACCGCCGAATGGATCAGCCCGGAGAACCCGGAGGAGCAGACCCGCGGCTTCACCGAGGCCGCCGACAAGGCGGGCCGTACCGCGCTGCTCGTCCTCTACAACATCCCGCACCGGGACTGCGGCCAGTACTCGCAGGGCGGTGCCGCCGACGGCGACGCCTACCGCTCCTTCATCGACGGTGTGGCCAAGGGCATCGGGGACCGCGCGGCGACCGTGATCCTGGAGCCCGACGCGGTGCTCCACCTGGTCGACGGCTGCACGCCGGAGAAGTTCCACGAGGAGCGCTACGACGTCCTCAACGGTGCCGTCGACAAGCTCAAGAGCCTGAAGAACACCACGGTGTACCTGGACGCGGGCAACGCCGGCTGGGGCGACCCCGACCAGATCTTCGAGCCGCTGAAGTGGGCGGGCATCGACCGGGCCGACGGCTTCTCGGTGAACGTTTCCAACTTCTACTCCACCGAGGACTCCATCGCCTACGGCAAGAAGCTCTCCGCCAAGGTCGGCGGCAAGCCCTTCGTGATCGACACCAGCCGCAACGGCAACGGCCCCTACACGCAGGGCGATGCGGACGAGCGCTGGTGCAACCCGCCCGGCCGCGCCCTCGGCGAGACCCCGACGACCGAGACCGCGGACCCGCTGGTGGACGCGTATCTGTGGGTGAAGCGGCCCGGCGAGTCGGACGGCGAGTGCAAGGGCGGTCCGAAGGCCGGTGCGTGGTGGGAGGACTACGCGGTGAAGCTCGCCGAGGCCGACGAGGGCAAGGGCGACGGCGACTGACCACGTCACGGCGTACGGAGCGACGCACCACGTAGCGACGGCCTGCGTGGCGACGACCAGGGACAGAAGGAAGAAGGGGCGTCCTCCGCCGTGGAGGACGCCCCTTCTCTCATCTGCCTGGCGTCAGGGCACCTGTACCCACTGCGCCTTGCTGGGGGTGCCGTCCGCGTTGGTGGCGAACAGCATGTACCAGCCCGCCTGGACCAGGTTCCGGCTCCCCGGGACCGTCACCTTCAGCTTGTCGCCGTCGGCCTCGAAGTCCAGGGCGATGGAGCGCTGGTCGATGTCGGTGACATGGGTCGAGGCGCTCGGCCGGATCAGCCGGACGTTCTTGATCGACCCGGCGTCCTTCGAGGTGAACGTGGCGGAGCCGCCGCGCTCGACGGTCTTCGGGCCGCCCGTCAGGTCGGGCTGCCCGGTCTCGCCGTACAGGTACGGCGGTGTGTAGATCTCGATGCGCTGTTCGAACGTGCCGGGCTTGGTGTTGGCCTTGTCGCCGTAGAGCGAGTCCGAGCCGAAGAACATCACGCGGCCGTCGGGCAGCAGGATCGAGCCGGCGTGGTAGTTGCGGCCCACCAGCGGATCGGCGACGCGCTTGAACTCGTTCTCCGCCGTGTCGTAGATCCGCGCCTCGAGGATGTTGGACTCGCCGCGGCCCCGGTAGTCCTCCGAGCCGCCCGAGACCAGGATGTTGTCGTCGGGCAGGATCGAGTACTGCGGGTAGCGGGTTCCCTTGTCCAGCGAGGGGCCGTCCACGAAGCGCGGTTCGTCGGCCTTGAGGTCGACGATCCGGGTCTTCTCACTGGCCAGCTTGGACTCGCCGACGCCGCCGCCGCCGATCACCATGTACTTCTCGTCCTGGGCCGGCGGCAGCAGCACCGTGCCGGACGTCTCCATCATGTCGGGGTCGCTCAGCCCGGGGATCTTGTCGAACTTGTTGGTCTCCACGTCCCAGATGCCCGGCTCACGGCCCTCGTCGGCCGGTCCGTACCCCGCGTTCGAACCCGAGTAGAAGACCTTGCTGTTCTGCATCAGGAACAGCGCCGGGTAGGTCGGGAACTGGCGGACCTTGTCCGTGTAGGTCCACTTCTTGGTCTCGGGGTCGTAGACCTCGTTCTTGCCCGGGACCAGCTGGCCGATGTCGTCGAGGCCGGAGACGCTGAGGATCTTGCCGTCGCTCAGGGTGGTGAGCGTCGGGTACCAGCGGGCCTCCTTCATCGGGTCGACCTTGATGTACTTCTCCGCCACCGGGTCGAACTCGAAGGCGTCGTCGATCCCCTGGAAGTCCTTCTTGTCCAGGGCGAGCTTCTCGGCGATGCCGTACGTGTTCTGCGCGTCCTCGCCGCTCAGACCCTGCACGGTGTAGTTGTCCTGGGTGCCGGTCTCGTACTTGGCACCCTCCTTCTGCGCCTCGACGTAGGTGCGGCCGTAGCCCGGGGTGTTGCCCAGGAACTCGCCGGTCGCCTTGTCGAAGTTCTTCTTGGCGCGCGGGACGAGCACCGGGTCCTTCGAGACGAAGGTCTTGCCGTTGTCCTTGCCGACGAACCTGGTGCCCGCCGGCAGGGTGATCGGCTTGTCCGGGTTCTCGTTGTGGACGACCATCAGGCCGCCCGCCTTCGTCACGTCACCCTTGAGCTTCTCGTACCGCTTGGTGCCGCCGGCGATCAGCAGGTTGCCGTTGGCGAGCTGGGTGTGGCCGGTGCAGAACAGGTCGCTCGGCGTCGGCACCTTCTTGATGGTCTTCTTGACCGGGTCCCAGATCCGCGTGTCGTACTTCTTGGCGTCGAAGTTGTCCTTGTTGTTGCCGGAGCCCGCGACGAGCAGCACCTTGCCGGTGTGCAGCAGCGCCGCGTGGATGGTGTTCTGGCGGTACTCCTCCGGGAACTCGACGATCTCCCAGCGGCCGTTCTCCGCCTTGTACTCCGGCTTGTTGATCTTGTACTGGTGGTATTTCTCGGTCCCGAAGCGGTACAGCCAGGGCCCGTTCATTCCGGCCAGCGCGAGCACCACCGTCGTGCCTATCGCGATCCGACGGGCGCGACGGCGGCCTGCACGGTCGTTCATTCCTTACGTCCCCCAAGTCCACCCAGGGCGATCTGCATCGTCTGGTCGTCACCGGGGTGAGAGCCCCCGGTACCTCCTGGTCCGCCCGGTCCCCCTGCTCCTCCCGGTCCGCCGTGGGCGCCGGCCCAGCCGGGCCGGTCCTGCGGGGCGTGGGGCGCGTGGTGCCCGTGCTGCTGCTGCGGCATCTGCGGCAGCTGCTGCGTCCGGGGGTCCGGTGCGGAGTCCTGTGCCTGGCCCGCGGCGTGCGCGCCGGGCTTCTTCCTGTCCTGGCGCATGCCGTGGCGCCAGGCGAACATGGGCGCGGCCGTGATGAGCAGGGCGAACGTCGCCCAGATGATCATGGCCGGGTGCGAGTGTCCGTAGACGAATCCGGCGGTGATGGAGCCACCGAAGATCAGGATGAAGTACCAGTGGTACCGGAAGGTTCCGAACCAGGTGTCCGGGCTGGCCGAGTCGCCCTTCGGGGTGACCACGAACTTGCTCTTCCTGCGCAGCACGGAGTCGATCAGTGCCTTCGCGTAGAGCGGCGCCGACAGCGCGGACATCACCATGCCGGCCACACCGCCGGAGCCCTCCGGCTCGTGCGGGGAGACGTTGTGGCGGCGGTTCCAGATGTAGAGGCCGATCTGCAGCGCGGAGGCGTTGCCGTAGAGCATCAGCCAGACCGCGGGATCGATGTTCACACCCGAGGCGCCCAGGCCCAGGAACAGCGCACAGCTCAGCGCCGCCAAAATCCAGTTCAGAGCCGACATCGGGTAGAAGATGATCATCATGGTGTAGTTGAAGAGCTTGCTCGGCGGGAGCGAGTAGAAGCCCTTCCAGTACTGTCCGATGATCGTCTCGTACGTACCGCGCGACCAGCGCATCTGCTGGGTGAAGAAGTCCGTCCAGGCGTTGGGGCCCTCACCGACCGCGAGCACGTCCGGGGTGTAGACCGAGCGCCACTTCTTGCCCGTCGCCGGGTTCTTGTGGCGGTGCATCTCGAAGCCGGTCGCCATGTCCTCGGTGATCGAGTCGTACAGACCGCCGATCTGCTGGAGCGCCTTGATGCGTACGGCGTTGGAGGTGCCCACGAACATCGGTGAGCCGTAGCGGTTGCCGGCCCGCTGGATCAGCGCGTGGAAGAGGAACTGCTGCGACTCGGCGGCCTTGGTGACGAAGTTGTCGTAGTTGCCGTAGACCTGCGGGCCGATGACGAAACCGACGTCCGGGTCGCGGAAGAAGCCGAGCATCCGCTCCAGGTAGTTCGGCAGCGGGATGTGGTCGGTGTCCACCGAGGCGAAGTACTCGTAGTCGTCGCCGTGCGCGTCCAGCCAGGCGTTGTAGTTGCCGTGCTTGGTCTTGGCGCGGTGCGGGCCCTTCTTCTGGTTCCACTTCGCGACGCCCTTGCGGGAGAAGTGGTGCACACCGAGCCGGGCGCACACCTCTTTCACCTCGGGGTCGTCGCCCTCGTCGAGCAGCCAGACGTGCATGGTGCCCCGGTGGCGGATCTTCACCGCCGCCTCCAGGGTCTTCGTCACCATCTCCAGCGGCTCCTTGCCGGGCACGAAGGAGGTGAGGAAGGCGACCCGGGTGCCGGTCTCCGGCACCACCGGGATCGGGTCGCGGGCGACCAGCGTGGCGTGCGCGTTCGACAGCACGTTCATGCAGCGGAAGAGCTCGATCAGGCCGATCGAGACGAGCATCACCATGTCGAGGGCGGGCAGCCAGTCGAACGCCGGGTAGTCCCGCTCCGTCCAGTGCGCGGGCTGCAGCAGCCACACCAGCAGCACCACCGACAGCAGCGGGGCCGCGACCAGCATCAGCGCGATGCGGATGCGGTGCGGCTCCTGCGAGATCAGCGAGCGGTACTGGACTGTGTAGGGCTTGTTCGGATCAGGCTGGGTGAGGGGGCCCGAGAGCCGGCTGTAGTGCTCGTAGTCGTATCTCGGCAGCGTCTTCTTGATCCGTCGGAAGGCGCCCGTGTTTCCGGTCCGGTGTGCAGGCACTCTGAGCTGGGTGGTCTGGGACGGATCGTTGTCCCCTTGGGCGCCCGTCGGCGTCGACGTCATGAATCATCCCCCCACACACGGCCTCGCCGTGTGTTTCGTCGCTTGCTGCCACCCGTGTCCGGTCCCCCTCGACCGTCCCAGGCGTGTCAGTGGTGTCAGAGGTGTCCCGCTGTCACCACGGCACCCACACCATATAGACACGGCGTGGCGTTCTTTCGGTTGCATGATGCCCTCGTCGGCGGTGCTCCGTGAAACGGGACCTCTCACCCCGTACCGTCCGCAACCGGTCTCCCGCCGCCCCAACAGCCGCGAATGCGCGGCATGATGAAGAACCCAGGTTGTACCGTGTCCATCATGATCGCAAGGTGTGAAAACGGGTGTTCGCCGGTCGTACGCGCCCATTGTGGCGTCTGAGGAGGTCTGGCGGGGGGCCTGTTCCCCCCGTGGTTCCAGGGGTTCCATACGTGTGGTGAGGGCGTTCTGTTCAAGACAGGCCCCTCGGCGGGCGCGAGAGGGGATCCGGCCAAAAGCGGCGGGCCCCTCGATCGCGAGGGGCCCGCCGTGTCGGTGCGCCGCCAGGGACTCGAACCCCGGACCCGCTGATTAAGAGTCAGCTGCTCTAACCAACTGAGCTAGCGGCGCTCACTGACGCGACAACTCTACCGGACCGGACGGGGTGCTCCCGACCTCCACCTCCGTCCCGGCGTGGTCCCGCGCGGTCCCGCGCGGCCTCGTCCCCGGGCCCGGGGCGGGCGAGGTCCGCCACCTGGGCCCATGGCGCGTCCATCTTTCGAGGCGTCAGAGTGCGCGCTCCGGGCGCAGTTGAGAAGCTGACCTTCGTGCACAGACGTGAGGTATTTCACCGGACGTGTGGCCGGATGTGTGACCGGTCGTGCGGCGGGACGTGCGGCGGGACGTGTGAGGGGGATCGCATGCAGCCCCCGGTGTTCGAGGAGTTCGAGCCCGCGGGCGACTGCGGCTGCCCCGGCTGTGTGCACCGGCGGCGCGTCCTCGCGTACGCGCCGGCCGACGGCTCGGTCGGCCACCCGGCGGCGTTCCGCCCGCTCGTGGTGGCCGCCGCGGCCTCGGCGGTGGTCGCCGCGCAGGCCGCCCCCGCCCTGGCCGCACCCCACACCGCCGAGCGGCCCGGCGCCCCGGGTGTCCCCGCAGGTGACGAGCCCGCCACCCCGCAGGGTCCGAGGGCTCCGCTGTACGGTCCCGCCGGCCGGCCCGCCGATCCCGCGGACCCCTCGATCCCGACGACCTCGCGCGCGATCAGCCGCACGGACATCATCGAACGGGCCAGGAAATGGGTCGACCGGAAAGTCCCTTACAGCGTGAGCGCGTTCTGGTCCGACGGATACCGGCAGGACTGTTCGGGCTATGTCTCGATGGCCTGGAACCTGCCCGGAAACGAATGGACCGGCAGCCTCGGGCAGTACGCGGAGCGGATCGGCAAGGACGAACTCCAGCCGGGGGACGTGCTGCTCTTCCACAACGCGTCCGATCCCTACGGCGGATCCCACGTCGTCCTCTTCGGCGGCTGGACGGACGGCGCGCGCACCACGTACGTGGCCTACGAGCAGACCCCCCCGAACACCCTCCGACGGACCACCCCGTACGCCTACTGGAACAACTCCGCGGGCTACGTCCCGTACCGGTACAAGGGCGTGACCGACGGTACGGCGAGGGCCGAGGGCGCGGGCGCGGCAGCGCAGGCCCGGACACCGTTTCCCGGAGTGGCCCACTTCGGCCCCGGCGCGGACAACCCGCACGTCACCGAGCTCGGCCGCCTGCTCGTCGAGCGCGGTGGCGCCCGTTTCTACGCCACCGGCCCCGGACCGCGCTGGACGGACACGGACCGCGCGGCGATCCGGGCGTTCCAGCAGGCGCAGGGCTGGCAGGGGGCCGCGGCGGACGGCCTGCCGGGGCCGCTGACCTGGGAACTGCTGCTGACCGGCGGGGGCAGGAACATCCCGGCCGCCGAGGACGCGCACGGGGTGCCGGGCTACCCGGGCCGGGCGGCGTTCCGGCCGGGCGCGGTCGGCGGCCAGGTCACCCGGCTGGGGCGGCAGCTGGTGCGGAAGGGGTTCGGCCGCCACTACGTCACGGGGCCGGGCCCGCGCTGGAGCGAGGCGGACCGGCGCAACGTCGAGGAGTTCCAGCGCGCCCAGGGCTGGCGCGGCGGTGCCGCGGACGGCCTGCCGGGGCCGGAGACCTGGCGGCGGCTCTTCTCGTAGTCCGAGGGTCGCTCGCCGCGACCCACCCCTGCGGGCTCCGTCACGGCCCGCAGGGTCCTTCCGAGGTGACGCATCTGGCGCGGAGGCTGGAGGCACGCATGACCACGATCACTCCCGACACCCCCGAATCACCCGTCCCCGAATCGCCCACCTGCGAACTGCCCGTCCCTGGACCACCCACCTGCGAACTGCCCGTCGTCGAACCGCCCGCCCCCAGATCGCCTTCCTCCGAAGCCGGGGGCCCGGCGAAGGGCCGGCCCGGCCGGGTCATCCGCAACGAGACCACCACCGAGATCCCCGTCCATCTGCTCTTCCGCGACGGGCCCGACCCGGTGCCGGTGCGGCTGCGTCCCATGGTGGTGGGAAGCCGACAGGGGACGGGGGAGCGGCCGCGGCTCGGCCGCCCGGTCGCCGAACGGCCCCTGCCCCTGCCACCGGTCGACCCCGAGCTGGTGGAGCGGCCGGCCCGGGTGCTGCCCGGCGGCGCGGGGGTGCTCGCCGGGATGTGCGGGGCGGCCGGGTGCGTGGCCACGTCCTGGTGGGCGGGCGTACTGCCACCCCTGGTGGCCGTTGCCCTCGGACTCCCGGAGCACCCGGGAGCCACCGGGCTCGGGCCCGCCCAGTGGGCGGGGTACGCGGCTGCCGGGGCCCTCGGCCTGTTCGGGTTCGGCGGGCTGGCGCGCGGCCGGACCGGGCGGGCCTGGGTGCTCGGCCTGTTCGGCCGTTACCGGGGGAGCGTCCGGCGGACCGGTCTGCTGTGGGTGAACCCGCTGCTGCTGCGCCGCCGGGTCGATGTGCGGCTGCGGCACTGGCGCAGCGAGCCGATGCAGGCGGCCGACCACAGCGGGGTGGCGCTGCGGGTGGTGGTCCTGGTGGTGTGGCGGGTGCGGGACACCGTGCGGGCGACGCTGGGCGTGGAGGACCACGAGACCTATGTGCGCGAGTGCGTCGAGGCGGCGCTGCTCCGGGTCCCGATGGAGGCGCCGGGCGCGGTGCGGGGCTCGCCGGACACGGTGCAGGACGCGCTGACCCGGCTGGTGGCGGCGGACGCCGCGCCCGTCGGGATCGAGGTGTTCTCGGTGCGCCCGGTCCGGGTGGAGTACGCCCCCGAGGTGGCCGCCGTCATGCACCGGCGCCGGATCGCCACGCTGGACGCCCAGCACCGGGCGAGCGTGCTCACCTCGGTCGTGGACTCGGTGGAGGACACGGTGACCCGGCTGACCACGCGGGGGCTGGTGGAGCTGGACGACTACGAGCGCAAGATGCTGGTGAAAGACCTGACGGTGGCGTTCTGCGCGGGACGGGGGGAGGCGGGGCCGTAGGGCGGCGGACGGGCCGGTGGGCGGGGAGGCGGAATCGGTTCCGCTATTGGTATGGACATGCTCAATCCGCGGTCATAATCTGAGACTTGGTCTAGACCTACCTGCACAGCTCAGTGAAACTCCCCCACGTTCTCCAGGAGCGGCAGCATGCGCACACGGACCAAGCTGTACGCAGCCGCGGTAGGACTGGCCACGACCGGAGCGTTCGTGCTCTCCTCCGGCGGTGCCAGCAGCCACGGCTACACCGATCTGCCCATCAGCAGGCAGAAGCTCTGCCAGAACGGCAGTGTGACGAACTGCGGCGACATCCAGTGGGAGCCGCAGAGCGTCGAGGGCCCCAAGGGCTTCCCCGGCTCCGGCGCCGCGGACGGCCGGCTCTGTTCGGCCAACAACACGCGGTTCGCCCAGCTCGACAGCCCGAAGACGCCCTCGGGCGGCGCCTGGCCGACGACCAGGGTGACGGGCGGCCAGAACTACACCTTCCGGTGGCAGTTCACGGCCATGCACGCCACCAGCGACTTCTCGTACTACATCACCAAGCCAGGCTGGAACCAGAACCACAACCTGGCCCGGTCCGACCTCAACCTCACCCCGTTCCTGAAGGTGCCCTACAACGGGCAGCGCCCGCCGCAGACCCTCTCGCACAGCGGCACCCTGCCGTCCGGGCTGAGCGGGCGCCACGTCATCCTCGCGGTGTGGTCGGTCGCCGACACGGGCAACGCGTTCTACGCCTGCTCGGACGTCACCTTCTGACAGCACCTTCCGGGGTCGCCTCCCGGGGTGCGGCGCCGGACACGTCGAAGGGCCTCCCGCTGGTGCGAGAGGCCCTTCACCGTGCGCCGCCAGGGACTCGAACCCCGGACCCGCTGATTAAGAGTCAGCTGCTCTAACCAACTGAGCTAGCGGCGCATGACTCCCGCCGTCCGCTTCCCGCGACCGGCGACTCGAAAATAATACCCGGTCCCGGGGGTGCTCCGGCCACGGCGGCGCCCGCCGTGGCCGTGGCCGGAGCACCCCCGGGACTGCCGGACCGGAGGCCTCAGATCGCCATCGACAGCAGGACCGGCGCCGCGTTGCGGTTGAGGGCGTCGGCGGCGTGGCGCAGACGGTGGGCGTGTTCGACGGGCAGGGACAGGGCCAGGCAGCCCACCGAGGAACCGGCGGTGATCGGGACGGCCGCGCAGACCGTGCCGATCGCGTACTCCTGGAGGTCCAGGACCGGCACCGTGGGCGGGTGCGCCGCCAGCTGGGAGAGCAGCAGCCGGTCGCTGGTGACGGTGCGCGAGGTGAGCCGGACCGTCCGGTGCCGGTCGAGGTGCTCGCGCCGGCCGTTGTGGTCGAGCTGGGACAGCAGGCTCTTGCCGAGCGCGGTGGCGTGCGCCGCGTCACGGAAGTCGACCCACTCGTTGACCTTCGGGGTGGCCGGCCCGTCGGCGTACTGGGTGACCTTGACCTCGCCGTCCACGTACCGGCTCATGTAGACGGCGGCTCCGACGGAGTCGCGGAGCCGGTCCAGGGTGCGCTGGAGCTTGTCGTGCAGGGCCTCCTCGTGTTCCTGTTCCTGGGCCGAGCAGAGGCGGGCGAACGCCTCCCCGGCGACGTACGCGCCGTCGGCGCCCTGTTCGACGTAGGCCTCGCGACACAGCATGGGCAGGAGCGTGGTCAGTCGCTCCCGGCCCAGGCCGCTCTCGCGGGCGAGTTGGGTGCCGGTGATCCCGGTGGTGTGCCGCGACACCGTGTCCAGGACGCGCAGGGCGTCCTGGACCGAGTGGTACGGAGCGGTCGGCTTGTGCTTCAGCGCCACGGTGTTTCCCCCTGCGCTCGCTTGTAGGTCCTGTCGTCACCTTCCCGCCCGCCCGGCGGGCGGGAAGGTGACGACAGGACCTGGGGCCGCAATCCGGTCAGCGAATCCCTTCCACGATAGCCGTCAAGCGGCTGTCCAGGAGAGAGTGTTGACGAGATCGCGGCCTTCCCAACTGCGGAACCGGTCCTCGGGCATATGCCAGAGGAATGCCCCGGTGCGTCCACCTCGGACGTTCCGGAGCCCTCCCCCGAACACGCCCCGTCATCACAGGACCGCGCTGAGGAACTCCCGGGTGCGGTCGTGCTCCGGCTCGCTGAAGATCTTCTCCGGGGCGCCGGCCTCGATGATCCGGCCCGAGTCGAACATCAGGACGCGGTCGGAGATGTCCCGGGCGAAGTTCATCTCGTGGGTGACGCAGAGCATGGTGATGTCGGTGGAGCGGGCGATGTCCCGCAGCACGTCCAGGACACCCGCGACCAGCTCCGGGTCCAGCGCCGAGGTCACCTCGTCCAGCAGCAGCACCTGCGGCCGCATGGCCAGCGCCCGCGCGATCGCCACCCGCTGCTGCTGACCGCCGGACAGCTGCGCGGGGTGCTTGTCGACGTGCTCGGTCAGCCCGACCATCTCCAGCAGCTCCCGCGCCCGCTCCTCGGCCTCGTCCTTCGACATGCCGAGCACGGTGACCGGGGCCTCGGTGATGTTCCGCAGCACCGTCATGTTCGGGAACAGGTTGAACTGCTGGAAGACCATGCCGATCTTCTTGCGGATCTCGCGGACCTGCTTCTCGGGTGCGGGGTACAGCTGGTCCCCGTCGACGGTGACCGTGCCCTCGTCGGGCTTCAGCAGGGTCATCAGCAGGCGCAGGATCGTGGTCTTGCCCGACCCGGACGGCCCGATCAGGGTGACGTGCTTGCCGGCGTCCACGGAGAAGTCCAGGTTGTCGAGGACCGTGTGGTGACCGAACCGCTTGGTGACCCGCTCCAGCCGGATCAGCTCGTTGCCGTTGGACCGGCCGACGCCCGCGGGGGTCTTCCCGGTGCTGACACCGGCACCGACACCGGTGTCGGACGTGGGGGTGTGTTCAGTGGACAAGGCGTCGCTCCAGGGCTCGCAGGGCAAGGGAGGCCAGGTAGGAGATGACGATGAAGGCGATGCCGATCACCGTCAGGGGCTCGGTGAACTGGAAGTGCTGCTGGGCGAAGAGGCGCGCCTCACCGAGCATCTCCAGCACGGTGATCGCCATCAGCAGGGGCGTGTCCTTCAGCATCGAGATGACGTAGTTGCCGAGCGCGGGCACGACCCTGCGCACGGCCTGCGGCAGGATCACCGCGGTCCACGTCCGGCGCAGCGGCAGGTTCAGTGCCGTCGCCGCCTCCCACTGGCCCACCGGCACGGCCTCGATGCCCGCGCGGTAGACCTGCATCGTGTACGTCGAGTAGTGCAGACCGATGGCGAAGACACCCGTGGCCAGCGCCGAGAAGGTCAGGCCCCACTCGGGCAGCACGTAGAACAGGAAGAACAGCTGCACCAGCAGCGGGGTGTTGCGGACGAACTCCGTCACCGCGCCGACCGGCCAGGTCACCCAGCGGGACGGCACCCGCATCAGCAGGGCCCACACCAGGCCGAGGACGAACGAGATCAGTGAGCCGAACACCAGGATCTGCAGGGTGACCAGCAGACCGTCCCAGAAGTACGGCATGAACTCGGAGACCGCGTTCCAGTCCCACTTCATCAGACCGCACCTCCCGCGTTGGTGGTCTCGGCCCGCTTCAGCTCCACGTCCGGGTCGTGCTTCGGCGTCCTGCCGACCCCGGCCTTCAGCTTCTTCTCCAGACCGCGCATGACCCGGGTGAGCAGGAAGGCGATCACGAAGTAGATCACCAGGATGTACGTGTAGATCTCGGCGCTCTCCTGCAGCGCGAGGCGCACCAGGTTGCCGCTGAACGCCAGATCGCCCATGCCCATGATGGACACCAGGGCGGTGCCCTTGAGCAGCTCGATCAGCAGGTTGGAGAACGGCGGGATCATCTCCGGCACCGCCTGCGGCAGCAGGATCAGCCGCAGCCGCTGGGTGGGCGTGAAGCTGAGCGCGATGCCGCCCTCGCGCTGGGCGGGATCGACGGCGGCCAGCGCACCGCGCACGATCTCCGAACCGTAGGCGCCGTAGGTCAGGCCCAGGGCCAGCGTGCCCGCCCACAGCGGCACCAGCTGCCAGCCGAAGGCCGGGGGCAGCACGAAGAACACCCAGAAGATCATCACCAGTGCCGAGGTACCGCGGAACACCTCGGTGTAGAAGCCCGCGAGGAAGCGGACGAACTTCAGCCGGTGGGTGCGCGCGACGCCCACCACGAAGGAGACCGCCGTCGCCAGCAGCGCGCTGAGGACCAGCAGCTGGATCGTGACCCAGACGCCCTTGAGTACGAGTTCCCAGAGTCCTGAGGTCATCCGCCGCACAGCTCCTTCGCGGTCAGATCCGTCATCTCGTCCTCGGTGAAACCGAACGGCCTGAGGATGCGCAGCAGCTCGCCGCTCTCCTTCAGTTTGCCCAGCTCGACGTTGAACGCGTCCCGCAGATTCGTCTCGGTCGGCCGGAAGGCGAACGCGCCGCCGTCGACGTGCGGCTTGCCGTCGACGATCGGCTTGAAGGGCTCCGTGACCTCGGCCTTGGCCGACTTCTTGACCACCTCGCGGGTGGTGAGCGCCGTACCGGCGAAGACGTCGACCCGCCCGGCCTCCACCGCGTTCAGCCCGGCGACCTGGTCGGGGACGATCAGGATGTCGCCCTCCGGATACCCGGCCTCGACCGCGTACGCGATCTCCGCGTACCCGGTGCCGGTGGCGAACTTCGCCTTCTTCTCGACGACGTCCCGGTAACTGGTCAGCCCCTTCGGGTTGCCCTTGCGCACGATGAACGAATCGAGCATCTGGTAGTCGGGGTCGGAGAATATGACCTGCTCGCAGCGGGCGGGGTTGACGTACATCCCGGCGGCCACGACGTCGAACTGCTGCGAGTTCAGCCCCGGGATCAGCGAGCCGAACTCGGTGGGCACGGGCTGGACCCGGTCCACCCCGAGCCGTTTGAAGATGACCTTGGCGAGTTCCGGTGCCTCGCCGGTCAGTCTGCCGTTCCTGTCGATGTAGCCGAAGGGGATCTCGCCGGCGATGCCCAGGCGGACCACGCCCGCCGCCTTGAGCCGGGACAGCAGGTCACCGCCGTTGGTACTTGCCTCGGTGGGCACGCGCGAGCAGCCCGCCGCGCCGAGTGCGCCGAGCGCCGCGACCCCCGCGAGCAGCGATCGGCGTGAGGGCCCGGTCGGGCCGGAAGTGTCTCCGCGTCGTCTCAGTGGTCTTGCCAGTGGTGGAGCCATGGCGGCGCGGCTACCCCAGAAGACACCGGTTATGCCCGCTGCTTTCGGCCCCGTTCGGCGGTCGGGCGGTCTTGACCGGTGCGGGACGATGGGTCTCATGATGGACCGATATGTCGAGGTCTCGCTGGCCAAACGCGGAATCACCTGTACGGCCCGGTTGCTCGACGACCGTGCGCCGATCACCTGCGCGGCCGTCTGGGACGCCCTGCCCCTGTCCGGCGACGTCTACCACGCCAAATACGCGCGCAACGAGGTCTACGCCCTGTTCCCGCCCTTCGCGAAGGCGGAACCGCCGCTGGAGAACCCGACCGTCACACCCGTCCCGGGAGACCTCTGCTACTTCTCCTTCGCGGGCGCGGAACTGGGCACCAGGGCCTACGGCTACGACCGCGAGGTCGGCCCGGGTGCCACGGTCGTCGACCTGGCCCTGTTCTACGAGCGGAACAACCTGCTGCTGAACGGCGACGTGGGCTGGGTGCCCGGCATCGTCTGGGGCCAGGTCGTGGAGGGCCTGGCGGAGATGGCCGACGGGTGCAACGACCTGTGGCGCGGCGGCGCGCAGGGGGAGACGCTCAGCTTCCGGCGGGCGTGATCCCGGGCGGCCGGACGGCTTCGGCGGCTCCGCTCCCGAAGAGCGCGTGGGCCGCCCGCAGCACCAGCGCGTCGGCGTGGCGGGCGCCCACGAGCTGCACCCCGATCGGCAGACCGGCCGCGTCGGTGCCCACGGGGACGCTCGCCGCGGGCTGCTGGGTCAGGTTGAACGGATAGGTGAACGGGGTCCAGCCCGTCCAGCGTCGGTGGCCGGAACCTTTCGGTACCTCCACGCCCGCCTCGAACGCCGTCCGCGGCAGGGCCGGGGTGACGAGGAGGTCGTGGGTGTCGTGGAAGAGACCCATGCGCCGGCCCAGGTCCATCCGGACGTCCACCGCCGCCAGGTAGTCCAGCGCCGACCGGCGGGCGCCTTCGCCGCAGATCTCCCGCAGCCCGGGGTCCAGCAGTTCCCGCCGCTCCCGCGTGAGGTGCTGCACCACCCGGGCGGCCCCGGCGAACCACAGGGTGTGGAAGGCGTCCACCGGGTCGGTGAGGTCCGGGTCGGTCTCCTCCACGTACGCGCCGAGCGCGGCCAGTCGCTCCACCGTCCGCCGTACCGCCGCCGCCACTTCGGGCTCCACCGCCACCTGGCCGCCCAGCGACGGCGAGTACGCCACCCGCAGCCCCCGCACCCCGCCGTCCAGCCCCTCCCGGAAGGAGCCGGGGGCCGGCGCGAGCGCCGACCAGTCGCGGGAGTCCGGCCCGCCGATCACGTCCATCAGCAGCGCCGCGTCCGCCGCGTCCCGCGTCATCGGGCCGACGTGCGCCAGCGTGCCGAAGGCGCTCGCCGGATACAGCGGCACCCTCCCGTACGTCGGCTTCAGCGCGAAGATCCCGCAGAACGCCGCCGGGATGCGGACACTGCCGCCGCCGTCCGTCCCCAGGGCCAGCGGTCCCGCGCCCAGCGCCACCGCCGCCGCCGCGCCCCCGCTGGAACCGCCCGCGGTCCGCGCGGGGTCGTGCGGGTTGCGGGTGACACCGCTGAGCGGGGAGTCCGTCACCCCCTTCCAGCCGAACTCGGGGGTCGTCGTCTTGCCGAGGAAGACGGCGCCGTGCTCCCGCAGCCGCGCCACCGACGGGGCGTCCTCGTCCCAGCGGCCCGCCGGGTCGACGGAGCGCGAGCCGCGCAGCGTCGGGGCGCCGCGCAGCAGCAGGATGTCCTTCACCGTGACCGGCACCCCGTCCAGCAGCCCGCGCGGCTCACCGCGCCGCCACCGTTCCTCGGAGGCGGCGGCCCGCTCCAGAGCCTCCTCGGCGAACAGCCGGACGAACGCGTTCACCTCCGGCTGGACCGCCTCGGCCCGCTCCAGTGCCGCGCGGGTCACCGCCACGGGACCGAACTCGCCCCGGCGGTAACCGTCGAGGAGCCGCACGGCGGTCAGGTCGGTGAGCCCGGTGGGCTCGGTGGACTCGGACATCGGCTCTCCCGCCACATCAGTGCCCGGGTACGTACCCGCGCTGTTTGTCGACCACGTTCACCAGCGGCTTGCCCGCCTCCCAGAGCTCGTACAACTCCACGAACTGGGCGGCGAGTTCGTCGCGCCAGCCGATCGTGTCCCCGCTCATGTGCGGCGACACGATCAGCCCGGGGGCCCGCCACAGCGGGCTGTCCGGGGGGAGCGGCTCGGCCTCGAAGACGTCCAGGGCGGCGCCCGCGATCCGGTGTTGCCCGAGGGCCTCGGCGAGCGCCTCCTCGACGACCAGCGGCCCGCGCCCGACGTTGACGAAGTGGGCGGACGGCTGCATCACCCCGAAGCGGCGGGCGTCGAACATGCCCCGGGTCTGCTCGGTCAGCGGCGCGGCGGAGATCACCCAGTCCGCGCGGGCGATCAGCCGGTCCAGGTCCTCGGAGCCGTGCACCCCCGCGCGCGGGGTGCGGCCGACCAGCGCGGTGGTGACGCCGAGCGCCTCGAGCGTGCCGGCGATCGCCCGGCCGATCGGCCCCGACCCGACGACGCAGGCACGGGTCCCGGCGACCTTGCGCGACTCGCGGTGGAGCCAGGTCCGCTCCCGCTGGAACTCCAGCGTCCGCGGCAGGTCCTTCGCCAGCGCCAGCACGAGAGCGGCGACGTACTCGGCGATCGGCAGGTCGAAGACGCCCCGCGCGTTGGTGACCACCGTGTCGGAGGCGGCGAGTTCCGGACAGAGAAGGTGATCCACTCCGGCGCTCGCGGTGTGCACCCAGCGCGGCCGCGGCCCCCCGCCCGGCCAGGCGGAACGCACCGCGTGCGAGGTGAAGTCCCAGACCAGCAGCACGTCGGCGTGCGGGAGGCGCTCGGCGAGCGTCGAGGCGTCCGCGTGCTCGATCCGGACCCTGCCGGTCAGCCCGCCCAGCCGGGGCGGCGGGTCGGCGTCCAGGACGAGCAGCGTGGGGACGGCCCCCGGCGTGGGCGAAGAGGCGGTCGAGGCGGTGGTCGCGGGGGTGGGCGAGGGGGTGGACATGGGCCGCCGTTTCCCCGGATGACCGGAAGTCTGAGATGTACGGATTGACCACGCTGGCACCCCGAACCTACCGTCGTCAACACGGGCGTTTCGGCGAACCGTTGCGTGCTCGTCTCTCACCGTGAGGCCGGTGCTGACATGGACGTCTCCTTCATCGGCGGTCCCGGCCCGCAGCGCGGTGTCGGCGTGGTCGCCCCCTTCGACTTCGCGCTGGACCGCGAGCTCTGGCGCTGGACGCCGGACGACGTGTCCCTGCATCTCACCCGAACGCCGTACGTGCCGGTCGAGGTCAGCCTGGACCTCGCCCGGCTGATCAGCGAACACGAGACCCTCGGCAACGCGGTGAGCACGCTCACCGCGGTCGGTCCCGAGGTCGTCGCCTACGCCTGCACGTCCGGCAGTTTCGTCGGCGGGGTCCTGGGGGAGCGCGCCATGTGCGAGGCGATGAGCAGGACCGGCGCGGTCCCGGCGATCACCACCTCCGGCGCGCTGCTGGAGGCGCTGGTGGAACTGGACGTACGGCGGGTGGCGCTGGTGACGCCGTACACCGTGTCGGTGACCCGGTCGCTGGAGCAGTACGTGGCGCAGGCCGGGGTCACGGTGACAGGCTGTGCGTACATGGGTCTGACCCGGCAGATCTGGCGGGTCGCCTACCGGGAGGTGGTGGACATGGCCCGGCGGGCGACGGCGCGCGGCCGGCTCGGCGCGGCGGACGCGCTGTTCCTCTCCTGCACCAACCTGCCGACGTACGACGTGATCCCGCAGCTGGAGGCGGAACTGCGCATACCGGTCATCTCGGCCAACCAGGTGACCATGTGGGCGGCGTTGCGCCGATTGGGTACCCGGGCGGTGGGACCGTATCAGGCGCTGATCGACACGTCGGCGCGTGTCACGACCGGGCCCGGGAACGAGACCGGGACCGGCGCCGAGGCCGTACTGCCGGACCGGACGTCCGGCGCGGTGCTGCCGCGGAGCCCGGTGCCGCCGCCCGCTCCGGTACTGCCGGACGGGCCCCGGGCGCCGGGCGTGCAAGGTGCTCAGGGCGTGCAAGGTGCTCAGGGCGTTCCGGGCGCGCAGGGTGTGTCGGGGGTGCCGGACGAGAAGCAGCAGGAAGGCTGGACATGACCGCACTGGGATTCCTCTATCCGGGACACGCCGCCGAGGACGACTATCCGCGCGCCGAGCAGCTGCTGGGCAGTGACATCCGGGTGGACCTGGTGCACACCGACATCGGTGAGGACGCGCACCGGGTCGACGCGCTGCTCGCGATGGGCGACGCCGACCGGCTCGCGGCCGGCGTCGGGGAGCTGCGGCGCGCGGGCGTCGACGCGGTGGTGTGGGCCTGCACCAGCGGCAGCTTCGTACGCGGCTGGGAGGGCGCGCAGGAGCAGGTGCGCGCCCTCGCCCGGACGGCGGGCACCCCGGCCTCCTCCACCTCGTTCGCCTTCGTGCACGCGGCCCGGGAGATCGGGGCGCGGCGGGTCGCCGTCGGCGCGACCTACCCGGACGACGTGGCCGCGCTCTTCGCCGACTTCCTGGCCGCCGGCTCGGTGACGGTGACGGGGGTGACCAGTTCCGGGATCATCACGGCGGCGGAGGTAGGCACCTGGGGCGAGGCCGAGCTGTTCGCCCTGGCCCGCGCGGCCGACCACCCGGACGCCCGGGCGGTCCTCCTGCCCGACACGGCCCTGCACACGCTCGCCCACCTCCCGGCCCTGGAGAAGGAGCTCGGCAAACCGGTCCTCACCGCCAACCAGGTCACCGTCTGGGAGGCCCTGCGCCTGGCCGACCGCAGGGTGAACGCCCCTTCCCTGGGCGCCCTGTTCACCCGGGAGCCGATCGTGCAGGTGTGAGCGGTGCGACGGCGTCCCGCCAGGTGGTGCGGGGGATCAAGACGTCGGAATCCGCAGGCCGGGGACGGCGGTCCCGCCGGTTCGGGTGTTCGACCCGCCTCCACGAAGACCGTCACGGGCCCTGTACCGGAACGCGAAGCGCTTGACTCCCGCACCACGCCGCGGGACACGACCAGCGGTTCGGGCGGACACGCACGGCCGCGGCGGCGGGGGCGGTGCGGCGAGGCGAGGGGAACAAACGGGGACACCTCCCTGTTGGTGGCCGGTGAGACGTCACCCGAAACAGGAGGCACCCCGCCGTGGCCGCAGACGACACCGCAGCCGACGAGATCCGAGGCACGGCACAGGGCACCGCCCCCGTGCCGCTGTCCGTCCTCGACCTGGTCACCGTGGGTGCCGGCCACACCGCCACCGAGGCGCTGCGCACGGGTGTCGACCTCGCCCGGCTCGCCGAGGCACGCGGCTTCCACCGGTTCTGGGTCGCCGAGCACCACTCCATGCCGGGTGTGGCGTCCTCGTCCCCGGCGGTGATCCTGGCCCACCTCGCCGCGCACACCGACCGCATCCGGCTCGGCTCGGGCGGGGTGATGCTGCCCAACCACGCCCCGCTCGTCATCGCCGAGCAGTTCGGCACGCTCGAGGCCATGGCCCCCGGCCGGATCGACCTCGGCCTCGGCCGCGCCCCCGGCACCGACGGCGCCACCGCCGCCGCCCTGCGCCGCACCGAGAGGCTGAACGAGGGCGCCGACGACTTCCCCCAGCAGCTCGCCGAGCTGACCCGCTTCCTGGACGACGACTTCCCCGACGGCCACCGCTACCGCCGCATCCACGCCGTCCCCGGCCCGGTCCAGGCGACCTCGCCCGGCGGGGTGCAGTCGACGCACCGGCCGCCGGTCTGGCTGCTCGGCTCCTCCGGCTTCAGCGCCCGGCTGGCCGGCCTGCTCGGCCTGCCGTTCGCCTTCGCCCACCACTTCTCCGCGCAGAACACCGTCCCCGCGCTGGACCTCTACCGCGAGTCGTTCACCCCGAGCGACGTCCTCGAGGCGCCCTACGCCCTGATCGGGGTCTCCGCGCTCGCGACCGACGACGAGAAGGAGGCCCGGCGCCAGGTCCTGGCCGCCGCGCTCAACATGGTCCGGCTGCGCACCGGCCGCCCCGGCCTGGTGCCCACCCCCGAGGAGGCGGAGGCGTACCCGTTCTCGCCGATGGAGCAGGACTTCGTCGAGTCCTGGAACGCCAACGTCGTGCACGGCACCCCGGACGAGGTCCGCGCCGGTCTGGACGACCTGCAGAAGCGCACCGGCGCCGACGAGCTGATGATCACGGCCAACGCGCACAGCGGTGACATACGCCTGCGTTCCTACGAACTCATCGCCGACGCCTACGGGTTGCCCACGACGTCCGCCTGAACCCCGGGCGTGCCCAGCAGTTCGGAGATGCGGTCCGGCGACACCGGACGGGAGTACAGCCAGCCCTGGCCGGTGTCGCACCCGATCCGGCGCAGCCGGGTGGCCTGCGCCGTGGTCTCCACGCACTCCGCGGTGACCGTCAGCCCCAGCCGGTGGGCGAGCTGCACCATCGCCTCGACGATGGCCTCGTCCGCCGGGCTGGGCGTCTGGTCCCGGTCCTCGTAGGGGAAGCCCCGGACGAAGGCGCCGTCCAGTTTCAGGACCGACACCGGCAGCCGGCTGAGGTAGGCCAGGTTCGAGTAGCCGGTGCCGAAGTCGTCGATGGCGATGCGCACGCCCATGTCGCTGAGCGCCTTCAGCGCCTGGAGGGGCCGGCCCGAGGAGCCCATCACCGCCGACTCGGTCAGCTCCAGCTGGAGGAGCTCCGGGGCGAGGCCCGTCTCCGTCAGGGTCTCGGCGACGTCCGCGACCAGATCGGAGTCCCAGACCTGCCGGACCGCCACATTGACGCTGACGAAGATCGGCGGCTCGGTGGGGTGCTCGACCTGCCAGTGGCGGGCCTGCCGGCAGGCGGTGCGCAGCACCCAGCGCCCGAGCTGGACGATCGAGCCGTCCTCCTCGGCGATGGAGATGAACCGATTCGGTGTCAGGGTGCCGAACTGCGGGTGGTTCCAGCGGACCAGGGCCTCCACACCGTGCACCCGGTCGTCCTCCATGCCGACCAGCGGCTGGTACTCCAGCGTGAACTCGCCCCGTTCGACGGCGGGGCGCAGCGTGGAGGCGAGGGCCTGGCGGGTCATGCGGTGCGCGTTGCGTTCCGGGTCGAACAGCGTCCAGCGGGACTTGCCGTCGGCCTTCGCCCAGTAGAGCGTCGTGTCGGCGGCCTGCATCAGCGCGGTGGGCGTGGTCCCGGCCGCGTGCCGTTCGACCACCCCGATGGACGCCGAGACCGACAGCCGCCGGCCGTCCACGTCGAAGGGGTCCTGGATCGCCCCGAGCACCGACTCGGCGAGGTCGGCGAGCTGTTCGGTGCCCGTGGAGTCCTCGACCAGCAGCGCGAACTCGTCCCCGCCGAGCCGGGCCACCAGCGGGGTGCCGGCCCTGGACCGGCCCGCCTCCTCGGCGCACAGCGTCAGCCGTTCGGCGACGGCGGCCAGCAGCCGGTCGCCGACGCGGTGGCCCAGGGCGTCGTTGATGGCCTTGAACCCGTCGAGGTCCAGGGAGCAGAGCCCGATCCGGCCGGTGCCGCTCTGCTCGTAGGACTCCGCCTCCAGGGCGGCCGTCAGCCGTTCGAAGAACAGGGTGCGGTTGGGCAGCCGGGTCACCGGGTCGTGCATCTGCAAGTAGTGGAGCCGGGACTGGAGTTCGCGGCGGGCGCTGACGTCGGCGACGGACAGCAGGACGCCGGGCGCCTCGGCCGCGGGGGGTGCGTCCCCCGCGTCCCCCGCCTCAGGGGGGAGTGGCGCGACCGACACCTGCACCCACAGCGAGTGCCCCTCGGGGTGCTTGAGCCGGCGGGTGCAGCGCAGCCGCGCCTGCCGGCCGCACAGCACCTCGCGGTAGGAGTGCCAGGCGCGCGCGTCGGAGGAGAGGTCCACCAGGTCGGCGGCGGCGGCCCCGACCAGGGTGTCCGGTGCGCGGCCCAGCAGGGTGGCGAGGGTGCTGTTGGCGCTGACCACCCTGCCCTCGCGGTCGACCACCGCCATGGCGAGCGGAGCGGCCGTGAAGACGGAGCGGTACGACGGAGGCGGCGCCAGGGGGGACGCCGGCAGGGGCGCCAGAGGCGAGGTCGGCGGGGGCGCCGGGGGTGAGGCCGGTTCTTCACGTTCGGCACGGGATGGGGCAGAGGTGTCACTCTCCGTGACGATCGGCCGGTTGAGGTCTGCTGCGGGCGTCGGCCCTTCGGACGTTCCGCTCACCGCTCGCTCCCGCCGTGCACTCGATCGCTGTCCGTGCCGGAAAGCCTCAGGAATGTCTCAGGAAAGTGTGCCGATCATAGAGGCCGACCCGGAGCCCTTCCAGTCACTGTCCAGTGTCCAGCACGGTCACGCATCTCTGCCAGATCGTTTCTGCTCGGAGGTGGACGGCTTCTTCAGGCCTGAGACCGGTTGTGACGTTCCGTAAGTGGTTCGAGGCGCCGAACGTGAACGGAAACCTCGGCCTCTCACCCGTCCGGTGTAGATAAACAGGGCGCAGTATGACAATCCATCTCATTCTGGGTGCGGTGTCCTGCGAACCGTCTCCCGGAGGTCCTAGTGCCGCGCCAGCTCCCCCTGAGACGACTCGGACATGAGGCTCTCAGGGGATTGGGCCGACAGGGTGGTGAGTACGGCCGCCCTCGGCTGCGCAGCGCGGCGGCCGTACTCACCACCCTGTCGGCGCTCGCGGCCACGTCCCTGGTGACAGGCATCT
The DNA here is from genome assembly GCF_029760955.1 of Streptomyces cathayae. Lineage (GTDB taxonomy): Bacteria > Actinomycetota > Actinomycetes > Streptomycetales > Streptomycetaceae > Streptomyces > Streptomyces cathayae. The sequence goes on from NZ_CP121682.1 coordinate 5,035,859, forward strand.
CCGACGCCGAGCCCTTCTCCGCGGACCCCTGCGCCCTGACCCGCACCGACACGCACCACTCGGAGGGCCTGGACACCTGGAACGCCGCCTACCCCCGGCCGACCGGCCGGCTGGACGCCGTCATGGTGTTCCTGTCCTTCCCGGACTCGCACCCCCTGACCACCCCCGACGACATCGCCGCCGACCACTTCCCCGCCACCAGCGACTTCTTCCACCGGGCCTCCTACGGCAGATTCACCCTGCGCCCGCACGTCCTGCGTGGCTGGATTCCGATGCCGCGCCCGTCCACCGCGTACGCCATACGGCGTGACTGGTCCCTGCGGGACCGGTCCGCCTACCTGCGCGACGCGCTCGCCGCCGTCGATCCGAAGGTCGACTTCTCGCGCTACGACGTCGTGTACTTCGTCGCCGACCCGGACGCGCCCGGGGTGGACTCCGACGCCACGAAGGTCGTCAACCTGGAGACCCCGCTGCGGGCGGACGGCACCGACATCCGCCGGGTCGTCACCGTGTTCGAGGACCATCCCCCGGACCGGCTGGTCCTCGCCCATGAGACCGGCCACGTCTTCGACCTCCCCGACCTCTACAACCGGCCTGTGGACGGCAAGAGCGACTGGGACACCCACGTCGGCGACTGGGACCTGATGGGCAGCCAGTTCGCCCTCGCCCCCGACCTGTTCGGCTGGCACAAGTGGAAGCTGGGCTGGCTGGCGCCCCGCCAGGTGCGGTGCGTGCAGGGCGCGGGGCCCGTGCGGCTGACGCTGGAACCGCTCGGGGCGGGGCCCGGCGTACCGGTGACCGGCGCGGCCGGGGCGCCCTCCTTCGGGCTGGGCCGGGGCACCAAGCTCGCCGTGGTGCGCACCGGCCCGGACAGCGTGCTCGCCTTCGAGGCGCGCGGTCCCGTCGGCGACGACGCGGGCGCCTGCCGGTCGGGGGTGCTGGTCTACAGGGTGCGCGGCACCACCCGGTCCGCTGAGGGGCCGATCGAGGTCGTCGACGCCCACCCGCACACGGAGGCCTGCTGGGGGGAGTCGGTCTACCCGCCCCTCGCGGACGCCCCGGTCGCCCTCGGCGAGAGCTTCACGGTGCCGGGGGAGGGCGTGCGGGTGCAAGTGCTGGGGCGTACGGATTCGGGGGCGTGGACGGTGCAGATCAGCATCGGGGCCGGAGAGGGGACCGAAGACGCGTAAAAGGCCCCTTGCTTTCGCAAGGAGCCTTCCACGTGTCTGTGCGCCGCCAGGGACTCGAACCCCGGACCCGCTGATTAAGAGTCAGCTGCTCTAACCAACTGAGCTAGCGGCGCCTGCTGACGTCGTAGACATTAGCACCCTGGTCGGCAGGAGGAAAAATCGATATCCGCACGGCCGCGCGCGCCGCCCGTACGGCCGCCCAGAGCAGCACCTCCGGGCCCGGCAGCCAGGGGTGACGCGTGTCCGGGGCGACCAGCCAGCGCGCGTCGGAGCGGTCCGCCCGCTCGCCCGGATCCGGCGCCGGAACGGTCACCGCGTCGCCGGTGCCGTGGCACAGCAGGGGCGGAACGGCGCCGGTGCGACCCGCCTCCCCGGCCTTCCTGCCGCGGGCGTCCCACTCCTCCCACTCCAGCAGCGCCGGCAGCCGCTGGGCGGTGCCGGGCGTCGAGAACAGCAGCATCCGGCCACGGAACTCGGCCACCGGACCGGAGCCCGGCCCCTCGTCCCACATCCGGTCCAGCATCCGGCGCCCGAAGGTCGAGGGGGCGCTCGCCACGTCGAAGGCGGAACCGCAGGGCAGCACGACGGGAGCGTGCGGCCGCTCCTCCCAGAGCGAGAGGGTGCTGCGCGGATACGTTCCTGCGGAGGCGAGCCAGGCGGCGCCGTCCGGGGTGACACCGCTGACGTCGGATGCCTTGCGTGCACTGCGTGTGCTGCTCATGCAGTCTGTCTACCCGCGGTGAGGGAACGGTTTCCCAGGGTTGCGGGAATCCGGGACACCGGGGCGGGGAGGGAGGTATCTTGCCCACCTGGCATATGCCACGCCTGTTCGAGGGGGTGGCGGCCGACCGACCACGCAGGGCACACGACCGTGCCCACACCGCTCACACCGGGTCGGCGGACCCCCGGCCCTCACCCCCGTGCAGCAGCTCCCGACCGAACTCGATCATCTTCTTCGCGTAGTCCTCGGTCCACTCGGCCCGCTCGGCGATGGCGGCCGGCGTCAGCCGGTCGAAGCGCCGCGGATCGGCCAGCTGCGCCGCCGCCACCGCCTGGAACTCCACCGCCCGGTCCGTCGCCGCGCGGAACGCGAGCGTCAGCTCCGTCGCCCGCTCCAGCAGCGCGCGCGGATCGTCGATCGACTCCAGGTCGAAGAAGTGCTCCGGATCGGCGGCCGCCTCCGCGGGCTCGAACAGCAGGGGCGCGGGGCGTAGCCGCGGTCGGTCCCGGTGCGGCGTGGGCTCCGCCATGTCGTCTCCCTTGTGCTCGTCCTTCTCGTCACACGCGCCGCACACACCTACACGTACGTCACGCCGGCCCGCGGGCAAGCGGACCACCGTCCATTGTCCCGCGCCCTGACAAGAGGGCCCGAGGCCCATGTCCTCAGGCACCGGCAGAATGGCTTCCCAGCCCTCCGGACCATATGCGTGTGCCGCTTATTCCCAGCCGGGGGGCCTTGAGAGCACCTGCCGAACCCGGGGCGCCTCCGTGTCTGTCAAGCACCTTCCGGACCGCTTCGGTCAGTGAAGCCGCCCGCGCGTCGTCGGAGCCGCTGACGATGTGGTTCATCACGTAGCCGAAGGCGATGCCGTGCTCGGGATCGGCGAGGGCGAGTGAGCCGCCACGGCCGGTGTGGCCGAAGGCGTTCGGCCCGGTCATGGGGTTGTCGTCCGTGGGCAGCATGTAGCCGCTGCTGAAACGGCTCGGGATCACCATTACCCGGTCTTTCCCGCCGGCCTGTTCCTCGGTCGCCGACGCCAGTTTCTCCGGGGTGAGCAGGCGCACGCCGTCGACCTCGCCGATCAGCGCGGCGTACATGCGGGCCAGGGCCCGTGCGGTGCCGATGCCGTTTGAGGACGGGAGCTCGGCGGCCTGCACTTCCGGGGAGTCGAAATCGATCGCGGCGGGGTCGGTGACCGCGAACGCACGGTTGCTGAAGGATTTCGGTCGCGCCAGGCGGAGACCTGTTCGCGGAGTTCCTCGGGAACGGACTCGACAGGGACGGTGGTGAGATCGACGGTCGGTCGCCGGTACACCATGCGGCTGACCCGGCTCCGTTCACTCGCCGGCAAGCCGATGAAGAAGTCCGACCCCAGGGGTTCCGCGATCTCCTGGGCGACGAGGCGGCCCGGCGAGCGGCCGGAGACCCGGCGGATCACCTCACCGACCAGCCACCCCCCCCCAGGTTCGGCCGTGGTACCCGTGTGCGGTGCCCGGAGTCCACAGGGGGCGCTGGTTCGCCAGGGCCGCTGCCATGGGATCCCAGGCCAACGCTTCTGTCAGTGGCAGCGGTTGATCAAGCGCGACCAGGCCGACCCGGTGGGACAGGAGCCAGCGCACGGGGATGTCTGCCTTGCCGTTCGCCGCGAACTCCGGCCAGTACTTCACCACCGGTGCGTCGAGGTCCAGCAAGCCGCGCTCGACGAGCAGGTGTGCTGCGGTCGCAGTGACTCCCTTGGTCGCCGAGTAGACCAGTTGCAGGGTGTCCCGTGTCCACGGTCGGCCGGTCTCGGGGTCGGCGACGCCGCCCCAGAGGTCCACCACCGGCCGACCGTGCTGGTAGACGCACACGGCCGCGCCGATGTCCCCGTGCTGGGTGAAGTTCTTCACGAACGCTTCGCGGACCGGCTCGAATCCGGGTGCCACCTCACCGTCGATCGTCGTCATGCGCTCATCCTGGCTGCCTCCCTTGCTGGAGTAGCCGATGTCCCCCTCTTGGACCTGCCCGCCGCCTGCGGAACCCGGAACCGGCCCGACGGCCCGATTTCCTCCTCCACCCGGGCCCGGCCGGCCTCGGCGGCCAGGTGCTCGTCCATCTCCGCCTCCAATGCGGCCTGCATCAGGTGCTGGGCCGGTTCGTGCAGCAGCCCGCCCCGCCCATCAGCCGCAGCCCTGCCCACGGGCCTTCTCGGCCGCGAGCGCGGCCAGCTCCTCCAGCAGCTCGCCGGACAGACCGTTCGGCGACACCGGCATCGACTTCACGTCGGTGCCCTGAACACTTCTGTCAGCCGCGGCAAGCGACACGCAGCCCAAGGTCTCGATCCGGTGATCCGTCGTCGTACTCCTCGGATGACTCCTTCGGGGAGGCTCACACCTGATGATTCATGACACTCCCCGGCACGCGGGCTGGACGGTAAAGGTGGCGCTGTGTACGGCGCACGAACATCGGCGAAGCAGTCCGGCGGGATGGGCGGGCCTGGTAATGGCAACGGGCGATCAGTTCAGGCGGCGGCTGGATGCCCGGCGGCCTTGCCGGTGGCGTCCCGTCGCATGGCGGTCATGCCCAGGTCCGCCATGCGGGGCACGAAGGCGACGTCGAGTTCGTCGACCGGGTGGATCAGGCCCCGCTCGCACGTCTCCCCCAGCCACACCGTGCAGTCGGCGGGGTAGGCAGGGTTGACGCCGATCTCGCCCTTGGGGAGGAACCCGTTGAACGGCGCCCGGATCTGGTGGTGGTTCCAGTAGTTCCAGGCCCGAAGGGCCTTGGCCTGCTCGAAGGCGAGGTAGAGCTGCGGGTAGCGCTGAAGAATGCGCATTTCGCGGAAGAGTGTCTGCCCCAGCAGGGACGGCGCAGCCTTGGCAAGGCTGTCGAAGTCCTGGTCGCGGAAGGTGAAGATGGTCGCGTCCTGGCCGGGGTCGACGGCCAGAGCGGTGAGTAGGTGGGAGAGGCGGTCTCGGGTGTACTCCGCTGCTCCGGGGGCGAGCGGGGGCTCGATGTCGGCGATCAGGTCGTGTAGGCGCTGGTGGTCGGGGTGGAAGCGGGACAGGTCGAACAGCTTGTCCATGCCGCTGACCGCGGAGAACGCCAGACGCTTGTAGAGGCGGTTGTTCATCTCGCCGACCTCCGCGAGTGCCTTCGTCTCGGTGCTGGTGGAGTGGAGCATCAGGTACTCCGACAGCACCTCGAAGTACACGTAGCCCAGGAACGGCAGATTCTGGACGGCAGCGGCGAGCTGGTCCACAAACGTGCCCGGCGCCGTCCGGCGTCCGGCAGCGCCTGCCAGGGCCACGTCCAGGAAGGGGGCGGCCGTACGGATCTGATGCAGCGCTCTCCTGCGCAGCCGGAGGTCCTCGGCCTTGGTGAGGAAACTGCGGTGATCCAGGTAGGTGCCCAGGTGGACGCGGCCGAGCCGCAGGTAGTCGATGCCCCTGGCCGGCGCAGGGGCGGTGGGCTTGATCTCGATCATCAGAGTCTGAGTGTGCGACTTGGTCTGTAGCAGGTAGGCGCCGAGGTTGTGCGGGCGCAGGCCGGCGGGGGTCTCGGTCAGCGGTGCGCAGTACAGCGCGGCGAGCAGGCATCCGGAGGAGGAGTAGAGCTGGCCGCTGGCCCGGATGGCGTCCAGGGCTGTCGTGGTGTGCATCAGATGGATCGGGCGACCGCTGGTGAGCGCCTGGATCATGGCGTTGTGGGCGAGCAGATGGCCGCCGGGGGTGTCGTGCTGGAGTCGGCGCCGCCAGTCGTCCTCGCTCTCGGCGCACCCGGCCGGGACGGGGCGGATGCGGGGGTGGGTGTAGTCGGTGTGGGCGTCGTCGAGGTCGGTGTCCACAAGAGGCACGAGAGGTCTCCTACTGGCCGGGCGTGAGGAAGCGTCGGGCATCGGCGAGGGCGTGCTGGGAGTCGGCTCCGTCAAGGGCGGCCTGCTCGCTGCGCACGACGAGGGCAAAGGCGGCCGGGGGCAGCCAGTCGGGCACCGGAATGCGCAGCCGGGCCAGGTCCGGCCACCACCGCTGAAGCGGCAGGCGATAGCGGTCCAGGCAGTCGGCCGCCTTGAGGACGTCGACGAGATGCGGAGCGCGCCGGTAGGCGCACTTCTGCTGTGCGGTGAAGTTTTCGTAGGGCACGTCGTGCACGGCGATCGCCTGCGCCGCCCGGTGCAGCGCGGCCGCCGGGACCTCGCGGCCCATCGCGCGGGTGACCGTGTCGGTGCGGCGGCGGAACCACGCCGCCGCTCGTTGTCCGTGACCGAGGTCGGTCCGATCATCGCGCCGCCGGCAGTCGTGGACTGCCCCGGCGGCACAGAGCGCCGCGACGTCGTCGCCCTCCAGCCCGTACTCCTGGGCCAGGAGTACGGCGAGCAGGCTGACGCGGGCGTTGTGACGGACGCCGTGGTTGGAATCGGCCTGGCGCTCGGTGGTGAACCACGACCTGGCCGGTACGAGCATGCGTCCCGGGCGTGGGAAGCTGGGCGCGGCGTCGAAGTTCGCCGGACGGTTGTCCGTAATCCACCCAAGCGTCATCTGGTCCATCGGCTGGTGGGCGGGCAGTCGGTGCTGGGAGGCGAGTTCATGCAGGCAGGCGCGGCCGGGCACAGTGGTATCGGTCATGGCGTCCTTCACACAGATGGGTACGGAACAGGCGTGAAGCTGGGCGTGGCGATCCTGACTATGGGCACCCGGCCCAAGGAGCTGGCGGAGCTGCTGGCCTCGGTCCATGCGCAGACGACCGGGGCGGCGCGGACGGTGGTGGTGGCCAACGGGTGTGCGATGCCCGATCTGCCGCCGTGGGTCGAGACGGTGCAGCTGGCGGAGAACCTGGGGGTGACCGGCGGCCGCAACGCCGCCCTGGAGCACCTGTCGGACATGGACCTGGTGCTGGACCTGGACGACGACGGCCTGCTGGTTTCCGACGACGTCTTCGCCACGATCACCGCGCTGTACGCGGCGGATGCGCGGCTGGGGATCGTCGGCTTCCGTATCGCCGACGAGAGTGGAGTGACCCAGCGCCGCCACGTGCCCCGGCTGCGGGCCGGTGACTCGATGCGCGGCGGGGAGGTGACCGGCTTCCTCGGCGGAGCCCACGTCCTGTCCGTGAAGATGCTGCAGGAGGTCGGCCACTGGCCGGACATGTTCTTCTTCGCGCACGAAGAGACCGACATGGCCTGGCGGGCGATCGACGCCGGCTGGCGGGTGCGTTACGCGCCCCAGCTGCTGCTCCAGCACCCGCGGACCTCCCCGGCCCGGCACGCGTTCTTCTACCAGGTCAACGCCCGTAACCGGGTCTACCTGGCACGCCGTCACCTGCCCGCGCTGCTCGTCCCCGTCTACCTGGGGGTGTGGGTGGCCCTGACGCTGGCCCGCACCCGCAGCCTTTCCGGGCTGCGGGCCTGGTTCGGCGGCTTCGCCGAGGGCTGGCGCACCGAGTGCGGGCGCCGGAAGCCGATGCGCTGGCGCACCGTGTTCCGACTGGCCCGCCTCGGCCGCCCCCCGGTGATCTGAGCGACTCACGCAGCGGCCTGGGCCTCGGTGTGCAGCCACGCCGGAATCGCCCGTGGGGTCCGCTCCAGCCACTTCAGGTAGCGGCTCACCCCGTCCTCGATGTCCACCTGCGGAGCCCAGTCCAGCACGCTGCGCATGCGGGTGATGTCGGCGCAGGCGCCGAGCGGGTCGCCCTGTGGCCGCGGGGTCTCGATGATCCGCGCACCAGGGTGCCGGCGGCGCACCAGGTCGGCGACCTGCCGAATGGAGGTGGCGCGGCCGGTTCCGACGTTGAGCGTCGTACGGTCCGCGCGCTCGGTCACCGCTGACAGCAGGGTCGCTTCCGCGATGTCGTCGACGTGCACGAAGTCCCGCACCTGGTGGCCCCCGCCGTTGAGGTGCAGCGGCAGACCGAGCGCGGCCCGCATGGCGAACCAAGCCACCACCCAGCTGTGACTGTTCTCCTTGACCACCTGCGGCTCCCCGTAGACGGAGAAGTACCGCACGATCGCGTACGAGTTGTCGGCGCCGCCCAAGGCCAGGGCGGTCTGATGCTCGCCCCACAGCTTGGTGTTGGCGTAGACCGACCCGGGCGTCAGCACGTCCTCCTCGCTGAAGCGGGCCCCCGCATCTGGCGAACCGTTGCCGACGCCGTAGACGCTGGCCGAGGAGACGAAGACCAGCCGCCTCAGCATGCCGCTGTGCCGGGCCGCGGCATCCAGCACGGTCTGGGTACCGCGGATATTGGCTTCCAGCGCCGCAGCCGGATTGCGGGTGCACTCCGCGACGTCGGCCAGCGCCGCGGCGTGGATGACGTAATCACTGCGCGAGATCAGGTCGTTCATCAGCGCGGCGTCGGTGATGTCGCCGGCGACGACGTCCGGGTCCCCGGGCGAGATGCCGAACACGGAGGAGCAGACGGAACTGCCATAGGCGTCCAGTCGGCCCACGGCAAGCGGTTTGGCGCCCAGTGCGCGGAGTTTGTGCACGATGCGGCTGCCGACCAGTCCGAAGCCTCCGGTCACGGTGACGGTGGCGTTGGACAGATCAGCGAAGCGCTCCCTGGTGTTCACGCGAGGATCAGCCCTTCTCGACGGCGCCGCGCGGATACGCGGCGTCACGCCGTCGAGGACACCACCAGGCCCCGCCGGGCTCCAGGGGACGACTGTGTGGCCGGTGTGTGCCCGGCCTCGGTGAAGCCTCCTCAACCCCCGTCCGAGTACGGCATGGTGGAGGGGCGGCGTCAGTATCGGAGGGGGCGACATGGATCTGGACCGTCATCCGCTGGCGCACCTGCGCCGCAGTCACCACTGGTCCGGAGAGGACCTCGCCCGTCTGCTCCGTGCGCAGGCCCGTAGGCGTGGCCTGCGCAGCGGTATCGACCGAAACCGGATCTGGCTCTGGGAGACAGGAACTACACCGAGCGAGGAGAGCCAGTTGCTGCTGGCAGAGGTCCTCGATGTTCCCACCGCCGCGATCGAACATCTCCGATGGCCCGACTGGCTGCCCGCCTTCGAACAGCCCGCCCCATTCAGCGCTTCGGGAAGCCGGGCCGCCCTGAGAGAGGTGCAGATCACCCGCATGGACCGACGATCCTTCCTGGTCCTCAGCAGCAGCACCCTCATCGAGGTCGCTGCCGACTGGGCCCGCATCGAGCCACAGCACCTGTCCCAGGCCCTGAGTGGACAACAGATCGACGAGGAACTCCTGAGGTGGTTGGAGCAGCGTTCCAGCGAACTGCGCACCCTTGCAACCGGGCCGCACCGGCAGGTCTCTGGCCTCATCGACGCCCATCTGAACACTGCGATCGACCTGATCACCCAGGACCGCTACAGGTCAGCAATCGGCCGCCGCCTCCACGCCGTGGCCGCCGACCTCGCGCACTGCGCCGCATGGCTGCGCTTCGATGCCGACCGGCACGCCGACGCCCAACGCCACTGGCAGGCCGCCGTCCACGCCGCGCATCAGGCCGGGGACCGCGATCTCGCCGCGGTCGCACTGTCCGACCTCGGTTACCAGGCAACCTGGTTGTCCAGGCCCGCCGACGCGATCGAAGTGCTGGAACATGCCCGCTCCCGGACCCGTACGCCGGCCGCCCGCTCCCTGCTCGACGTACGCCGCGCACGGGCTTGCGCCGTACTCCGAGACCACACTGGAACCGGGCGTGCCCTGGCATCCGCCGAGGCCGAGCTGGACCGGATTCGCCCGCAGGAGACACCCCCCGTGGTGTCCTGGATGTCGATGGCAGATGTCAACGCCGACGCCGGACGCTGCTGGCTCGATCTCGGCGACCCCGGTCGTGCCGGCAACGCAATCGACTCCGGACTGGGCGAGCTCGATCCACGCCGGTCCCGTACCAGAGCGGTGTTCCTGACTTACCGGGCCGAGGGCTCGCTCCATGACCGCGACGCCTCAGCTGCCGCGGCCGATGCCCGCGCCGCTCTCGACACCGCCCTCGACTCCGGGGCCACTCGCTGCATCGACCTCGCTTCCGCACGCATCCGCCGCCTGGACGACCGGACCGAGCAACCGATGATCGAGCTGCGCGAGTACGCCCGGGAACGACTCGCGGGGTGATCCGACAGCGGCCGGGGGCTGGCCCTGAGTGTCGGCAAACGACGGCCAGTTCGTCCGGTGAGCGCACCAGGGCGATGCCGTCGAGTTCAGGTTCGCGGCCCTGGGCGCACTCGGCTGCCGCGGCAGCGGTGAAGTCCGCGCACAGCGTTGCCTCGGGGAGGGCCGGGGCGAGGTAGGTCAGACCGACACTGCCGTTCTCGCCGCGGGTGACGACCCACAGCTTCAGGTCCTCGGGGGCCGCGCAGGTCCCCGACGCCTCGACCAGTTCCCGCGCGGCCTGGCCGGCCAGTGCCGACTCGTCCAGCACCGCCCGGCCCTGGGGAGGCTCCAGGGACCCCCGGGCAGCGGCCCGGGGCGGCCGTAGATGCACGCCGGTTCTCGTTCGTGCTGGAGGAGTCGGTGTTGCGGTACCGGCTGTGCAGCGCGGAGACCATGGCGGCACAGCTTGGTCACCTGCTCGGGGTCATGGGTCTCCAGAACGTTGCCGTGGGGCTCATCCCGTTCTCAGCTCAACGAGCCGTGTGGCCCATGCCCACCTTCACGATCTTCGACGACGCCAGGGTGCACGCCGACACCCTGGACGCTGCCGTCACCCTCACGCAGCCCGGCCAGGTGGAGCTGTACAGCCGAGCCTTCGAACGGTTGTCACAGGAAGCAGTGAGGGGAGCGGCTGCACGTGCTCTCATAGCGGGTGCGTTGGCATCCCTGGACTGACTGTCTGTGCGTTGTCGCAGCTCAGGGCCGCCATTCGATCCGGTGTTCCGTGAGGTGGGCCAGGAGTGAATGGTTGGCCTCCCAGCCGTCCGGGAACTTCACGAGGGTGCCCAGCTGGACCGGTTCCGTCGACGGGTAGGCGTCCAGCAGGTCGCTCACGCCCGCCCGGCACACCACGATGCAGGCGTGCCGGTGGCGGGAGGCCAGGACGCACAGTCTGCCGGTCTCCAGGTGGAAGGCGGTGGCGTCGGGGCGGCCGGAGAGGGGGTGGAGTACGACGGTGACGTCGTACTCGCGGCCCTGGAGCCGGTTCGCCGTGTCGACGACCACGTCCGTCACACCGAGTTCCGTGAGCGCCGACCGGACCGCCGCCGCCTGGTCGCGGTGGGCGGTGCCGACGGCGATGCGGTCGGCGGTGAGCGGGACGGGGTCGGGGGTGGGGCGCTCGGAGGTCGTGGCGCCTTCCCTGTCCAGCAGGCGGCGGACCACCAGGGCCACCGCCCGGACCGCCTCCGGATCGGTGCGCGGGGTGTGCCGGGCGGGCAGCTCCAGCAGGCCCCAGCCGGACTCGGCCGCCTCGTCGATCACCCGGTCCGGACCCGAGCCGTCCGACGGCACGGCGAGGGCGAGCCGCCGGTCGCCGGGGCCGGTGCCGCTGCGGAACGGCGTGTACGGGTAGAACGCGTCCGACACCAGGGGCGCCGCCGAGGCGGGCAGCCGCCACGACACCGGCAGGCGGTGCTGCGGCAGTTCGGGATTGTGGGCGAGCAGGGTCGTCACGGCGGACGCGGACGGGTCGTAGGACAGGCCCGCCCACTGCTCGCTACCCACGATCGAGAACGGGTCCAACTGCCCCGGATCGCCCACGAACAGCGCCCGCTCGAACAGCCCCGCCACGGCGAGCAGCGCGTCCGAGCGCATCTGGTACGCCTCGTCGACGATCGCGTGCGCCCATGGTTCGACGCCCTTGACGTGCGCCCACTTGGCGGCCGTGGAGATGACCACGTCGAGCCCGGCGAGATCGGCGGCCTTCGCCGACTTGCGGACGTTGTCCAGCCCGTCGAGCGCCTTGTCGTACGGGTCGGTGTCGCTGCTGTGCAGCCGGCCGACCGGCAGGTCCGGGCTCTTCTCGGCGAGCCGCAGGACCAGGTCGTCGACCTGGGCGTTGGTCTGCGCCACCACCATCAACGGGCGCCCCGCCTCGGCGAGTTCCAGCGCAGCGCGGACAACCAGCGTGGACTTGCCGGCGCCGGGCGGGGAGTCGACGACCACACCGCGCGCGGTGCCGTGCAGGGTGTCGCGCAGGATCGCGTCGGTGGCACGGGCGGCCGCCGCGCCGGGGTCGAAGCCCGCGTCGGCGGTTGCCGCCCCGGTGGTCACGGTCTCGGGGGGCATGGCCTCGGTGGTCACAGCAGGTCCTCCTCGGTCACCGGGTCGGCGGCCTCCGGTGTGGCGGCTGATGCGCCGGGCGGGCCGCCGTGGGTCCACGGGGTCTCCTCCGGGTCGGGGAGCTTCGCCCCGCCGCGCGGCTCGTGCTCGAACAGGGTGAAGCAGAGCCGGTCGCCCTTCTCCGGCACCGAACCCGCCTCGGGCTCCTTGCCGCGGCCCATCTTGTCCAGGATCCGCAGGACGAGCAGGGACCCGCCCGCTTCCGCAGCTTCCGCAGCCTCTACGGCTTCCCCGGCTTCCCCGGCTTCCGTGGCCTCCATGGCCACGAACTCGGCCGTCTGCGGCTTGCCGCCCAGGGAGCGGTACACCCTGGTCCGCTCGCCCAGGTACGGGCGGTCGTCCGTCCGGACGGTGACCAGCGGGCGGGGGCTCGGCCGCTTGCTCTCGCTGTACGCCATGACGACATCGACGACCTCGCCCGCGAACGCCTCCCCGGACAGCCGCCGGCCCGCCATCACCAGCGGGTCGTCCAGGGCCTCCTGGGCCTCCAGCCGGGCCTGCTCCCGCTCGCGCGTGGCGAGCTTGTTGGCCGCCGTCACCGCGTCGTCGCGGCGCGGCTGCGGCGGCTCACCGGCCAGTACCCGGTCCCGGTGACCGGTGAACGACCAGCGGTCGCGCGTCCACCGCTCCTCGACGCGCGCGCCCTCCGGCAGCGCGCGCAGCAGGTCCAGGCCCCGCCACACCGCGTCCCAGGTGGGCCGGGTACGGCTCTGGACCAGCGCGCGGATCTCCCGCTCGGCGGCGGCCAGCGCGCCGAGCCGGTCGTCGGCCTCCAGACCGTCCTCCGCGGCGGCGAGCGCGCTGCGGGCGCGGTCGTACCGCTCGACGGCCGGGGCGAGCAGCTTGTTGTCGAACGCGGGGTCGGTCGCCGGGCCCGCGGGCGGACACAGCAACTGTCCGCCGGCGTCCCGCGCCAGCTCCGCCTCCTGCGCCGCCTCGGCCCCGGAGCGTCCCTCGGGCGGGTCGATCCAGGCGAGCAGTGCCCCCAGGTGCTGGTCCTCCAGTGTGGACTGGCCGGTCGCCCAGTGCCGGCCCAGCAGATCCGTCATGGCGGTCAGGAGCGATGAGCCGGGCACCCGGGCCCGCTCCCCGAAGTGGGTCAGCCACCGGCCCAGCAACGGCACCCGGGGCGGCGCCGGGAAGGGCGCTTCCGGGTCCTGCTCCGCGGTGCGCCGGAACCGGGTGGAACGGCCGAGGAGCCGCACGAGGTCCACACCGGCCCGGCTCGGCACGATCAGCTGCGGCGCGTCCGCGCACAGCTCGACCTCGACCTTGACCCGCTTTCCGGTCTCCGGATCGGTCTCGCTGCGTTCCGCGGCCTCCACCGCCTCGGCGCAGTCGTCCACGTACGGCAGGACCACGTCGGCCAGTTCGGCCAGGAACGCGAACCTGAGGTCCCGGTCGCGCGGCTGCGGCACGGCCAGCAGCCGCGGCGCGTCCCGGTCGGTGCCCACCAGCGCGCCGAGCGGGGCGCCCGCCTCACCGGCGGTGATCAGCGGCACGAACACCAGCGGCCGCGCGGACAGGTGCCGGTGCCGGACGGTGGCGGCGGGCTGGGCGCGGCCGGTGCTGACGGCCTCGAGGCGGGCCAGGGTGGCGATCAGCGACAAGGGGCCACCTCCGGGCGGCCGGTGAGGGCCGGCGCGTCGGCGGAAGCCCGCGCGCCGACGGGGGCCTGCGCGTCGACGGGGGCCTGTGCGCCGGCGAGGGCCTCCGCCCGCAGCGCCGCCGCCCGGCGCAGGGCGGCCACCGTCGGATCGTCGGGATCACCGATCTCACCGCGGGCCGCGGCCAGCACGTCCTCGACCGTCGTCAGGGAGCCCAGTTCGGCGCGGACCGGGCGGCCCAGGGAGGTCACCGCGCCCTGCGCGCGGGAACGGTCCCGGCAGTGGAAGGCCAGCTCGCACGCGGACAGGCACTCCGGCGCGTAGCTCGCCGGGACCGACTCCACGGCCTCCGTGAGCCGCTCGCGGGGCAGCCCGGGTGCGAAGCAGATGCCCTCGGGGAGCGCGCCGGCGATGTCCTCGATCCGGGTGAGCCGGGCCAGCTGGCGGGCGGTCACCGCGCGCTGCTTGCGCACGTCCACGGCGGACGCGGTCGGCAGGTTGGAGAAGTCCTTCGGGCACACCAGCAGGATCCTGTGCCGCACGCGGGGGGCCGGGACGGCGGTGAGGCGGGCGGCGACTTGCTCCAGCGCCAGCACGTACACCGCCGCCTGCCGGGCCGCCGCGCCGACCTTCGCCGGGTCCGCCGCCCCGTCCAGCAGGGGGAAGGACTTGATCTCCACGACCGTCCAGCTGCCGTCCGGGTGCACCACCACCGCGTCCGGTTCCAGGAAGGCCGGCGAGCCCGCGACGTCCAGCGCGAGCAGGGGATGGTCGAGCAGGGTCCACTCGCCCCGCGCCCGGGAGGCCTCGTCCAGCGCCAACTCGGTGCGCGCGGCGCGCCCCTGGGGGCCGGACGCGGTCAGGTCCGGCACCCGCGCGCCGGCGGGCGGTTCCGCGGAGCGGTCCAGCCTCTCGTGGACGAGCCGCAGCAGCTCCGTACCGCCGTCCGCCTTGACCCGGGCCTCGAACGCGTTGCCCCGGACGAACGCGAACTGGGACTGGCCGAAGACCGAGGGGGAGCCCAGCGCGCCCGCCAGTCTCGCCTTGTCCACGCCCGCGCCGTCGAGGATCGCGCGGCGCGCGCAGCCCGGGTTGGCGGCCAGGGCGGCCAGGGCGCGTGCGTCCAGCGCCTTCGCCGACACGTCCGGACCGCGCAGCTCAGCGAGTCGGTGCCGGAGCGGCCTGGGCTCCTTCCCCCCGGCCGGAGGGGGAAGCGCCGCCCGGCTCGGCTTCCGGGGCGGGCCCTGGCTCGAACTGCCGCTGCCGTGGCCGCTGTCGTGGAAAGTGCTCACCCGCGGAAGTCTGGCATCCGGCACTGACAATCGGGGAACCCGGGACGGGAGAGGCCACCGGGACCGGCGCCGGACGCGGCAGCAGACGGGCCCTCACCCGGTCCGAGTACCGCGTCACCACGGGGGCGAGCAGCAGTCCGGCGCCCATCACGGCGGCACCCGCGACCGCGTCCAGGAAGTAGTGGTTGGCGGTGCCCATCACCACGACGACCGTCACCAGCGGGTAGACGACGGCGGCCGTCCTCGCCGCTCGCGCCGCCCACGTCGCTTGCGCTGTCTGTGCTGTCTGTGCCGTCTGTGCCGTTCGGGTTCTGCCGATCTGCCACAGGATCACACCGCACCACAGGGCCCAGCCCACATGCAGGCTCGGCATCGCCGCGTACTGGTTGGTCAGCCCGCCCAGGCCCCGCGGGGCGCTGGCCTCACCGGCCCACCAGCCGTAGGAGCTGTACTGGGCCATGGTGTCGACGAAGCCGTGGCTCGCGTCGAGCAGCCTGGGCGGGCAGGTGGGCAGCAGGGTGAAGCCGATCAGCCCGATGAAGGTGGACGTCATCAGCCAGGTGCGGGCGGCGCGGTAGCGCACCGCGTGGGAGCGGAACAGCCAGACCAGGAGCGCGGGCGTCACCAGGTAGTGCAGCGACGCGTACCAGAAGTCGGCCGGTACGCCCAGCCACGGTTCGCGCGTGAACAGCCGGTTGAGCGGGTGCTCGGCGTTGAGGTGGAGCGCCTGCTCGATGCGGAGGATCGCCAGTCCGTGGTCCACGGCGTCGGTGACGTCGCCCCGGACCAACAGGCGCCCCGCCGAGTAGCAGGCGTACACGAGGAGGATCAGCGGCAGCTCGGTCCACCAGCGCAGCCGGATCGCCGGGGCCCCTTCGGTACCCGGTGTCTCGGTGTGCGGCATCCGATCGCCCTCCCCCTTCACACTCACTCCCGCCCCCATGGCGATCCGGTCAGCCACTGTAGGCGTACTCGTGCCCCTCATGAGGTGCCTTCGGCCCTGATAGACGTTGAGATCGCCCCCCGGGTTGCCCGTCTTGGGGGTGCGCGATGATGGAGGGGCCCGCCCCCGATTTCTCCCGGAAGGTCTCTCATGGCACCGCGCATCCTGCTGGCCCGGCACGGACAGACCTCATGGTCGTTGTCCGGCAAGCACACCGGCAGGACCGACGTGCCGCTCCTGGACGAGGGCCGACAGGGCGCCAAGCTGCTCGGCGAGCGCCTGCACCGGCCGCCGTACGACGGGATGCCGGGTGTCGAGGTGCGCACCAGTCCGCTGGTCCGCGCGCGGGAGACCTGCGAACTCGCCGGGTTCGGCGAGCGCGCGCAGACCTGGGACACCCTCATGGAGTGGCACTACGGGGCGTACGAGGGCATGACCCCCGACGAGATACGGGCGGACCGCCCCGGCTGGCTGATCTGGCGCGACGGCGTGCCCGAGGGGGAGACCCTCGCCGAGGTGACGGCCCGCGCGGACGAGGTGGTCGCCTGGGCGCGCTCCGCCGACCGGGACGTGCTGGTCTTCGCCCACGGGCACATCCTGCGCTCGATCGGCGCCCGCTGGCTGGGGCTGCCGCTCGACTTCGCGGCCCGCATCCGCCTCAACCCGACGTCCCTGTCGGTCCTGGGCTGGGCGTACGGGGAACCGGCCGTCGAGAGCTGGAACGACCTGGGGCACCTGGCGGGATGAGCCGACCCGGTGGCGGGCCCGAGGCCCGGGCCTGCCTCCGGCCCGGGGGCTGACGCCGGTCCGGACCCGATACCGGCCCAGGCCCGATATCGGCCCGGGGGGCGGTCACGTCATGTGGGGCCGGTCACGTCATGCGGGGGAGGGAGTCGTGGCGGTCCAGGAAGGCCGACACGTCCGAGGCGCGGCGGTGCGGGAGGAGTACGCGGGCCGTGCCCGCCAGCATCGTGCGGACCCGGGACGACTGGACCTCGGGCAGCAGGTCCAGCACCCGCATCCCCGCGGCCGCCGCCTCGTCCGGGTACCCGCCGCGGGCCAGGTCGTCCGCCAGCTCCGCCGTGTACAGCGCGATGTTGCGGGTGAAGTGCGGGTCCTGGAGCTCGGCGGCCCGCCGCGCGTGCCGGGCCGCCCGCGGCCAGTCGCCCAGGGCCGACCAGCACTGTGCCTTCAGGCCCTCCAGTTCGGCCTCCCCGTAGAAGGTCATCCACTCGGGGTCGGCCGGTGCGGGACCGCGGTCGAAGTAGGCCTGCGCGCGGGCCAGCGCCTGCTCGCAGCCGGACCGGTCGGCGAGCCCGGCCCAGCCGCCCGCCTCGCGCAGCGCCAGCAGCGACATCAGCCGGGCGGAACCGAGCGGGCGCGCGGCCCGCTGCGCGGCCTGCGCCGCCCGCACCGCCTCCCGGGGGCGGCCCGAGTCCCGGGCGAGGAACGCCGTGTTGCAGAAGGCGTGCGCCTCCAGCCCCGGGTCCCCGGTCACCCGCGCGGTCGCCAGCGCCTCCGCGTAGTGCGAGCGGGCGTCGTCGAACCGGCCCGAGTCGTGCGCCAGCCAGCCCACCGAGATGGCCAGTTCACCGGCGCCCGCGTACAGCCGGTCCGCCGTCCGCTGCCGGGTCGCCCCGGCGTCGAGCAGGGCGTAGGCGGCGCGCAGCGGTGCCGCCGCCCTGCGGTAGAGGCCGTCGGCCCCGTGCCGGTCGTCGAGCAGCCTGATCCGGCGGACGGCGTCTTCCAGGGCACCCGCGTCGCTCGCTCCGGGGCGGCGCACGGCGCGCTGTGCCGCCGAGGCGTCCGGGGCCAGGGCGAGCGGGCCCAGTGAGGCGGCGGCCACCGTGGCGCCCCCGCCGGTCATGAATGCGCGACGCAGCACGTCGCTCTCCTCGTAGTTGTGGTGCGTGTGGTACGGGTCGTACGGGTTCTGCTGGTCATACGGTTCGGGGGCCCCGCCGGTCTCACGCGTGACGAGTGCCGGGGCCGCGTCGGGCGCCGGGGGGGTGCCCCCGTCGTCCCGCGTCCGGCGCCCGCGGACCGACGCGCGGGGCGCGAAACCCAGGTCGGTCAGCGTGCGGCCGGGGAACATGTGCAGGAAGACTCGTTCGTAGGCGTAGTTGGGGCAGCGGATCTCGCCTGCCTCCACCCGGTGCACGTACCGCGCGTCACAGCTGACCCGCTCGCCTATCTCGCGAGCGGCCCTGCGGACCGACGCGGCGAACTCGGCCGGCGAGCGCGTTCCGCGCAGTTGCCGGAAGACGAGATTCGGCCGGGGTGGCCGGTCGGGCTGGGACGAGGGCACCGTTGACGACGCCATGGCCGGGTCCTCTCTGCGAACCGTCGAACCATGCCGGAAGCAGAGCGGTCCATCCATCGCGCCGCTCTGTTGCCGGCGGGCAAGAACGTACCTGCTGTGACGGAGTCGCCACGCAGAGTTTGGCAACAAACCGGATATCTCGTCCGTGATCCGCCATGAACTGCCATTCTGTGCTATTGGGTTTCGCCGTAGCCCAGGTCGGTCCGCCGCGTTGAACCCCGTGTGAGGAACGCCCGTGTGTGGTGGAGCCGGAACAGGGAGGCGGGGATGGTGACCAGCCGGAGCAGTGAACCCCGAACGCCGTCGGGCGGACTGTCGGGCGGGCCGCCGGGCTGCTGCGACGTGGTGACGGTTCCGGCCCGGCAGGGCCTGGAGGCGGTGGACATCCTCCGGCGCGGCGCGGCCGGGGCGGGGGACGCGGTGGGGCCCGTACTGCACGGCGACGGCGGGAGCACCCTCGGGTTCCTGGTGCCGCCGGGGACGGCCGCCGCGTGGGACGTGCCGGGCAGCACCTGCACGGAGACCGACGGCCGCGGGCTGAGCCTGGCGCCCGAGGCGCCGCCGGTGGAGGGATCGGACTGGCTGCTGCCGCCCGAGGACGACACCGGCCTCGCCACCGATCCCGCGGTCCTGCGGGAGGCGCTGGACGAGGCGCGACGCCTGCTCGACGTGGCGGACGGCTGCCGCTGAGCCCGCCGGGTCGGGACAGGCGCTGCTCGGGACGACCGGGAGTGGGCCGGTCCGTGGCGGCTTGCGACAATGCCCTCATGGGAAGGTCCAGGAACTCCGGACGCGGGCGGTCCGCCGCCGAAGCCGTCGTCGAGAGCGTCGACGGAGGGCTCGCCCGGCTCGTCCCCGACCGGGAACGGCCGAGGGCCTGGACACTGCTGATCGACGACGCCCCGCAGTCGCACGTCGACCTGGACGATCCGGCGTACCTCTCCTTCGAGTACCAGCGGCGGATCGGACACGTCATCGACACCGCCGGGCCGGCCGGCCGCCCCGTGCAGGCGGTGCATCTCGGCGGCGGCGCGTTCACCCTCGCCCGGTACGTCGCCGCCACCCGGCCCCGCTCCACCCAGCAGGTCGTCGAGCGGGACGCGCGGCTGGTGCAACTGGTCCGCCGGGAGTTGCCGCCGGCCCCCGGGGCGCGGATCCGGGTGCGCTCGGCGGACGCCCGGGAGGGGCTCGCGAAGGTGCGGGACGGATGGGCCGGCCTCGTCGTCGCCGACGTGTTCAGCGGGGCCCGCACCCCCGCCCACCTGACCTCGACCGAGTTCCTGGACGACGTCCGCAGAGCCCTCGCCCCCGGCGGGGTCTACGTCGCCAACCTCGCGGACGGGCCGCCGCTGGCCCATCTGCGCGGCCAGATCGCCACCGCCGCCGCCCGGTTCGCCGAACTCGCGCTGATCGCCGACCCGGCGGTGCTGCGCGGCAGGCGCTTCGGCAACTCCGTGCTGGTCGCCTCCGACGCGCCCCTGCCGATCGCCGAGCTGACCCGCCGCGCCGCCTCCGACCCGCACCCCGGGCGCGTCCAGCACGGGCGGGAACTCAGGGACTTCACAGGCGGGGCCGCCCCGGTCGGCGACCTGGGGGCGGTCGACTCCCCGGCGCCACCACCGTCGGTGTTCCGGTGACGCCGACGTTCCGGTGACAGGGTGACAGGCGGGGCGCGAGGGGGCCGGGCCGCCCGGTCAGTAGGTGTTGATCTCCACGCGCGGCGGGCCGTCGTGCCAGGTGCAGAAGACCGACACCCGGTCCGCGCCCGCCGCGAACTCCACCCGGATCCACGACTCCGTCTTCCACACCTGCATCGACCAGCCCGCCCCGGGCGTCGCCGACACCAGTGACGCGGAGCTCTCGCCGAGGTCGAAGACCGCCCGGCCGCCGTCGGTGTCGTACGCCTTGACCTCGCCGGAGGTGGCCGGGGCGGGGTCGGCCGGCGCGGGGGCGGCCCCGCCCGGGGCGGGATCGGGGGAGCCCCCGCCGGGCCCGCCCGCCGACTCCTGCTCCCGCGCGTCCCGCGCGCCACCCGTGTCCGCGGCTGTGTCGCCGGTGCCTCTGGAGTTCCCGGTGCCCCCGGAGTTCCGGGAACTCCCGGAGCCCTTGGGAGCCTCGGTCCCCTGACCGCCCTTCGAGCCCTCGGAGTCCGCCGCGTCGTCGGCGGTTTCCGGCGCTCCCGCGTCGGTCGGGCGCCGGGTCGAGGACGACACCGGCCGCGACTCCTGCGTCGTCGTGTCGGCCGCAGTGATGGGCAGCGCACGGGGCGGGTCGTAGGCCGTGCCCGCCATCACCGTGTCCACACCCCACCACGACAGCGTGACCGCCGCGCCCGTGGCGAGCAGCCAGGCCAGTACGTGTACGAGTCCTCTGCGCATCGTCGGCCCATCCTGCCTCACCCGCCCCGCACGTGTCGCGCCCGCGGCGGTGTCCGGAGTTGTCCACAGGCCCGCACCGGGTCGCCCGGCATGGCGTACGGTGCCGCCCATGGCACGTGTTCTCGTAGTCGAGGACGACCCCTTCGTACGCTCGGCGCTCATCCGGCAACTGACCGACGCCGCACACCTGGTGCGCAGCGTCGGGACGGCGCTGGAAGCGCTGCGCGAGGTCGCCCATTTCCGTTTCGACGTCGTCGTCCTGGACCTCGGACTGCCCGATCTCGACGGCTCCGAGGCGCTGAAGATGCTGCGCGGCATCACGGACGTGCCGGTGATCATCGCCACCGCGCGGGACGACGAGGCGGAGATCGTGCGGCTGTTGAACGCCGGCGCGGACGACTACCTGATCAAGCCCTTCTCGGTGGAGCACCTGTCGGCCCGGATGGCGGCCGTACTACGCCGGTCCCGTTCCCTCGCGGGAGAGCCGGCCGAGCCCCCGGTGCTCCGGGTCGGCGGGCTGACCGTCGACCCGCTGCGCCGCCAGGCCGAACTGGACGGCGCCCGACTGGACCTCACCCGGCGGGAGTTCGACCTGCTCGCCTTCCTGGCCGGGCGGCCCGGAGTCGTCGTGCCCCGCAGGGAACTCCTCGCCGAGGTGTGGCAGCAGTCCTACGGCGACGACCAGACCATAGACGTCCATCTGTCGTGGCTGCGGCGGAAGCTGGGCGAGACCGCCGCCCGGCCGCGCTATCTGCACACCCTGCGGGGCGTCGGCGTGAAGCTGGAACCCCCGGCCACGGAACTGCCCCCGGCCACGGGACCGCTCGCGGCGGAGCCACCGCGATGAGATGGGCCCTGGTGAAGGTGTCGGTGGCGGTGACCGCGATGGTCGTGATCGCCTTCGCGGTACCGCTCGGCCTCGTCATCCGCGAGATGGCCCGCGACCGTGCCTTCTCCAACGCCGAACGGGAAGCCGCGGCCGTCGCCCCCGCGCTGTCCATCACCACCGACCGCGACCAGCTCGAACGCGTCGTCGCCTCCGCCGGGTCCGACGCCGCGATGGCCGTGCACATACCCGTCGGCGCCGACGCCGAGCCCCTCGACATCGGGCGCCGCCGCGCCACCGCCGAGGACGTCGAGGCGGTACGGAGACTGGGGCGGGCCTCCACCTCCAAGGTGTCCGGCGGCTCGACGCTGCTCCAGCCGGTCGCGCTCAGCACCGGTGAGATCGCCGTGGTCGAGGTGTTCGTCCCCGAGTCCGAGGTCACCAACGGGGTGGGCACGGCCTGGGCGGTGCTCGCGGCGGTCGGCGTCGCCCTCGTCCTCGGCTCGGTCGCGGTCGCCGACCGGCTGGGCGTGCGGATGGTGCGGCCCGCGCAGCGGTTGGTCGAGGGGGCGCAGGAACTGGGGGAGGGCAAGCTGGGCGCGCGGGTGCCCGAGAAGGGGCCGACCGAACTGCGGCTGGCGGCCGTGGCGTTCAACTCCATGGCCGACCAGGTCGTCCAACTCCTCGCCAACGAGAGGGAACTGGCCGCCGACCTGTCCCACCGGCTGCGCACCCCGCTGACCGTGCTGCGGCTGAACGCCGCCTCCCTCGGCGACGGGCCGGCCGCCGAGCAGACCCGCGCGGCGGTCGAGCAGCTGGAGCGTGAGGTCGACACCATCATCCGCACCGCGCGGGACGCCAAACCGCAGACGGCGGCGGCCGGCCCCGGCGCCGGCTGCGACGCGGCCGAAGTGGTCCGGGAACGGATGGCGTTCTGGTCGGCGCTCGCCGAGGACGAGGGCCGCACATGGAGGGTGGCCGGAGCGGACGGCCCGGTCCGCATCCCCGTGGCCCGCGCCGACCTGGCCGCCGCCCTCGACGCCCTGCTCGGCAACGTGTTCCGGCACACCGCCGAGGGCACCGCCTTCGCCGTGGACCTGCACAACGGCGAGGACGCGGTGATCGTGCTCGTCTCCGACGCGGGCCCCGGCATACCCGACCCTAAGGCGGCGATGGCCCGCGGCCGGGGCTCCGGCAGCGACGGCTCCACCGGCCTCGGCCTGGACATCGTGCGCCGGCTCGCGGAGGCCACCGGCGGGGACGCACGGATCGGCTCGTCGGTGCTCGGCGGGACCGAGGTGCGCATCTGGATCCAGCTCGACGGCCGGGAGGGGGCGCCCCGGCGGCGGCGCGGGCACCGGGGGACCGTACGTCGGCGCGGGCCCGGCCGGCTGATACCGACCTTCAGGTCCTGATCTTCCTGGCCCCCTGGTCCCTCTGGTTCCCCTGGTCCTTTTGGCTCCCCCTGACCCACGGCGGACCGGCCGACGGGGCGCGGCCCTCCCCCAGAGCGCCGCGCCCCGCTTCCCCCGCCCCGTTCCCCCGTCCCCCGTTCTCGGGAGGGTCAGATGGCCTCCGGCCCCGGCAGGGCGCCCGACTTGGCCGCCCGGCTGTACCAGAGGGCGCTGGCCTTCGGGGTCCGCTCCTGGGACGCGTAGTCGACGTGGATCGCGCCGAAGCGCTTCTCGTAGCCGTACGCCCACTCGAAGTTGTCCAGCAGGGACCACAGGTAGTAGCCGCGCACGTCCGCGCCGTCGGTGATGGCCCGGCGGACCGCGGCGAGGTGGCCGTGCAGGTAGGCGATCCGCTCCGGGTCGTGCACCGCGCCGTCGGCGCCGGGCTTGTCGTCGTAGGCGGCGCCGTTCTCGGTGACGTAGAGCGGCAGGCCGGGCGCGTCCCGGGTGTACCGCATGATCAGCTCGTGCAGCCCGGTCGGGTCGACGGACCAGCCCATCTCGGTGCGCTCCCCGGGCACCTGATGGAAGGCCACGTCGTCCGCGGCCGGCCACGGCGAGTGCTCGCTCGCCCCGTGGCCGTCGGCCCGCGGTCCCTCCGCGTCCGGGTCCGCCGCCGACACCAGGGTGGGCGTGTAGTAGTTGAGGCCGAGCGCGTCCAGCGGCTGGTGGATCAGGTCCAGGTCGCCGTCCTGGATGCACGACCAGTCCGTCAGCGACGAGGTCGCCGTCAGCAGCGACTCGGGGTAGGCGCCTTTCAGGATCGGGCCGTGGAAGATACCGCTGGCCAGGTCGTCGATCTTGCGCGCCGCCGCCAGGTCCGCCGGGTCGTCGGGGGAGAGGGGCCGGACCGCCGCGGAGTTGAGGCTGATCGCGATCGAGTTGCGGGCGGGCATCACCGACCGCAGCGCCTTGGCACCCAGTCCGTGCGCCAGGTTCAGGTGGTGGGCGGCCCGCAGCGAGGCCGCCGGGTCGGTACGGCCCGGCGCGTGCACACCGGAGGCGTAGCCCAGGAACGCGCTGCACCACGGCTCGTTGAGCGTGATCCACTGCTCCACCCGGTCGCCGAGCGCCTCACCGACGAGCTGCGCGTACTCGGCGAAGCGGTACGCGGTGTCACGCTCCGGCCAGCCGCCCGCGTCCTCCAGCTCCTGCGGCAGGTCCCAGTGGTACAGGGTGGCGGCCGGCTTGATGCCGTGGGCCAGCAGTTCGTCGACCAGCCGGCGGTAGAAGTCCAGGCCGCGCTGGACGGCCGGGCCGCGGCCGGTCGGCTGCACCCGGGGCCAGGCGATGGAGAAGCGGTAGGCGCCCAGGCCCAGTTCCGCCATCAGCGCCACGTCGTCGCGGTAGCGGTGGTAGTGGTCGACAGCGATGTCACCGGTGTCGCCACCGGCGGTCTTGCCCGGCGTGTGGCTGAAGGTGTCCCAGATGGACGGCGTACGACCGTCCTCCCGCACCGCGCCCTCGATCTGGTAGGCGGAGGTCGCGGCACCCCAGAGGAAGGCGGGGGGGAAGGCCGCCGGGGTCACCGGCGTGGTGGAGTCAGTCATGGAAGCGCTCCCATAGGCGGTCGTGGAGGAACCTGCGAGTCAGGGCCGGAGGTGAGAAGAGGGAGAAGAGGGAGAAGGGGAGAGAAGAGGGGAGAAGAAGGCGAGAGGCGAGAGGGGGACAGCGAGGGGCGGCACGGGGACGAGCAGGGGCCGAGGCGTCGGTGACCCGGCCCCCTGGTGGGAGGTATCGGCGGACGGAGCTCAGCCCTTGACCGCGCCCTGCATGATGCCGCCCACGATCTGCTTGCCGAAGACCGCGAAGACCAGCAGCAGCGGCAGTGTGCCCAGCAGGGCACCCGCCATGATCAGGGACTGGTCCGGGGTGAATCCGCGGCCGAGGCCCGCGACCGCGACCTGCACGGTCGGATTGCCGGACTGGGTCAGGACGAGGAACGGCCACAGGAAGTCGTTCCAGGTCTGCACGAAGATCAGCATGCCCAGCACGGCCATCGCCGGCCGCGCCGCCGGGAACACCACGTGCCACACCACGCGCCAGCTGCTCGCGCCGTCGACCCGGGCGGCCTCGATGATCTCGTCGGGCAGCGCCTGGAGCAGGTACTGCCGCATGAAGAACACGCCGAAGGCGCTCACCAGCGACGGGAAGATGACCGCCTGCAGCTGATCGGTCCAGTCCAGCTTGGCGACCATCATGTACAGCGGGATGATGCTCAGCTGCGGCGGGACCATCATGGTGCCGATCACGAGCAGCATCAGCGCGCCCCGGCCCCGGAAGCGCAGCTTGGCGAAGGCGAAACCGGCGATCGTCGACAGGATGACGACGGTCACCGCCGAAATGCCCGCCACGATCGTGGTGTTGAGGAACGCCTCCCCGAGGTTGGCTTCGGTCCAGGCGATCTCCAGGTTCTTGAACAGGTTCGAGCCGAACCAGAACGGCGGCGGGGTCTGTGCGAGACGCTGGGTGTCCCGGGAGGCGGCGATCGCGGTCCACACCAGCGGGAACAGCGAGACGATCGTGAACACGATCAGGATCGCGTACGCGATCGGGCCGCCGTGCAGGGTGCCGCCGGCCCGCGCGGACTTCGGCAGACGGGAGCGGACCTGCTCCTTGGCGGACGTGGTCTCGGGGGGCGGGGGCGTCACAGTCGTCGTCACGGCCACAACTCCTTAACTGCTGGCGCGCAGCCGGCGCGAGATGACGTAGTTGATGATGCCGATGACGATCAGGATCAGGAACATCATCCAGGCGATCGCCGAGGCGCGGCCCAGGTGCTGGTTGATCCAGCCCTGTTCGTACAGGTACAGGCCGAGCGTCTGGAACTGGTGCTCCGCACCGCCGGACGCGCCCTTGTTGGGGTCGAACAGCAGCGGCTCGCCGAAGACCTGGCTGGCGCCGATGGTGGAGACGACCACCGTGAACAGGATCGTCGGGCGCAGCGAGGGCAGCGTCACGTGCAGGAACTGCTGCCAGCGGTTGGCGCCGTCCAGCGCCGCCGACTCGTACAGGTCCTGCGGGATCGCCTGCATCGCGGCCAGGTAGATCAGCGCGTTGTAACCGGTCCAGCGCCAGATGATGATCGTCGAGACCGCGAACTGTCCGGGCCACTTGTCGTCCTGCCAGGCGACCGGGTCGATCCCGACGAGGTCCAGCGCCCAGTTGATCATCCCGTAGTCACGCCCGAAGAGCAGCACGAACACCAGGGAGGCGGCGGCGATCGAGGTGGCGTACGGGGCGAGCATCGCGACCCGGTAGAAGGTCGAGGCGCGCAGCTTGTAGTTGAGGATGTGGGCGATGCCCATCGCCATCAGCAGCTGCGGGACGGTCGAGATGATGCCGATGGTCAGGGTGTTCCGCGCCGCGTTCCAGAAGAAGTCGTCGTCGAAGATCCGGGTGTAGTTCTTCAGCCCGACCCAGTTCATGTCGGTCGGGGCGGTCAG
Organism: Streptomyces cathayae; assembly: GCF_029760955.1. Taxonomy (GTDB): domain Bacteria; phylum Actinomycetota; class Actinomycetes; order Streptomycetales; family Streptomycetaceae; genus Streptomyces; species Streptomyces cathayae. The sequence continues at coordinate 5,062,253 of NZ_CP121682.1, forward strand.
CTCCACCTGGTGCAGCGAGGCCCAGCCGGTGTAGATCAGCGGGAACAGGCCGAAGGCGAGGAACAGCAGGAAGAACGGTGCGACGAAGGCGTACGGGCTCCAGCGCATGTCGCGCTGCCAGCGGCGGGACAGCTTCTTCCGGCGCCGCTCCTCCCTGTCCTTCGCGCTCGCGGACGCGGTGCCCCGGGGCGGGCGGCCCGGGGCCGCGCCCCCCTTGAGGGGGGACGCGGCGGTGTCGTGACGGGTGGACATCCAGGTCACTTGTCCAGGTTGTTGTCGATGGTCTTGACGGCCGTCTCCCAGGCTTCCTTCGGCGACTTGCCCTTGGTCACCAGAATGACGCCGTTGTCGCCCAGGCCCTGCGAGATGATCTGGTCCTTCGGGCCGATGACCTGGACCGGGATCTGCTGGGCGGCCTCGGCGAAGACCTCACCGATCGGAGCGTCGCCGGTCATGTCGTTGACCGCGCCGGTCACCTCGGGGCTGTCGAAGATGCTCTGGGCGCTCGGGAAGCTGCCCTGCACCTTGAACAGCTTCGCCTGCTGTGCGGGTGCGGTCAGCCAGGCGACGAGCTTCTTGGCCTCCTCGGCGTTCTTGGCGCTCTTGGGCACGGCCAGGAAGGAGCCGCCCCAGTTGCCGGCCTTGGGGGGCAGGGCCACGTCCCACTTGCCCGCGGCGTCCGGCTGGGACTTGCCCTTGATGTAGCCGAGCATCCAGGGCGGGCAGGACATCGCGGCGAACTTGTTGTTGGCGATCGTCTGGTCCCACGAGGGCTGGAACTGCGTCTGGGCGCCGACCAGTCCGTCCTCGGCGGCCTTCGCGGTCATGTCGAAGGCCTTCTTGACGGCGGGGTTGGTCTTGTAGATCACCTCGCCGGAGGAGTCGTAGAACCGCTTCTCCTCACTGCTGAGGACGGCGCTCATCAGGCCGCCGGGGGAGTCGAAGAAGGTGGTGCCCTTGGGCGCCTTCTTCTGGTAGTCCTCACCGACCTCGATCAGCTTGGCCCAGTCGCCGGCCCACAGCTTGCCGAGCTCTTCGCGGTCGGTCGGCAGGCCCGCCTTCTCGAACAGGTCCTTGCGGTAGCAGATCGCCATCGGGCCGATGTCGGTGCCCAGGCCGACGGTCTGGCCGTCCTTGGTGGTGGCCTGCTCCCACTTCCACCCGAGCCAGTCGCTCTTGTTCACGCCCTCGACCTTGGAGAGGTCCTCGAGCTTGCCGGCCTGGGTCTCCACGATCTCGGCGATGTTGCCGACCTCGACGGCCTGGACGTCCTGCAGGCCGCTGTTGGTGGTGAGGTGGTTGAGCAGCGCCGGGTAGTAGTTCTCGTTGCGCTCGACGACGTTCTCGGCGATCTTGATGTCCGGGTTCAGCTTCTCGTACTCGGCGTAGAGCCCGGCCTCCTTGAAGCCGAAGGTGCCGAACAGACCCAGCGTGACCGTCGTCTTGCCCTTGCCGTCCGACGAGGAGTCGGAGTCCTTGTCTCCGCCGTCGTCGGCGCAGCCGGCCAGCAGCCCTGTGCCCAGCGACACCACGGCCGCGACGGCCAGTGCCTTGCGGGTGAAGAGCTTCCCCCCGTTCGTGCGCTGCCGGGAGAGGGGGAGGGTACGTGCTCGCATTGCGTCCTCCTGATTGCCCTGACGTACCGACCCCCGGCCAACGGCTTTGTCAGGCCTGGCTGTTGCGTGCTGCGGCTCGGGCGGGGAACGTGCGGGTTGTGTATGTGTCAGGTACCGTGGGAGCGCTCCCACAAGTGATGTGTTGAAGGGTCGCGGGTCCGGGCGGGGGTGTCAAGGGACCGAACGTGGAGAACTGCGTTCAGTTATCGGGCTGTTAGCCGGCCACCCGGCCCTCACCGGGGGTGCCCGGGGTCCGGACGGCGGTCCCGGCGGCGGTCGCCGCCGCTGGTGGGGCTGTTAGATTCCAGGCCAGCAGGCCTGGCGGGACACAGGACGGAAGGCGGGGCGCAGATGGCAAGCCACGGAGCGCGGGGCCGCAGCGGCGGCCGGCCCACCCTCGAAGAGGTGGCGGTGCGCGCCGGTGTCGGCCGGGGCACGGTCTCCCGGGTGATCAACGGGTCACCTCGGGTGAGCGACGCCACCCGGGCCGCCGTGGAGGCCGCCGTCGCCGAACTCGGTTACGTCCCGAACACGGCCGCCCGCGCGCTGGCCGCCAACCGCACCGACGCGATCGCGCTGGTCGTGCCCGAACCGGAGACCCGGTTCTTCGCCGAACCGTACTTCTCGGACATGCTGCGCGGGGTGGGGGCGGCGCTCTCCGACACCGAGATGCAGCTGCTGCTGATCTTCGCGGGCAGCGACCGGGAGCGGCAGCGGCTCGCCGACTATCTGGCCGCGCATCGCGTGGACGGGGTGCTGCTGGTCTCGGTGCACGCCGACGACCCGCTGCCCGACATGCTCGCCCGGCTGGAGATCCCGGCCGTGATCAGCGGCCCCCGGTCGGCCGCGGAGACCCTGACCTCGGTCGACTCGGACAACTACGGCGGCGCCCGGCAGGCCGTCGAGCACCTCCTCGGCCGGGGCCGGCGCCGTATCGCCCACATCACCGGCCGCCTCGACGTGTACGGCGCCCAGCGGCGCATCGACGGCTACCGTGACGCCCTGCGGGACGCGGGCCACGAGGTGGACGACCTGCTGGTCGAGGCGGGCGACTTCTCCGAGGAGGGCGGCCGGCACGCGATGGCGGCCCTGCTGGAACGCCGCCCCGACCTGGACGCGGTCTTCGCCGCCTCCGACGTGACCGCCGCCGGCGCCCGGCACGCGCTGCGCGAGGCGGGCCGCCGCATCCCCGACGACGTGGCCCTGGTCGGCTACGACGACTCCGCCATCGCCCGCCACATGGACCCGCCGCTGACCAGCGTGCGCCAGCCCATAGAGGAGATGGGGCACCGGATGATCGACCTCCTCCTCGCCGAGATCGCCGACCGCCGCCCGTCCGCCTCGCGCGGGCTGGAACGACGCCAGGTGGTCCTGGCCACGGAGCTGGTGGAGCGGACCTCCTCGTAGCCCCGCCCGGTGTGACCATGGGCGGGGGAGGGTACGGGGGTGGGTATGCGCCATGATCACCAGCACTTTTCGGACCCGGCCGAGGACACCCGGCCCACCGGTCACCACGACGGACCTGAGGGGAACGGGGAGCCCGCGGCGCACGGCGCTCACCACGGGCCGGCCGATCACGCCGGTCGTGCGGATCACGGTGGTCATGCGGATCACGCCGACCACGCCGGTCATGCCGACCACGCCGGTCATGCCGACCACGCCGGTCACGGTGACCACGGTGATCACGTGGAGCAGTTCCGGCGGCTGTTCTGGTTCATGCTCGTCCTGGCGGTCCCGGTGGTGGGGTTCAACGGGATGTTCGCCCACCTCGTCGGCTACGACCTGCCCGAGGCGGGGTGGGTGCGGTGGATCTCCCCGGTGCTGGGCACCGTGGTCTACGTCTGGGGCGGCCGGCCGTTCCTGACCGGAGCCGCCTCGGAGATCCGCTCCCGCGCGCCCGGCATGATGCTGCTCATCGGCCTGGCCATCACCGTCGCGTTCGTCGCCTCCTGGAGTGCGACCCTCCACCTGGTCGACGACGAACTGGACTTCTGGTGGGAGCTGGCCCTGCTGGTGGTCATCATGCTCCTGGGCCACTGGATCGAGATGCGCTCCCTGGCCCGGACCACGTCCGCGCTCGATTCCCTGGCCGCCCTGCTGCCCGACGAGGCCGAGCGGGTCGAGGGCGACGACGTCGTGACGGTCGCTCCGGCCGACCTGGCCGTCGGCGACGTCGTCCTGGTCCGGCCCGGCGCCTCGGTGCCCGCCGACGGGAAGATCGTCGACGGTTCGGCGAGCATGGACGAGTCCATGGTCACCGGTGAGTCCAGGCCGGTCCGCCGGGAGCCCGGTGAGCAGGTGGTCGCCGGCACCGTGGCCACCGACTCCGGGCTGCGCGTGGAGGTCACGGCCGTCGGTGAGGACACCGCTCTGGCCGGCATCCGGAAACTGGTCGCCGACGCCCAGTCGTCCTCCTCGCGCGCCCAGCGCGTCGCCGACACCGCGGCGGGGTGGCTGTTCTGGTTCGCGCTGGGCTCGGCCGCGCTCACCGCGGCCGTGTGGAGCCTCGTGGGCCTGCCCGACACCGCCGTCGTACGGACCATCTCCGTGCTGGTCATCGCCTGCCCCCACGCCCTGGGCCTGGCGATCCCGCTGGTGGTGTCCATCGCGACCGAGCGGGCCGCCCGCGCCGGCGTCCTGGTCAAGGACCGGCTGGCGCTGGAGTCGATGCGCACCGTCGACGCGGTCCTGTTCGACAAGACCGGCACCCTGACCAAGGGCGAGCCCACGGTGACCGGGATCGAACCCGCCGGCGGCCGTACCGAGGACGAGGTGCTGGCCCTGGCCGCCGCGGCGGAGAACTCCAGCGAGCACCCCCTGGCCACGGCCGTCGTCGGGGCGGCACGGACACGCGGGCTGGAGGTGCCCGGGTCCACCGACTTCTCCTCCTCCCCGGCCGTGGGGGTGCGGGCGGTGGTGGACGGCACCGTGATCGCCGTGGGCGGCCCCTACCTCCTCGAGGAGCACGGCCTCGACGAGCTGCCCGTCGCCGACACGTGGCGGAAGGAGGGCGCGATCATCCTGCACGTCCTCGCCGACGGCCGGGTGATCGGTGCGCTGCGGCTGGCCGACGAGATCCGGCCGGAGTCCCGCGAGGCGGTGGACGCTCTGCACGCGGCGGGCGCCCAGGTCGTGATGATCACCGGCGACGCCCGTGCGGTGGCCGCCACCGTCGCCGGGGAACTGGGCATCGACCGCGTGTTCGCCGGGGTGCGGCCCGAGGACAAGGCGGCCAAGGTCGCGGAGCTCCAGGCGGAGGGGCTGAAGGTCGCCATGGTCGGCGACGGGGTCAACGACGCCCCGGCCCTCGCCCAGGCCGACGTCGGTATCGCCATCGGCGCCGGCACCGATGTCGCGATCGGCTCGGCCGGGGTCGTCCTGGCCTCCTCCGATCCGCGCGCGGTGCTCTCGGTCGGGAAGCTGTCGCGGGCGAGCTACCACAAGATGAAGCAGAACCTGTGGTGGGCCGCCGGCTACAACCTCTTCTCGGTGCCCCTGGCCGCCGGTGTGCTCGCGCCGCTCGGGTTCGTCCTGCCCATGAGCGTCGGCGCGATCCTCATGTCCGCGTCCACCGTCGTGGTGGCCCTCAACGCCCAACTGCTGCGCCGACTGGAACTGTGAGGTGCGGCGCTCCACGGGAGGGGGCGCCTCGCACGCGAAAGAGGCCCCCGAGGGGGCCTCTTTCGATCAGGGTGAGTGACGGGACTTGAACCCGCGGCATCCTGGACCACAACCAGGTGCTCTACCAGCTGAGCTACACCCACCATGGCCGGTACCGGTGAAGATCGGTGTCTTCCCCGACCAGCCGAGAAAAAGTGTACCTGGTCCGAAGGGGTGCTCGCGCCAGGGTTTCGCGGCGCCCCTCGGACGGCGGCCTCACACGCCTACTGAGCAGGCAGGACGTGCTTGGCGGCGATCTTCTTCGCGGTGTCGGAGTCGGGGCCGGGCTGCGGTACGAAGACGGCCTCGCGGTAGTAGCGCAGCTCCGCGATGGACTCGCGGATGTCGGCCAGCGCGCGGTGGTTGCCGTTCTTCTCGGGGCTGTTGTAGTACGCCCTCGGGTACCAGCGGCGCGACAGCTCCTTGATGCTGGAGACGTCCACGATGCGGTAGTGCAGGTAGTCCTCCAGCGTCGGCATGTCCCGCAGCAGGAATCCGCGGTCCGTGCCGACGGAGTTGCCGCACAGGGGCGCCTTGCCGGGCTCCTTGACGTGCTCCTTCACATAGGCGAGGACGCGCCGCTCGGCGTCCTCGAGCGTCGTGCCGTCCGCCAGTTCGGCGAGCAGCCCGGACGCGGTGTGCATCTCCCGCACCACCTCCGGCATCGTCTCCAGGGCCCCTTCCGGGGGGCGGATGACGATGTCCACACCGTCGCCGAGCACGTTCAGCTCGGAGTCGGTGACGAGGGCGGCCACCTCGATGAGCGCGTCGTCGGACAGCGAGAGGCCGGTCATCTCGCAGTCGATCCACACCATGCGATCGTTCATGTGTCTCACCTTACGGCGCGCGGAAGGGTGGGTGACCCGTCGGGGACCGGGTGAGTGATGCGGGCGGGAAGCGGGCGGCGGGCGGGGGGAACCGGGCGGGGGGAACCGGGCGGAGAGCGGGCAGAGAAGCGGGCCGGGCCGGAGACGGAAGTCTCCGGCCCGGCCCGTCGGCCGATCCTTGTCGCGCGGCCCTGTCTCAGGTGCTCCAGGTCCGCCTCACGGCGCGCTGCGCTGCCCCGGCACGCCCGCCCGCGGGACGTACGCCTCGCGGCCCGGGTCCGCCGAGGCCGCCAGGGACGGCCCGCCCAGGGCGCTCGCGGCCGCCGCACGCCGGGACTGGTGCGGGACGGGGTTGTCCGGGTGCGGCGCGGTGGACGCCGGGCCGGCCTGCCCCGGGTGCCCGTACGGGTGCGCCGGGCCGGACGGGACGGCTCCCGGGGTGTTCGGGATGCCGTCGGCGCCCTGGTTCCGCTCGGTCTGGGGGCGTCGCGCGCGGTACGCGGCCCGGTAGGCGGCCGGGGACGAACCCAGCTGGCGCCGGAAGTGGCCCCGCAGCGCGACCGGTGAGCGGAAGCCGCAGCGGCCCGCGACCTCGTCCACCGAGTAGTCCGACGTCTCCAGCAGGCGCTGGGCCTGCAGCACCCGCTGCGTGATCAGCCACTGCAGCGGCGCGCTGCCGGTCAGCGAGCGGAAGCGGCGGTCGAACGTACGACGGCTCATGTACGCGCGTGCCGCCAGCGTCTCCACGTCGAACTGTTCGTGGAGGTGCTCCAGCGCCCAGGCGACGACCTCGGCGAGCGGGTCGGCGCCGATCTCCTCGGGTAAAGACCTGTCGAGATAGCGCTCCTGACCGCCCGTCCGGCGCGGCGGGACGACGAGGCGCCGGGCGAGTGCCCCCGCTGCCTCGTTGCCGTGATCCGCGCGCACGATGTGCAGGCACAGATCGATTCCGGCCGCCGTACCCGCCGATGTCAGCACGTCGCCGTCGTCCACGAAGAGTTCGCGCGGATCGACGTGGACCGACGGATAGCGTTTCGCCAGCGTCGGCGCGTACATCCAGTGGGTGGTCGCCGGACGGCCGTCCAGCAGGCCGGCCGCCGCGAGCACGAAGGCGCCGGTGCACAGGCCGACGATGCGGGCGCCCTCCTCGTGGGCACGGCGCAGCGCCTCGAGCGCGTCGTCCGGTGGCGGCGAGGTGATCGAACGCCAGGCGGGCACGACGACGGTGCCCGCGCGGGCGATCGCCTCCAGGCCGTGCGGCGCGGTGAGTTCGAGACCCCCCGTGGTCCGCAGCGGGCCCCCCTCGCCGGCACTCACCAGCAGTCGGTAGCGCGGTACGCCGGCGTCCTGGCGGTCAATCCCGAACACCGACAGCGGTATGGAACTCTCGAAGATGGGACCGCCGCTGAACAGCAGTACGGCGACGATCTCCTTGCGACGTCGCCCGGCGAGTTTCCGGGCCGCGATCTCCGGCGCGGCAGTGGAGTCGTGGCTCATACTGCTAAGCCCCCCTCGGTGGTCGCGGCGCCTCGATCCTTTCGGGTCTGTCGCTCCAACACGTTTCCCCTCGGTCCTGCACGAGTCCCCCGCCGTAAGACAGTCAAGATCGAATCTACTGTGTCCCGTCGCGTCCGGGTGGCCAGTTCGGCTCCGGCGCATTGTCGACTTGGCAACTTGGCGTGAAGCATTCGATCACGAAGGGTCGCACTCGTGGGCCGTGCAGGGAAGTGCGCCTCGTCGCGGTGGCCAATCCCCGTAGGGTGCGCGGGGGTCGCCGACCCCTTTTTGTGCAGGTCGAACGGGGGTTGGGGGGTGGCCACGGCAGGAGATGCACAGGTTGCGGAAGTTGGCTGAAAAGATACGCCCGTGGGCGCGGAAACCGGTCACGCGACCGGTGTATCCCGGCCGCCCCGCGCCGCCCGCCCGGAACCGCACCGGAACCGCACCGGAACCTCACCGGAACGGGGTGACCGGCGCCGGCGGGGACCCGGAGGCCGCCGGGCGGACCACGCCGGTGACCCGGCCCCGGGAGGACTCCCGGCGCGAAGGCCCCCCGGGGGCCCGGCGCACGGTCCGCCCCCGGCGGCGGGACGGGGCCCGGAGGCGAGGCGCTCCCTGTGGCGTGGCTCACGGGGGTCAACGCGCGGCAGGGGTGCCGGTCACTGCGGTTCCGGGACGGAACCCCGGATCAGGGGATCCCCGGGCCTTCGGAACCACGGCGTACGGCGACCCCCTCGCGGCTCGGTCCACCCCGCGCAAACCGTCTGTACAGCGCAGCGACCGTTGCGTGCCGGGTGCCCCCTCGGGCATGCTCCGGGAAACCCGTCGGCCCGCTCGGGCAGGGGTCTGGGCCGATAACGCGTACCGCCGTACCCTTGGGGGTATGGGGTGGGGAAGATGATTCCCGGACACAGCTCCGACGCACCCTGTCGTCACCCATCACAAGGATCACAACGCCGAGACAGCCATGGCCGGTCACGAATTCTTCGAACCCGCGGATCGTAAGCGCCCCCTCGCCGACCCCACGGCGGCCGAGTCGCTCGGGGCCGATCCCCTGGGCGCGGAAAAGTCGCGCCAACCGTGCGATCCCGCGTTCCGGCACGGTGTGGTCGTCGGCTTCGACGGCTCCACCTCCAGCGAGCGGGCCCTCGCCTACGCGATCGGCATGGCCCGCCGCTTCGGCTCCGCGCTGATCATCGTCCATGTCGCCAACCGGCTGCCCACCACCGTGTGGGCGGGCTGCGAGCCGCCGGTCTTCGTCGACGTCCCGGACCACCGCACCGAGGTCCTCGGCCTCGAACTGGCCTGCGCGGACCACCTCACCGAGGTGCCCTGGATCCTGGTCGAACGCGGCGGCGACATCTGCCACGAACTCGAGGAGGTCGGCCGGGAGTACGAGGCCGACGCGATCGTCGTCGGCTCCACCCACGGCCTGGTGGGCCGGCTCTTCGGCTCCGTCGCCGGCCGGCTCGCCAAGCGGGCCCAGCGCCCCGTGGTGGTCATCCCCTGAGGCGCCGGCCCGCCGGACGGCTTGGGCCCGTCGCTATTCGACCGTGACCGACTTGGCCAGGTTCCGCGGCTTGTCGATGTCCCGGCCCAGGGCCAGCGCCGTGTGGTAGGCGAGGAGTTGCAGCGGGATGCCCATCAGGATGGGGTCCAGCTCGTTCTCGTTCTTCGGGACGACGATCGTGTGGTCGGCCTTCTCCTGCTCCCGGTGGGCGACGGCCATGATCGGGCCGCTGCGGGCCTTGATCTCCTCCAGGGCCGCGCGGTTCTTCTCCAGCAGGTCGTCGTCGGGGACGATCGCCACCGTGGGCAGCGCGGGCTCGATCAGGGCCAGCGGGCCGTGCTTGAGCTCGGACGCCGGGTAGGCCTCCGCGTGGATGTAGGAGACCTCCTTGAGCTTCAGGGACGCCTCACGGGCCACCGGGTAGCCCCGGACCCGGCCGATGAAGAGCATCGAGCGGGCCTCCGCGTACTGCAGGGCCAGCTTCCTGATCTCCTCCTCCTGCTCCAGGATCTCGGTGATCTGCTCCGGCAGCCTGCGCAGCCCCTCGATGATCCGCTTGCCGTCGCTCACCGACAGGTCGCGGGTGCGGCCCAGGTGCAGGGCGAGGAGGGCGAAGGCGACCGTGGTGTTGGTGAAGCACTTCGTGGACACCACGCAGACCTCGGGACCGGCGTGCACGTACATGCCGCCGTCCGCCTCGCGGGCGATCGCCGAACCGACGACGTTCACCACGCCCAGCACCCGCGCGCCCTTGCGCTTCAGCTCCTGCACCGCCGCCAGCACGTCGTACGTCTCACCGGACTGGGACACCGCGATGTACAGCGCGTCGGGGTCGACGACCGCGTTGCGGTAGCGGAACTCGGAGGCCGGCTCGGCGTCGGCCGGGATGCGGGCCAGCTCCTCGATCATCTGGGCGCCGATCAGCCCCGCGTGGTACGAGGTGCCGCAGCCGAGGATCTTCACCCGGCGGATCCGGCGCGCCTCACGGGCGTCCAGGTTCAGGCCGCCCAGGCGCACTGTGGAGAACCGGTCGTCGATCCGGCCCCGCAGTACCCGGTCCACGGCCTCGGCCTGCTCGTGGATCTCCTTGTGCATGTAGGTGTCGTGGCCGCCCATGTCGTACGAGGCGGCCTCCCACTCCACGGTGGTCGGCTCGGCCGTCGTACGGGTGCCCTCGGTGGTGTAGGTGCGGAAGTCGTCGGCCTTGAGGGTGGCCATCTCGCCGTCGCCGAGGGTGACGACCTGTCGGGTGTGGGTGACCAGGGCGGCTATGTCCGAGGCGACGAACATCTCCTTCTCGCCGATGCCGAGCACGACGGGCGAACCGTTGCGGGCCACCACGATGCGGTCCGGGAAGTCGGCGTGCAGCACGGCGATGCCGTAGGTGCCCTCGACGACCCGCAGCGTCTCGCGGACCTTGTCCTCCAGCTTGACGGCCTGCGAGCGGGCGATCAGGTGGGTGAGGACCTCGGTGTCCGTCTCCGAGAGGAACTCGACGCCGTCCGCCTCCAGCTTGCGGCGCAGGTCGGCGGCGTTGTCGATGATGCCGTTGTGGACGACGGCGACCTTGCCCTCGGCGTCCAGGTGCGGGTGGGCGTTCACGTCGGACGGGGCGCCGTGGGTGGCCCAGCGGGTGTGGGCGATGCCCGTGGTGCCCTTGAAGCGGGCCGGGACCTTCGCCTCCAGCTCGCGCACCCGGCCCTTGGCCTTGACCGTCCTCAGTCCGGCGGCCTTCGGCGACGTGATGGCGATGCCCGCCGAGTCGTAGCCCCGGTACTCCAGGCGCTGCAGGCCTTCGAGCAGCAGAGGGGCGACGTCACGCCTGCCGATGTATCCGACGATTCCGCACATATGGGTGTGTTCCTAGCCGTAGACGATGCGCCGCAGCTGGCGGAGCGAGAGCTCCGGCGGGGCCACCGCGCGATAGCGGAGATCCGCCTCGATCCGTTCGAAGATCGTCGCGTTCACCAGGCCCTGGGCCTGGAGCTCGCGGTGGCGGCGACGGACGTACTCCTCGGTCGTCTCGTCGAAGTAGGCGAGCACGTCCTGGACCACGCGCAGCGCCTCGCCCCGGCTGAGGGGTGTGGACCGCGTCAGATGATCGACCAGTTCGTCGTGCACCCGATGATCCTGAGGTAACGGGGAGGCTCGCGCAAGAATCCTGCCCGATTTCGGGCAGGAAAGCGTACGGAGTGTCGGCAGTGGTGGACGGCGGTCGTAGACGGTCGACGGTAGACGGAGGCGGGGACGTTTACATGCGCTTCAGGACCGCCTGTTTGGCCAGGGTGAACTCCTCGTCCGTCAGGATGCCGGAGCGGTGCAGTTCGCCCAGCTCGCGCAGCCGGCGCAGCAGCGCGTCGTGCTCGTCCTCGGCGGTGGCGACGGAGGTGCCGGGGGCGGCCTCCGGTACTGCCGGGTGTGCGTGCCCGGCGCGGTCCTGGGCGGTGTCGCCCCCGAGGGCGGGCACGGAGTCCCTGGCGGCGGGGTGGGGCAGACGGGCCTGGACGGCGGCGGCGACGAGCGCCATCAGGGGGTCCTTCTTGAAGCCCCACAGCTCCACCGCGTTGGGGTCGTACTTGGCCGGGGCCTTGGTGGGCGCGCTGTGCACGAGGAAACGGAGGTGGCCGTTCTCCAGTCCGGTCGCCGGCACCCACTCCACGGCGGCTATGTCGGTCAGCGCGAGGGTGCGGGCGCCGGCGGCGGACTTGGCCTCCTCCGTCTTCCAGTTCCACTCCAGGCGGATCCGCTCCCCGTCGAAGCTCACCGAACCGTCCCCGGCGGAGGCGGACAGCGGTACGGACGGACCGGGCAGCAGGTACTCCGGGACCGGGTCGGAGGGGACCTGGTCCAGCAGCAGGGCGTTGCGCACCTCGTCTGCGAAGTACTCGGCGACGCCGTACCGGTCGGACTCCACGACCAGTTGGTACGGGTCGTGCGACTCGGCGAGTCGGCCGCCGGTCGCCTGCAACAGAGGGTCGGCGCCCTCGCGCAGCCGCAGCCTGAGCCGCCCTGTTTTCTTGCCCTGCTCGAACGAGACCCCCGCCAGCGCGCCGAGCGGGACCAGCAGTTCGCCCAGGGTCCTGCGGAGCAGCCCGACGTTCTTGTCCCGTCCGGGGGTCAGTCGCAGGGCGTTCCCGTCGAAGACCCAGGTTCCGTCCTTCTGGATGATTTCCGCCATGGGAGGGATTGTTTCACCCGATCGGGGGAGAGCGGTCCGCCCGGGCCAGGCCCCCTGCCGCCGGCCGGGGCCACCCCGGGCGGCGGCCCCGGCCGGGCGGGTCAGAGTCCCGCGAGGGGGTTCTTCAGGGTGCCGACCAGCTGGAGCGCGCCGGACGGGTCCGCGAGGTCGACCATCTGCCGGTTGTCGCGCAGCTGGAGCCGGTTGAGGCAGGACAGCGCGAACTCGGGGGCGAACAGGTCGTACCGGGCGAACTTGTCGGCGAGTTCGGGCACCGACGCCTGGTACTCACGGGTGATCTCCGCGACCGTCCGCCAGAAGTCGTCCTCGGCCAGGACGCCCGCGGAGGCCAGGTCGGAGGCGAGGAAGCGGAAGAAGCAGTCGAAGACGTCCGTGAAGACCGACAGCAGCTTCTGGTCCTCCGGCACCTCCACGCGGATGCGGGAGACCTCCGGCGGCAGCACCGCGTCCGGGTCCAGCACCGCGATCTCCTCGGCGATGTCCTTGTAGACCGCGCGCCGCACCACCCCGTCCTCCAGCACCAGGACCACGTTCTCGCCGTGCGGCATGAACACCAGGTCGTAGGCGTAGAAACTGTGCAGCAGCGGGGTGTAGTAGGCGCGCAGGTAGTGCCGCAGCCAGTCCGCCGGGGCCAGCCCGGACCGCTCGATCAGCGCGCCCGCGAAGGACGTCCCCTCGTGGTCCACATGGAGCAGGGAGGCCATGGTGGCGAGGGACTCGCCGCCCTGCAGCGAGGGCACCGGGCTCTCCCGCCACAGCGCGGCCAGCATCTTGCGGTACGGCGAGTGGCGGTCGGTGGCCTGCTCGTACTCCAGGTGCCGGTAGCCGACCGCCGCCCGTTCCCGGATGATCGTCAGCCCCGTCGAGCTCAGTACCGGGTCGTTCTCGATCAGCCGCGCCAGCCAGTCGTTGATCGCCGGAGTGGCTTCCATGTAGGCGGCCGAGAGGCCGCGCATGAAGCCCATGTTGAGGACGGACAGGGCCGTCTTCACGTAGTGCTTCCGGGGGTCCGTCCGGTTGAAGAAGGTCCGGACGGACTGCTGGGCCAGGTACTCGTCGTCGCCCTCGCCGAGGCACACCAGGTGGCGGCGGGCGACCTCGGCGGCGAAGGTGACGGTGAGCTTGTTCCACCACTGCCAGGGGTGGACGGGGATGAGGAGGTAGTCGGCCGGGTCGAGGCCCTGGCCGGTGAGCGTCCGGTGGAAGCGCTCGACGGTGTCCCCGCCCAGCTCCTGGCGCAGGAACGACTCGTACTCGATGCCCACGCCGGCCGTGAACGCCGCCCGTGAGCGGTGCGCGGCCAGCCACACCAGCCGGACCGGGTTCGCCGTCTCCGGCGCGTAGGCGCGGTACTCGTGGATGCCGAAGCCGAGCCGTCCGTTGTTGGCGACGAAGCAGGGGTGGCCCTCGGTCATGCCGGTCTCGACGGCTTGGAAGCCGGCGCCGACCAGCTCGGCCGAGGTGACCGGCGGCTTGGCGAGCTTGTAGCAGGTGCCGGAGAGGGTGGAGGAGATCTCCTCCAGGTACACCGGCAGGACCTCGTCGCCCAGCCCGAGCGACTTGTGCAGCTCGATGAAGAAGTCCAGGGCGGCCAGGGGGAGTTCGGTGCCGTCACGGTGCCGGCTGATGGAGTCGGCGGCCACCTGCCAGTGGTCCAGGGCGCGGCGGACGGCGGTGAAGCGGTACTCGGTCAGGCCGTCGTCGCCGCGGACGACGTAGCCGTCCCCGCCGGTCTCCTCGGGGTGGATCAGCCGCTCGTGCGCGAACTCGGCGAGCGCCTTGCGGATCAGCAGGCGGTTGGCCCTCTCCCAGCGTTCGGGGGTGAGGTGGTCCACGGCGTCGGCGGGGCTCATATGCCCACCCCCGTGGCCGCGGCGAACTGTTCGCGGGTGCAGAAGCTCAGCAACGCCTTTTTCTCCGGCTTGTCGATCTCGCGTACGGGGACGAAGCCCACGGCCTCGTTCAGGGCGTGCACCGCCTTGTTGGACACGTCCGGTTCGACGACGACGCGCCGGACCGCCGGGTCCCGGAAGAGGTGCGCCAGCACGGCGGTGATGACGGACCGGGTGAAACCGTGCACCGGGGTGTCGGTGGGCGCGACCAGGAAGTGCATGCCGACGTCCCCGGGCTCCGGCTCGTACAGTCCGGCCAGCTCGCGGTGGGCGGGGTCGTACGCCTCCATCAGGAAGGCGGGCCGGCCCTCGTGCAGCCCCAGGTGGGCGTGGTGGTGCTCGTCGGCCGCGATCCTCATGTACGCACGCTCGACGTCCTGGAGCCTCGCGTCCCGCATCATCCAGAACGCGGCCTTGGGGTCGGTGACCCAGGAGTGCAGCAGTTCGGCGTCCCGGAGCGGGTCGAGCGGCCGGACGGTGAAGGTGCCCAGTGCGCACCGGTAGCCGCTGTCGGTGATGCTCATACGGTGAACTCCTGGAAGGCGATGGACTTCTCCACGGGGTAGTACTCGGAGCCCAGCATCTCGCGGATGATGCAGCTGTTGCGGTACGGGCCCATGCCCAGGTCGGGGCTGGTGACGCTGTGCGTGTGGAGGCCGGCGTTCTGCAGGAACACGCCCCGGCCGGTCACGTCGACGGCGTAGTTGCGGGCCACGTCGAACCGGCCGTGGCCGTCGAAGCGGAGCCGGCCCTGGACCGGTTCGAGGAAGGCCGGCTGCTCGTAGTGGTAGCCGGTGGCCAGCACCAGTCCCTCGGTGCTCAGTTCGAAGTCCTTGCCCTGCTCGTCCTGGTGGAAGCCGAGGGTGTATCCGCCGTTCTCGTGGCGGGCGCTGACGAGCGAGGAGTTGGTGAGCAGCCGGGTGGGGACCGCGCGGTCGCCGCTCTCGATGTTCTTCTGGTAGAGCAGGTCGAAGATGGCGTCGACGAGGTCGGAGTTGATGCCCTTGTACAGGCCCTTCTGCTGCTTCTCCAGCCGGTAGCGGGTCTCCTCGGGCAGCGCGCGGAAGTAGTCGATGTAGTCCGGGGAGGTCATCTCCAGGGTCAGCTTGGTGTACTCCAGCGGGAAGAACCGCGGGGAGCGGGTGACCCAGTTGAGCGAGTAGCCGTGGACGTCGATCTCGGAGAGCAGCTCGTGGTAGATCTCGGCGGCGCTCTGCCCGCTGCCGACGATCGTGATCGACTTCTTCTGCCGCAGTTCCGCCTTGCGGTGCATGTACGCGGAGGTGTGCAGCAGGTCGCCGTCCAGGCCGCGGCACGGCTCGGGCACGGACGGCACGGTGCCGGTGCCGAGCACCAGCCGGCGGGCGCGGTAGGTGTCACCGGCCGCGGTCCGTACGGCGTACAGCTCGGTGCTCTCGTCGTACGTCACCTCGGTGACGGTCGCACCGAAGCGGATGCTGCTCAGCCGGCCGGCGGCCCAGCGGCAGTAGTCGTCGTACTCGACGCGCAGCGGGTAGAAGTTCTCCCGGATGTAGAACGAGTACAGACGGCCCTTCTCCTTCAGGTAGTTGAGGAAGGAGTAGGGGGAGGTCGGGTCGGCGAGGGTGACCAGGTCCGACATGAACGGTGTCTGGAGGTGGGCTCCGTCGAGGAACATCCCGGCGTGCCACTCGAAGTCCGGCTTGGACTCCAGGAAGACGCCGTCCAGGTCGTCGATGGGCTCGGTGAGGCAGGCGAGGCCGAGGTTGAAGGGGCCCAGCCCGATCCCCACGAAGTCGTGGGCGGTGTCAGGGGCTTCAGGAAGCGCGGTCAAGGGACTCTCCCAGGTACTGCTCGGCGTGGCCGGCGATCAGATCGAGGACGGCGGTGATGTCGGCGGTCGTGGTCTCGGGGTTCAGCAGGGTGAACTTCAGGTAGTGGCGGCCCGCCACCTTGGTGCCCGCGACGACCGCGTCACCGGAGGCGAACAGGGCTTTGCGGGCGTAGAGGTTGGCCCGGTCGATCTCGGCGGGGTCGGTGACGGCGGCCGGGACGTAGCGGAAGACGAGCGTGGACAGCGACGGTGCGACGACCACGTCGAAGCGCGGGTCGGCGGCCAGCAGCTCCCAGCCCTCGTGGGCCAGGTCGCAGACCTCGTCGAAGAGCCCGCCGATGCCGTCGGCGCCCATCACGCGCAGCGTCATCCACAGTTTCAGCGCGTCGAAGCGGCGGGTGGTCTGCAGGGACTTGTCGACCTGGTTGGGGATGCGCTCGGTCACCATGCGGCGCGGGTTGAGGTACTCCGCGTGGTAGGTGGCGTGCCGCAGCGTGGCCGCGTCGCGGACCAGTACGGCCGACGAACTCACCGGCTGGAAGAAGGACTTGTGGTAGTCGACGGTGACCGAGTCGGCGCGTTCGATGCCGTCGATCCGGTCCCGGTGCTTCAGCGAGGCGAGCAGTCCGCAGCCGTAGGCGGCGTCCACGTGCATCCAGACGCCGTACCGGGCGCACAGTTCGGCGATCTCGGGCAGCGGGTCGATGGAGCCGAAGTCGGTGCTTCCGGCGGTGGCGACGACGGCCATGGGGACGAGGCCGTCCTCGGCGCAGCGGGCCAGTTCGCGGGCGAGGGCGACGGTCTGCAGCCGCTTGTCGTGGTCGACGGGGAGCGGCACCACCGCGTCCGGGCCGAGGCCGAGCAGTTTCGCGGACTTCTGCACGCTGAAGTGGCTGACCTCGGAGGTGAGGACGCGCAGTGTCGCGAGGTCGCCGGTCTTGGCCTCCTCGCGGGCCAGCAGCAGCGCCTGGAGGTTGGACTGGGTGCCGCCGGAGGTGAACACCCCGTCGGCGGACGGCCCGAGGCCGATGCGGGCGGCCGTCCAGTCGATCAGTTTCCGCTCGATGAGGGTGCCGCCGGCCGACTGGTCCCAGGTGTCCAGGGAGGAGTTGACGGCACAGAGCACCGCCTCGCCGAGCACGGCCGGGATGACGACCGGGCAGTTGAGGTGGGCGAGGTAGCGGGGGTGGTGGAAGTAGACCGCGTCCCGGAGGTAGACCTCCTCCAGTTCGTCCAGCGCCGCGGTGGTGTCGTGCAGGGGCCGGTCGAGGTCGATCCGCTCGATGGCGGGGGCGAGGGCGTCGACCGTGACGCCGGTGAACGGGCGTTCGGTGGTGGCGAGTTTGGCTGCCACCCGCTCGACTCCTTCGGTCACGGAGCGGCGGTAGTGCTCCGCGGTGGTGTCGTTGAGCAGGTGCGAGCGCATGTGGGGGCCTCCGGTGGGGATGGTCCGGTGCGGGGAGGGAGCGGGGCGCGCGCCGCGGTGCGGCCCGCTTTTACTTAGGTGAGCCTAGCCTAAGTAGATTGGCTCTCTTCCTGCTCCGGCCGTGACCGTGATCACTCCGCCACGAGGTGTACGGGGCGCTCAACTGGCGTGATGGCCAACGCTGTTCGCGTAACCGCTCCGGTGCCGGGCTTCGGCGCCCCCGGCCCCGTCCGGGCCCGGGCGGGGCCGGAAACGGACCGAGCCGCCTCGTTCCGTCGGCCTGGAGGGAGGGGAAACGGAACGGGGCGGCTGCGGGGACGGTCACGTAGGACTCCCGGGGGAGGGTTCAGGCGGGGGCGGTCAGCTGACCTTCTTCGCCTTCTCGATGGCCTCGGCGAGGTTGTCGAGCAGCGGGGTGCACTTGTCGTAGGACAGGATCGGCTCGGCGGAACGCGCGATGACCTGACCGGCCTTGACCGCGGGGAGCTTCTTCCAGGTCGCCTCGGCGATGTCGGCGGGCTGGATGGCCGAGCTGCGGTCGTCCATGATGATGACGTCGGCCTGGTGCTTGTCGACGTTCTCCCAGCTGAGGCTCTCGAACCAGCCGCCGGTCGGCTTCTTGGCCTCCTCGGTCGGCTCGACGAAGTTCACGCCGAGCGCCTTGAAGTACTCCAGGTCGGCGGAGAGATTTGTGCCGGAGACGTAGAACAGCTCCGGGCTCGCCGAGCCGGCCATCACCTTGATGTCGGGGTGGGCCTTCGCGGCCTTGCGCAGTCGCTCGGACGCCGCCTCGAAGCGCTTCTTCGCGTCGACGACCGCGGCGGCCTTCATGTCGCCGCCCAGCGACTCGGCCAGCTCCCACATGCGCTCGAGCGGCGCGGTCAACTGGCGGTCGTAGACGGATATGGCGACACTCGGCGCGAGCTTGGCGATCTTGTCCTTGGACGCCTCGGGGACGTACCAGAGGGTGCCCGCGTCGTCGAAGGTGGTGGAGACGAGGACCTCGGGGGCGAGGGTCGCGTACTTCTCCACGTTGAACTGGTCCCAGACGTTGCCCAGGACGGTCACCTTGCTGACGTCCATGTCGCCGGCCTGGACGTCGGCCTTGCCGTCCTTGGTCCTCGTCGGGCCGAAGACGCCCTTGACCTGGACGCCGTAGTCGTACAGGGCCGCGGCGACACCGGTGAACGCGACGATGTTCGCGGGTACCTTGTCCAGCTTCACGGTGGTGCCGCGGTCGTCCTCGAAGGACCAGGGACCGGACTCGGGCCCGGCGGACCCCGGTGCGTCCGATCCGCCGCTCTTCGCGTCCTCGTCGCCGCAGGCCGCGAGCGCGGCACCGAGTCCGAGAGCGCCACCGGCGGCGAGCAGGCCGCGACGGGAGAAACGGGCGGTTCTGGCGTTCGACATGACGGGGTCTGCTTTCGTGCGTGCGGAGCAGGTGGGTGCGGGCGGGCCCGCGGGCCCCTGGCTGGAGCCAGACTTAGGTTAGCCTAACCTCAGATTTTGTCCAGAGGTGCGGACCGCCCGCCCCGCGCCGTCAGCCCGCCGTCAGTCCCAACTCCCGGGCGATCAGCATCCGCTGGACCTCGCTCGTGCCCTCGCCGATCTCCAGGATCTTGGAGTCGCGCCACATACGGGCCACCGGATACTCGTTCATGAAGCCGTAGCCGCCGTGGATCTGGGTGGCCTCGCGGGCGTTGTCCACGGCGACCGTGGAGGAGTACAGCTTGGCCACCGCCGCCTCCTTCTTGAAGGGCTCACCGGCCACCAGCCGGCTCGCCGCGTCCCGCCACGCCAGACGGGCCGTGTGGGCCTTCATCTCCATGTCGGCGATCTTGAACTGGATGGCCTGGTTGGCGCCGATCGGACGGCCGAACGCGTGCCGCTCCCCGGCGTACTTCACCGACTCGTCCACACAGCCCTGCGCCAGCCCCGTGCCCAGCGCCGCGATGGCGATCCGGCCCTCGTCGAGGATGCGCAGGAACTGGGCGTAGCCCCGGCCCTCCTCACCCAGCAGGTTCGCCGCCGGGACGCGGACGTCGGCGAACGACAGCTCCCGGGTGTCCGACGCGTTCCAGCCGACCTT
The DNA here is from genome assembly GCF_029760955.1 of Streptomyces cathayae. GTDB lineage: Bacteria > Actinomycetota > Actinomycetes > Streptomycetales > Streptomycetaceae > Streptomyces > Streptomyces cathayae. Next base: position 5,081,785 of record NZ_CP121682.1, read on the forward strand.
CGAGTACGGGGCCGCCACCGTGAAGCCCGGGGTGCCGGACGGGACGATGATCGCCGAGATCAGCGGCTTGCCGTCGGGCTTCCGGCCGGTGACCGCCGTGACCGTGACCAACCCGGTGATGTCCGTGCCCGAGTTGGTGATGAAGCACTTGGTGCCGTTGATCACCCACTCGTCCGTCGACTCGTCCAGCCGGGCCGTGGTGCGGGTCGCGCCCGCGTCGCTGCCGCCGTCCGGCTCCGTCAGCCCGAACGCGCCCAGGATCTCGCCCGAGCACAGCCGGGGCAGCCACGCGCGCTTCTGCTCCTCGGTGCCGAAGAGGTGGATCGGCATCGCGCCCAGCGAGACACCGGCCTCGAGCGTGATCGCCACCGACGAGTCCACCCGGGCCAGTTCCTCCAGGACCAGGCCCAGCGCCAGGTAGTCGCCGCCCATCCCGCCGTACTCCTCCGGGAAGGGCAGGCCGAACAGGCCCATGCGGCCCATCTCCCGGACGATCTCGTACGGGAACTCGTGCCGCTCGTAGAAGTCGCCGATCTTCGGCGCGACGACGTCGTGCGCGAACTCCTCGACCGTGCGGCGGAGTTCTTCCAGTTCGGGGGAGAGCTTGTGGTCCATGGTCGTTCACGACTCCTGGTGGGAGAGGGCTCGGACGGTGCGGGACGGGCTCTGTCGGCCCAGGTGGGCGGCCATCCAGACGCTTGTGGCGACCAGACGGCCGAGATCGACACCGGTCTCGATGCCGAGACCCCGCAGCATCCATACGAGGTCTTCGGTGGCGAGGTTGCCGGTGGCGGACTTCGCGTACGGGCAGCCGCCCAGCCCGCCGGCGGAGGCGTCGACCGTGGTGACGCCCTGTTGGAGCGCGGCCAGTGTGTTGGACAGGGCCTGGCCGTAGGTGTCGTGGAAGTGGACGCCCAGGGCGGACACGGGGACGTCCGCCTCGGTGAGCGCGGTGAGCAGGGCCGTCACATGGCCCGGGGTGGCCACCCCGATGGTGTCGCCCAGGCTCAGTTCGTCGCAGCCCAGGTCGAGCAGGGCCCGGCAGACCCGCACCACCTGCGGGACGGGGACGGCGCCCTCCCAGGGGTCGCCGAAGCACATCGACAGATAGCCGCGGACGTGGACGCCCTCGGCCTTCGCCCGGCCCACCACCGGCGCGAACATCGCCAGCGCCTCGTCCACCGTGCGGTTGAGGTTGGCCTGGGCGAAGGACTCCGTGGCACTGGCGAACACCGCCACCCGGCGGGCGCCCAGCGCCAGCGCGCGGTCGAGGCCCCGCTCGTTCGGCACCAGGACCGGCAGCGACACCGGCAGGTCGGCCACCGCCGGGAACAGCTCCTCGGCGTCCGCCAGCTGGGGCACCCACCCGGGGTGGACGAAGCTCGTCGCCTCGATCGTGGTCAGGCCCGTGCCGGCCAGGCGGCGGATGAACTCCGCCTTCACCACCGCCGGGACGGTCGCCTTCTCGTTCTGCAGTCCGTCGCGCGCGCCGACCTCGTGGATCCGCACGCGGGCGGGCAGCCCTTCGGCCGGTACGACCATGGGCAGGACCGGTTCCGGGGCGTTCATGCCGTCTCCTTCTGCACGGGTGACTCCACAGGTGACTCCGCGGGTGTCTTTGCGGACGGCTCCACAGCTGTCTCCGCGGGCGCGATGACCGCCAGTACCTGGTCCATCGCGACCGTCGTGCCCGGGGACACGTCCAGCTCGGTGACCGTGCCGGCGTGCGGGGCGGAGATGACGTGCTCCATCTTCATCGCCTCCACCACCAGCAGGCTCTGGCCCGCGCTCACCTCGTCGCCGACGGCGACCTTCACCACTGTCACCGTGCCGGGCATCGGCGCGGTCAGCGAGTCGGCGCCCGCCTGGCCCGCCCGGGTGAGGGACGCGGCCACCGGGTCGTGGTCGCGCACGTGCCAGGCGTCGCCGTCCCGGCCGAGCCAGGTGCCGTCCGGCAGGGCGGCGAAGGTGTGGGCGACGCCGTCGAGCGCGAAGGTGAACCGGTGCCCGTCCACCGGGCCCGCGGACCCCCGCAGCGGGATGTCCGCCCCGGGAAGCAGCAGTTCCGTGCCCCCGTCCGGGGTGCTGCGCACGCGCACGGTCACCGGGTCGTGGCCCGACACGTGCAGGTGGTGCGCCGTCCACGCCCGCTCACCGCCCATGCGCCAGCCGTCGGCGGCGGCGAACGGATCGGCCCAGCCGGAGCCGTCGGCGGGCGCGAGGGAGGCCTGGCGCAGCAGCGCCGCCGCCGCGTACGTCTCCGCGGGCACCCCGTCCGGTACGAGACCGTCCACCTCACGCTCGACCAGTCCCGTGTCCAGCTCGCCCGACACCACCGCCGGGTGCGCGAGCAGCCGCCGCAGGAACCCGGCGTTGGTCTGCACGCCCAGCGTCACCGTCTGAGCCAGCGCCGCCCGGAGCCTGCGCAGCGCGGTCGCGCGGTCGGGGCCGTGGGCGATCACCTTGGACAGCATCGGGTCGTAGAGGCTGCCGACCTCCGTGCCCTCGGTGAGGCCGGAGTCCGTGCGGACGCCCCCGCCCTGCGGTTCGCGCAGGTCCAGCACCGTGCCGCCGGAGGGGAGGAAGCCGCGCGCGCCCTCTTTCACAGATACGGTCTCCGCGCAGATGCGGGCCTCCACCGCGTGCCCGGTGAGCCGCACGTCCTCCTGCCCGAAGCCGAGCCGCTCGCCCGCCGCCACCCGCAGCTGCCACTCCACCAGGTCCAGTCCCGTGATCAACTCGGTGACCGGGTGCTCCACCTGGAGGCGGGTGTTCATCTCCATGAAGTAGTACGAGGCCGGGTCGTTGCCCGGGACGATGAACTCCACCGTGCCCGCGCCCCGGTAGCCGCAGGAGCGGGCCGCCTGCACGGCCGCCTCGCCCATCGCGGCCCGGGTCGCCTCGTCGAGGAGCACACTGGGCGCCTCCTCGATGATCTTCTGGTGGCGCCGCTGGAGGGAGCACTCGCGCTCGCCCAGATGGACGACGCCCCCGTGGCCGTCGGCCAGGACCTGGATCTCGATGTGCCGGGGGCGGTCGATCCACCGCTCGACCAGCAGCGTGTCGTCGCCGAAGGAGGCGCGGGCCTCGCGCCGCGCGGCGGCGATCTCGTCGGCCAGCACCGAGGCGTCCCGCACCAGCCGCATGCCCTTGCCGCCACCGCCCGCCGACGGCTTCAGCAGCACCGGCATGCCGATCCCGCGGGCGGCCTCGGCGAGCTGCTCGTCGGTGAGGCCGCTGCCGCTCGAACCCGGGACCACCGGGACCCCGGCCGCCCGTACCGTCTCCTTCGCGCGGATCTTGTCGCCCATCAGGGCGATCGCGTCGGCGCCCGGCCCGACGAAGACCAGCCCCGCCTCCGCGCACGCCCGCGCGAACCCCGCGTTCTCGGCGAGGAACCCGTACCCGGGGTGGACGGCCCGGGCGCCGGTGCGGGCGGCGGCCGCCAGCAGCCGCTCCACCGACAGGTAGCTCTCCGCGGCGGCCGCCGGTCCGATCCGTACCGCCGTGTCGGCCTCCCGGACGTGCCGGGCGTCGGCGTCCGCGTCGGAGTACACGGCCACCGAGCGCACGCCCATCGACCGCAGGGTGCGGATGACCCGGACGGCGATCTCGCCCCGGTTGGCCACCAGCACCGTCTCGAACATCTGATCAGTCATCGTCAGGGGTCCCCTCACATCCGGAAGACGCCGAACTGGGGCTCACCCAGGGGCGCGTTGGCGCACGCGGTCAGGGCCAGGCCCAGGACCTGCCGGGTGTCCATCGGGTCGATCACGCCGTCGTCCCAGAGACGGGCCGTCGCGTAGTAGGCGTTCCCCTGGTGCTCGTACTGCGCGCGGATCGGGGCCTTGAAGGCGTCCTCGTCCTCGGCCGGCCACTGCTCCCCGCGCCCCTCCAGCTGGTCCCGCTTGACGGTGGCGAGGACGGAGGCGGCCTGCTCACCGCCCATCACCGAGATCTTCGCGCCCGGCCACATCCACAGGAAGCGGGGCGAGTACGCCCGCCCGCACATCGAGTAGTTGCCCGCCCCGTACGACCCGCCGACCACCACCGTCAGCTTCGGCACGCGGGTGCAGGCCACCGCCGTCACCATCTTGGCGCCGTGCTTGGCGATGCCGCCCGCCTCGTAGTCCTTGCCGACCATGAAGCCGGAGATGTTCTGCAGGAAGACCAGCGGGATGCCGCGCTGGTCGCACAGCTCGATGAAGTGGGCGCCCTTCTGGGCGGACTCGGAGAACAGGATGCCGTTGTTGGCGACGATCCCCACCGGGTGGCCGTGGATCCGGGCGAAGCCGGTGACCAGGGTCTGCCCGAACTCCGACTTGAACTCGGCGAACCGGGAGCCGTCCACGACCCGCGCGATGACCTCGCGGACGTCGTAGGGCGTGCGGGAGTCCACCGGCACCGCGCCGTACAGCCCCGCCGGGTCCACCTTGGGCTCGACGGCCTGCTCCACCCGCCAGGGGAACTCGCCCCGCGCGGGGAGCGTGGAGACGATGGTGCGGACGATCCTGAGCGCGTGCGCGTCGTCCTCGGCGAGGTGGTCGGTGACGCCCGACACCCGCGAGTGGACCTCGCCGCCGCCCAGCTCCTCCGCCGTGACCACCTCGCCGGTGGCCGCCTTCACCAGGGGCGGGCCGCCGAGGAAGATCGTGCCCTGGCCGCGGACGATCACCGCCTCGTCGCTCATCGCCGGGACGTACGCCCCGCCCGCCGTGCAGGAGCCGAGCACGGCCGCGATCTGCGGGATGCCGGCACCGGACATCCGGGCCTGGTTGTAGAAGATCCGCCCGAAGTGGTCCCGGTCCGGGAACACCTCGTCCTGCATCGGCAGGAACGCCCCGCCGGAGTCCACCAGGTAGACACAGGGCAGGCGGTTGTCCAGGGCCACCTCCTGCGCGCGCAGGTGCTTCTTCACCGTCATCGGGTAGTACGTGCCGCCCTTGACGGTGGCGTCGTTGGCGACGACCACGCACTCGCGCCCGCCGACCCGCCCGATCCCGGCGATCACACCGGCCGCCGGGGCCTGCCCCTCGTACATCCCGTCGGCCGCCAGCGGGGCCAGCTCCAGGAAGGGCGAACCGGGGTCGAGGAGCGTGTCCACGCGCTCGCGCGGGAGCAGCTTCCCGCGCGCCGTGTGCCTGGCCCGCGCCCGCTCGCCGCCGCCGAGCGCGGCCGCGGCCAGCTTGGCGCGCAGCTCCTCGACGAGGGCGCGGTGCGCCTCCTCGTTGGCCCGAAAGGACTCCGACGCGGGATCGGCCGCGCTGTGAAGCTCCGGTGCCTCGTGCATCCTGCGGTCCCCTCACTGGTTAATGAGCGTTAACGCGTTCCCCTCAGGTTAACGAGCGCTAACCCCGCTGTCTAGAATCGTCTCCATGGCCACCAGAACCGACGCCCCGACCCGCCGCGAGCAGATCCTCAAGGAGGCCGCGCGGCTCTTCGCCGAGCGCGGGTTCCACGGCGTCGGGGTCGACGAGATAGGCGCCGCGGTCGGCATCAGCGGGCCCGGCCTGTACCGGCACTTCCCGGGCAAGGACGCGATGCTCGCGGAACTGCTGGTGGGGATCAGCGGCCAGTTGCTGACCGGTGCGAAGCGGCGGCTCCAGGAATTCGGCGAGGTCGGCGGGGCCGACGGGGGCGGCGGGGTCGGCGGGGCGGATCCCGAGGCGGTCCTGGACTCGCTGATCGAGGGCCACATCGACTTCGCGCTCGACGACCGCCCCCTCATCACCCTGCACGACCGTGAACTGGACCGCCTGCGGGACACCGACCGCAAACTGGTGCGGCAGCTGCAGCGGCAGTACGTCGAGCTGTGGGTCGGGGTGGTGCGCGAGCTCTACCCGGAGCTGGCCGAACCGGCCGCCCGCTCGGCCGTGCACTCGGTGTTCGGCCTGCTCAACTCCACCCCGCACCTCGGCCGCCCCGGCGCCCTGCCCGGCCGCGCCACCACGGCCGTCCTGCTGCACCGGATGGCCCGCGGCGCCTTCGCGGCGGCGGGCACCCCCTGAGAGCTCCGGCGGGCACCCCCCCCGACTCCGGCGGAGTGACGAGCGTTACGGGGCCTCCACTCTGGACGACTGTGGCTACCCGCCGGTATCTTCACTGTCTGAGCAAGCGCTTAGCCACGTGGGCCGCAACCATCCATTGAGAAACCCCCACGGCGAGCAACCACATACGCGAGAGCGGCGCCGGTTTAGGCGCGAAGAAGGGATGGCGACGGTGCGCCGTACGGTGTTCAACGAGGACCACGAGGCTTTCCGGGAGACCATCCGCGACTTCATCGAGGCCGAGGTCGTCCCGGTCTACGACGAGTGGTTCGCGGCGGGCCAGGCGCCCCGCGACTTCTACTACAAGCTCGGTGAGCTGGGCATCTTCGGCATCAACGTGCCCGAGGAGTTCGGCGGCGCGGGCATGGAGAGCTACAAGTTCGAGGCCGTCCTCTACGAGGAGACCGCTCGCGCGGGCGTCCAGTTCGGCGGCTCCGGCGTGCACGTGCTGCTCGCCCTGCCCTACATCAAGATGCTCGCCACCGACGAGCAGAAGAAGCGTTTCCTGCCGAAGTTCACCACCGGCGAGGAGATGTGGGCCATCGCGATGACCGAGCCGGGCACCGGCTCCGACCTCGCGGGCATGAAGACCACCGCCAAGCTGAGCGAGGACGGCACCCACTACGTCCTCAACGGCGCCAAGACCTTCATCACCGGCGGCGTCCACGCCGACAAGGTCATCGTCTGCGCCCGGACCGCCGCCCCGACCGCGGAGGACCGCCGCTTCGGCATCTCCCTCTTCGCCGTCGACACCAAGTCCGAGGGCTACTCCGTCGGCCGCAAGCTGGACAAGCTCGGCCTGAGGACCTCCGACACCGCCGAGCTGGCGTTCGTCGACGTCAAGGTCCCCGTCGAGGACCTGCTCGGCGAGGAGAACAAGGGCTTCTCCTACCTCGGGCACAACCTGGCCTCCGAGCGCTGGGGCATCGCCTTCGGCGCCTACGCGCAGGCCAAGGCGGCCGTCCGGTTCGCCAAGAGTTACGTGCAGGAGCGCACCGTCTTCGGCAAGCCGGTCGCCCACTTCCAGAACACCAAGTTCGAACTGGCCGCCTGCCAGGCCGAGGTGGACGCCGCCGAGGCGGTCGCCGACCGCGCCACGGAGGCCCTGGACGCCGGCGAGCTGACCCCCGCCGAGGCCGCCTCCGCCAAGCTGTTCTGCACCGAGGTCGCGCACCGCGTCATCGACCGCTGCCTCCAGCTGCACGGCGGCTACGGCTACATGAACGAGTACCCGATCGCCCGCCTGTACGCGGACAACCGCGTCAACCGCATCTACGGCGGCACCAGCGAGATCATGAAGTCGATCATCGCCAAGGACATGGGTCTGTAGAACACCCGGAATCCCCGACGTATACAACTGACCCCATGAGTCAGGCACTACAGGAACTCCTCGATCTGCTCGACCTCGAGCAGATCGAGGAGAACATCTTCCGTGGCCGGTCCCGCTCCGTCGTCGTCCCCCGCGTCTTCGGCGGGCAGGTCGCCGCGCAGGCCGTGGTCGCCGCCGGGCGGACCGTCCCCGCGGACCGGCCCGCGCACTCCCTGCACGCGTACTTCCTGCGCCCCGGCGACCCGGGCGCGCCCATCGTCTACACCGTCGACCGGATCCGCGACGGCCGCTCCTTCACCACCCGCCGGGTCGTCGCGGTCCAGCACGGCCAGCCGATCTTCCACCTCTCCGCGTCCTTCCAGACGTACGAGGAGGGCCTGGACCACCAGGATCCGATGCCGCCCGCGCCGGACCCGGCCGCGCTGCCCACCTCCGAGGAACGGCTCCGCGACTACGACCACCTCGACCCCGACGTCGTGGAGCGCTTCCTGGAGGCCCGCGCCGCGGTCGACCTGCGCTACGTCGACGAGCCGCCCTACGGTCGCTTCGGAGAGCCCCGCGAACCCCACTCCCAGGTGTGGTTCCGCACCAACGGCAAACTGACCGACGACCCGCTGCTGCACGTCGTCCTCGCCACGTACGTCTCCGACATGACGCTCCTGGACTCGGTGCTGCTCGCCCACGGCCGGGGCGGCTGGGCGGTGGGCGACGTGGTCGGGGCCTCCCTCGACCACGCCATGTGGTTCCACCGCCCGTTCCGCGCCGACGAGTGGCTGCTGTACGACCAGCACTCCCCGTCGGCGCACGGCGGCCGCGGCCTCGGCCAGGCTGGCATATACACCCAGGACGGCCGCCTCGCGATCTCGGTCATCCAGGAGGGCGTGGTCCGCGTCCCCCGGTGATCAGCGGGCGTTCTGCTCCAGCCCCGCCTCCGCCAGCAGGTACGCCGTCATCGGGTCGTAGTGGCGGGGGCTGACCACGTGGTCGTCGAGGGGCACCGTCACCTGGACGGTGCCCTCCGCCTCCGCGAGGAACAGCGCCGGGTCGTTGCAGTCGGCGTAGCCGACGGAGTCGACGCCGTGCTGTCCCGCGTACCCCGCCCAGCCGTGGTCGGCGACCACCAGGTCGGGCAGCGGGCGGCCCTCCCGCTCCAGGGCGGTGAGGATGGCCTTCATCGGCTCCCCGGAGTGGGTGTGCCACAGCGTGGCGCCGTGCTCCAGCACCGCCACGTCCGCGAACTGCATCACGTACCCCTCCTCCGTGGCCAGCCCGTCCGGGATCACCACGATCTCGCAGCCGGCGGCCCGCAGCGCGGCGGCCGTGGCACGGTGCACGTCGAGCAGGCCGCCGGGGTGGCCGGTGGCGAACAGCACCCGCTGCCGCCCGTCCGCCGCCTTGCGCAGCCGCCTTGCCATCCGCTCCAGGGCGGCCACGGTCAGCTCCGGGTCGATGGTGTCCTGGCCGTACCGGTGTTCGGCGTCGTCGCTGACCCCGACCCGTTCCGCCATCACCGCGAGCACGTCCTGCTCGTCGCTCCAGCGGTCGCCGAGCTCCAGGCCGAGCCAGAAGTGGCGGTCGCCGTTCGCCAGTTTGCGGTAGTGGGAGAGGTTGTTCTCACGCGGTGTGGCGACCTCGCCCGCGATGCGCGTGGCGGTGAGGTGGCGGAGGAGTTCGGCGCGGCTGGGGGTCCCGGGTATCGGCATGCCCCCATTGTGGAGCAGAGCCCTGTGGGCGTCCCCCGGCGTATCGCCTCCTGGGACGTGCGTCACCTACTCGGAACGCCTCCGTACGGATACTCAGTGGGCCCGGCCCGGGGCGGTGGTGCCGGGTACTCAGGTGCGGCGCAGGGCGAACCACAGCTCCATGCGTACGTCCGGGTCGTCCAGGTCCGTCTCCAGCAGGGCCGCGCACCGTGCGATCCGCTGCCGCACGGTGTTGCGGTGCACGGCCAGGGCCACCGCGGTGCGGTCCCAACTGCCGTGCAGGGAGAGCCAGGTGCGCAGGGTGTCCACGAGGGCGGGGGAGCCTTCGACGGGGGCGAGCAGCAGACGGGCGTGGGCGTCCGCGTCCGCCGGGGCGACCAGGTCGTCCAGCGCGGGGCGGGTGCCGTGCACGACGAGCGGCACCCGGGTGGCGCGGGCCCGGGCCAGGGCGCGGGCCGCCTGGGTGTCGGCCGCGGGCCAGTCCTGCGGGGCGACGGCGGCACTGACCCCCAGGGTCCAGCCGGGCGGCGCCTGGGGCTCCCGCCCGGCGGGGACGAGCACCCGCACGAGCCCGCCCGCCGGATCCACCAGCGCCGACCCGAGCGCGGCACCGAGCGCGGAGGCCGCCAGGGCGTCGGGGGCCTGCGCGTTCGGGGTCTGCGCGTTCGAGGCCGGTGTGTCCGGGCCCTGCGCGTCCGGCCGCGCGTGCACGACCCGCCACCGCTCCCCGCCGAGCAGCGGCGCCACCTCCTCCGGCTCGCCCCCCAGCAGCAGCCGCACGAGCGCGGCGGAGCGGGCCGCGCCGGTACCGCTCTGCTGTTCACCGGTGAGCAGCGCGAGCAGGACGGCGGCCACCGACGCGATGGCGTGGTCCCCGGAGTCCGAGCGCGGAGCCGCGACGCCGAGCACGAACCCGTGACCGGCACCGAGCGCGTACGCGGTCAGCCGGACCCCGGCGAGCGTGTCGGCGGCGGAGGCGGGCGCGGGACGGCCGGGGCCGTCGCCGGCTGCCGGGGACGGCCGGTGGCCCGTACCCGCCGGCCGCACCACCCGGGCCAGCCGCGCCAGCGCCGCCCCGCTCTCCGCACCCGGGTCACGGCCCGCCGTGGCGAGTTCCGTGCCCTCCGGGCCGAACAGCACGGCCCGGCCGCCCAGCCGGCGGGAGAGCTGGTGCAGCACGGCCGGTACCGGGTTCGGGCGGGCGGCGGCGGACGCGAGGCTCTGGTGGGCCTCCGTCACCCGGCGCAGCTCCGCCAGCCGGGCCTGCGCCATCAGCTGCCACACCGCGCGGGCCACCCCGGAGAACGTGGTGCGCGGCGGCACCTCCAGCAGCGGCAGCCCGTGGAGCTCGCAGGCGGCGGCCAGCGCCTCCGGCACCGTGTCGTGCACCGGCGCCAGACCGAAGCCCAGGGCCACCCCGCCCGCCGCCACGATCCGGGAGACGTACGCGTCGAAGTACCCCGGGCCCGCCCCCTCCGGGATGTGCACCCCGGCCGACAGCAGCAGCTCCCCGCCCAGCAGATACGGGTACGGGTCCGCCATCTCCGAGGTGTGCGCCCAGTGCACGACGATGCCCGGGTCCGACGGCCCGGCGACCCGGCGCAGGCCCAGATCCTCCCGTGCCAGGAGTGCGTCCAGGGGCACCGGGGGTGTGGGCGGAACCACGGGGTCCGACATGGTGGACGTTTCCTCCATCCCGTTCGCGCTGAATGGATGAAACGTACACTTCGCAGTCGCTTTCCGGCCACCTAGTGTCAGGTCCGACCGGCAGCCCTCGGGTACGGACGGACGTCTTCGCGACGCATCATGCGGAACCCCGCCATGTCCCGCCCCGTCCCGCGACGAGCCACCGGACAACTTCCAGCTGCACGACACCCCGACGACAGTGCGCGAAGGAGGCCGACATGGCCGTCGACTACCTGGTCATCGTCTTCTACATGGCCGCCATGCTGGCCATGGGCTGGTGGGGCATGCGCCGTGCCAAGTCCAAGAGCGAGTTCCTGGTGGCGGGCCGCCGCCTGGGCCCCACCATGTACTCGGGCACCATGGCCGCCATCGTCCTCGGCGGCGCCTCCACCATCGGAGGCGTGGGCCTCGGCTACAAGCACGGCCTCTCCGGCGCCTGGATGGTCTTCGCCATCGGCCTCGGCCTGCTGGCCCTTTCCATCTTCTTCTCCGCCCGCATCGCCCGCCTGAAGGTCTACACCGTCTCCGAGATGCTCGACCTGCGCTACGGCGGCCGGGCCGGCATCATCTCCGGCGTCGTCATGTGGGCGTACACCCTGATGCTCGCGGTCACCTCGACCATCGCCTACGCCACGATCTTCGACGTCCTGTTCGACATGAACCGCACCCTCGCGATCATCCTCGGCGGTTCCGTCGTGGTCGCCTACTCGACGCTCGGCGGCATGTGGTCGATCACCCTGACCGACATGGTGCAGTTCGTCGTCAAGACGATCGGCGTGCTGCTCCTGCTGCTGCCGATCGCGGTGGTCAAGGCCGGCGGCTTCAGCGAGATGAAGGCGCAGCTGCCCACCGGGTACTTCGACCCGCTGGGCATCGGCGGCGAGACCATCTTCACCTACGTGCTGATCTACACGTTCGGCATGCTGATCGGCCAGGACATCTGGCAGCGCGTGTTCACCGCCCGCAGCGACAGCACCGCCAAGTGGGGTGGCACCGTGGCCGGCACCTACTGCCTCGCCTACGCCCTCGCCGGCGCCGTCATCGGCACCGCGGCCAAGGTGCTCTACCCCGACCTCGGCAGCGCCGACGACGCCTTCGCCACCATCGTCAAGAACGAACTCCCGATGGGAGTACGCGGACTGGTGCTGGCCGCCGCGCTCGCCGCCGTGATGTCGACCTCCTCCGGCGCGCTGATCGCCTGCGCCACCGTCGCCAACAACGACATCTGGGCGCGACTGCGCGGGCTCACCACGGCCCCGGGCACCGACCGCGACGAGGTCAGGGGCAACCGCGTCTTCATCCTCCTCATGGGCCTCGCCGTGATCGGCACGGCGATCGCGCTGAACAACGTCGTCGAGGCGCTCACCGTGGCGTACAACCTGCTCGTCGGCGGCCTCCTGGTGCCCATCCTCGGCGGACTGCTGTGGAAGCGCGGCACCGCGCAGGGCGCCCTCGCCGCCGTCACCGTCGGCGGCCTGGCGGTCATCGGCCTGATGGCCACCTACGGCATCCTGGCCAACGAGCCCATCCTCTACGGCCTGTTGTCCTCCCTCGCGGTCTACGTCGTCGTCTCCCTGGCGACCAGGCCCACCGACGAGGCCGTCCTCGCCGCCTGGCGGGAACGCCTGGCCGGCCGCAGCCCCGAACCCGTGTCCGAAGAGGTCCCCGTCTCCCAGTAGAGTCACAGGGCAGGCAGGAACATACGCGACGAAACGTAGGAAAGAAGGCAGTCCCCATGAGCAGCAACGAGACGCCCCGCGGGCCCGTCGACTCCTCCCGCATCCCCCGGTACGCGGGCCCCGCGACCTTCGCCCGGCTGCCCCGCCTGGACGAGGTCGGCCGCACCGACGTCGCCGTGGTGGGCGTGCCGTTCGACTCGGGCGTCTCCTACCGGCCGGGCGCCCGCTTCGGCGGCAACGCCATCCGCGAGGCGTCCCGGCTGCTGCGCCCCTACAACCCGGCCCAGGACGCCTCCCCCTTCGCGCTCGCCCAGGTCGCGGACGCCGGAGACATCGCCGTCAACCCGTTCCACATCGACGAGGCCGTGGAGACGATCGAGGGCGCCGCCGACAGCCTCCTCGGCACCGGCGCCCGCCTGATGACCCTGGGCGGCGACCACACCATCGCCCTGCCGCTGCTCCGCTCGGTCGCCAAGAAGCACGGCCCGGTCGCCCTGCTCCACTTCGACGCCCACCTGGACACCTGGGACACCTACTTCGGCGCCGAGTACACCCACGGCACCCCCTTCCGCCGGGCCGTGGAGGAGGGCATCCTCGACACCTCCGCCCTCTCCCACGTCGGCATCCGCGGCCCGCTCTACGGCAAGCAGGACCTCACCGACGACGAGAAGATGGGCTTCGGCATCGTCACCTCCGCGGACGTCTACCGCCGGGGCGCCGACGAGGTCGCCGACCAGCTGCGCCAGCGCATCGGCGACCGCCCCCTGTACATCTCCATCGACATCGACTGCCTGGACCCGGCCCACGCCCCCGGCACCGGCACCCCCGAGGCCGGCGGACTGACCTCCCGCGAACTCCTGGAGATCCTGCGCGGACTGGCCTCCTGCAACCTGGTCTCGGCGGACCTCGTCGAGGTGGCCCCCGCCTACGACCACGCCGAGATCACCTCGATCGCCGCCTCCCACACGGCGTACGAGCTGACCACGATCATGTCCCGCCAGATCGCCGCGGCGCGCGCCGGCAACACCGACGACACCGACAACGCCGACAAGGAGGGCACGGCCAAGTGACCCACGACCACGACCTGGTGCTGCGCCCGACGCCGGCCCAGACGGAGGCCGCGCTCAACCCTCCCCCCGGCCGCAACGGCGGCGACCTGGTCGTGGAGACCCTGGCCGGGCTCGGCGCGACCACCGTCTTCGGCCTGCCCGGCCAGCACGCCCTCGGCATGTTCGACGCCCTGCGCCGCTCCGACCTGAGGTATGTCGGCCTGCGGGTGGAGAACAACGCCGGTTTCGCGGCGGACGCGTACGGCCGGATCACCGGCGAGGCGGCGCCCCTGCTGCTCTCGACCGGCCCGGGCGCGCTGACCTCGCTGCCCGCGCTCCAGGAGGCGGCGGCCGCCTCCGCCCCCGTCCTGGCGATCAGCAGCCAGATCCCGACGGCCGGGCTGGGCGGCGGCCGCCACGGCTACCTGCACGAACTGCCCGACCAGTCGGCCTCGTTCCGGGGTGTGGTCAAGTCCGTCCACACGGTGCGGACCGCTTCCCAGATCCCGTCGGCGATCACCGAGGCCTGGAAGTCGGCCCTGACGGTGCCGCACGGCCCGGTGTGGGTCGAGATCCCGCAGGACGTCCTGCTCGCGGAGACCACTCTGCCGCAGGTGACGGCCATGGACGCCACCCCCGACGAACTGCCCCCGCGCCCCGAACTGACCGCGGTGGCCGCCCACCTGCTGTCCACCGCCACCCGCCCGGCGATCATCGCGGGCGGGGGAGTGGTCCGCGCGGACGCCTCCGGCAAGCTGCGGCAGCTCGCCGAGCTGATCCAGGCACCCGTGGTCACCACCCCCGGCGGCAAGGGCGCCTTCCCCTGGACCCACCCGCTGTCGCTCCAGTCCTGGCTGGAGGACCGCCACACGACGGACTTCCTGGAGGACGCCGACGTCCTGCTGGTGGTGGGCTCCGGACTGGGCGAACTCTCCTCCAACTACCACACGTTCACACCGCGCGGCCGGATCGTCCAGATCGAGGCCGACCTCGGCAAGCTGGAGTCCAACCACCCGGCGCTCGGCATCCACGCGGACGCCCGCCTCGCCCTCCAGGCCCTGCTGGAGACGGCGGAACCGCGCGAGGACACGACAGCGCCGGAACGCGTCCGCACCCTGCTGTCGAAGGTCACCGACCGCATCGCGTCCCAGCAACTCACCCTGGAACAGCAGGTGCTGACGTCCGTCCGCCGCGCCCTGCCCGCCACCTCGCCCTCCTTCTGGGACATGACGATCCTGGCCTACTGGGCCTGGTCCGCCTTCGACGCCCAGGGCCCCAACCAGCTGCACTCCGCCCAGGGCGCCGGTGGCCTCGGCTACGGCTTCCCGGCCGCCCTCGGCGCCGCGGTCGCCGACCCCACCCGCCCGGTCCTGGCGGTCTCCGGGGACGGCGGCGCCCTGTACTCCATCGCCGAACTGGCGACCGCCCGCCAGTACGACCTCGACGTCACCTGGCTGATCGTCGACGACGGCGGCTACGGCATCCTGCGCGAGTACATGACCGACACCTTCGGCGAGCCCACGGCCACCGAGCTGACCCGCCCGGACTACGTCGCCCTCGCCGAGTCCTTCGCCGTCCCGGCCGTACGCACCACCCCCGACACCCTGGAACACGACCTGGCACAGGCCCTGTCGACCCCCGGCCCCTCGGTGGTCGTCCTCCCGGCCCTCCTGCGCATGTTCGCCCCGACGCACCTGGGCTGAGCCCGGCGGGTCAGCAGCCGCCCGGGCCCACCCCGTCGATCCGCCCGCCGAAGTCGCCGAGGTAGCGCGAGCGCCAGTCGCCGTTGAAGACATCCCGCTTCTCGACCGGTTGCCAGTTCACGAAGCAGGCCCGGGTACTGGCCACGACCGAGCCGACGTGGTCGTGCAGGCGCGGCGGCATGTCGCGGTAACCGCTGCGCGCGGTCCACTCCCAGTAGTCGCCGCGGAAGCCCTCCTTGCTCCAGAAGCACACCGACCCGTCGGGGCAGGACGGGGGCGCGGCCGGTGCGGCGGAGGCCCCATGGGCCGGCAACAGGACCGCGGTCAGGGCGAGGGCGGCGGCGAGGGACCAGGAGCGAATCTTCACAGCACTCTCCAGCAAGGTGTCGTGGAATCGGATCGCCCCGGCGGACGTGCCGGGGCGATCCCATGTTCCTGGTGGGGCGCGCCGGGGCGGAACCGACCGGCTTGGGACACCCCCACACCACCGGATGGAGTGAAACAGAGGCTCGGCGGCGTGTTCCCCGCCGAGCGGCGGATGCGCACGCGCGGGGCGTGCGGGCCCGGAAAGCCGGCGCCCTCGCCGGCCCCGACACCAGCGACGCCCTGCGCGCGCCGGTGATCGCGGCCCTGGAGGAGTACGCCCCGGAAGCACTGCGTCACTTCAGGGAACTCGTGTGCCCGAGCAACCCGGTGGGCCGCCACCGCGTCGGGAGAGTCAGATGGGCTGTACCACCTCGGGAGATCGATGACGGCGGCAGATGCAGTGCCCATGGTCTTTGTTCACGGGACGCGTTTCAGCGCGGGACAGTGGAGCGTGCAGCTTGCGGCACTCCGGGACGAATTCCCGGTGGTCGCCGTCGATCTGCCTGGCCACGGGGAGCGCTCGGCTCAGCCGTGGAGCCTGAGCACTGCGACGGAGATCATCGCTTCCGCGGTGGACTCGCTCGACCGCGGGCCGGCTCTGGTCGTCGGGCACTCGCTCGGCGGATACGCCGCGCTGGAGTTCGCGCGGTGCCGTCCGGAACGACTGCGCGGGCTGATCCTCGCGGGAGCCAGCGCCTCCACCCGCGGCCTCGGGGCGGTGCCGTACCGGTGGGTCGCCGGACTGGTCCCCCGTATACCGGCGGATCGGCTGGCCCGGTGGAACGACCGGTTGCTGCGGCGGCTCTATCCGCCGGAGGTGGTGGAGGCGACCATCCGTTCCGGCTATGCCTTCCATACCCTGCCGGCAGCCTGGGGCGAGGTGCTCGGACGCTTCGACGCGGGCGCGATGCGTCATGTGAGGTCTCCGGTCCTCATCCTGAATGGTGAGAAGGACGTCGTCTTCCGGTCCGGTGAGGCGGACTTCGCCCGCGCGCATCCGCACGCCCGCGTCGAGTTGATCCCGCGGGCAAGGCATCTCGCGAACTTCGACGATCCGGACGCCTTCACCGACGCCGTCCGCCGCTTCGCTCGGCAGCTCCCTGCCGCCGGCTGATCGCGCCCTCGCCGGGCACGCCCGGCGTCCCTGAACGCCCGCCCGCCGATCGCGGTGCCCAGCCACAGCTCGCCGGGGTGGATCACGGAACCGCCCTGGGGCACCGGCAGGGGCCTGGAGACCAGTGCGCGGTCGCCCCGGACGCGGTGGGTCGTGATGGGATGGCGGCGTGAGCCGTGCCACCGAAGAGACCAACCGCCGCATGCTCCGGGCGCGGGACGCGATGGACCGCGACTACGCGCAGCCGATGGACGTCCCCGCCCTGGCGCGCATCGCGCATGTGTCACCGGCGCACTTCACGCGGACCTTCCGGGCCACGTTCGGTGAGACACCGCACCGCTACCTCCAGCGCCGCCGGGTGGAACGGGCGATGTTCCTGCTGCGGGAGACCGACCGCAGCGTGACGGCCATCGGCTTCGAGGTCGGCTTCAACAGCCCGGGAACCTTCAGCCGCACGTTCCGCGACATCGTCGGCCGGTCACCGCGCACGTACCGCAAGGAGGCGACGGCCGCGAGCGTGCCGACGTGCTTCACGATGGCGTGGACCCGGCCGAGCACCTGACCTTCCGGCGGACACCCGGCGCCCGCCCGGGAACCGAGCAGTTTCGGATAAGTTTTCGTCCCGCCGAGTGGATAGCGTGAGCGTCATGTTCAACGCCATCACGCACTCACAGATGTACGTCCTCGACCAGGACGAGGCCCTCGACTTCTACGTCGGCAAGCTCGGTCTGGAGGTCACCGCGGACATCGACATGGGCTTCATGCGCTGGCTGACCGTCGGCGTCCCCGGCCATCCCGAGCGGCAGATCCTGCTGGAGAAGCCGGGCGCTCCGGCGATGTCGGAGGAGACGGCGGAGCAGGTGCGCGACCTGGTGACCAAGGGGGCCATGGGCGGCTGGTTCATCCTCACCACCGACGACTGCCGCAAGACCTACGAGAGGCTGCTGGAGAAGGGCGTGGAGTTCACCCAGGAACCCACCGAGCGCCCGTACGGAATCGACTGCGGCCTGCGCGATCCCTTCGGCAACCGCATCCGCTTCACCCAGCCGAAGGTCTGAGGCGTTCCGAGCGGCTGCCGGGCGGCCGGTGCCCGGTGCGGCGGCGCCGGGCGCCACGCGGTCCGTCCGCCACCGGATCGCCTTGATCCACTCCGGGTGATGGACCTTCCGCTGCCCGCAGAATGACGATCACTCGATCGGCTGCGGAGGCGATCCGGTGAGCGATATGTTCCCTGAGGTCACAGACTTCCCAGTCAGGCTCTTGCCGGACGCGGCGACTACCCTGAGTGCGAAGAGGAGGACGGCTTGCTACTGAGATTCCGCGTCGCGAACGTGCGGTCCTTGCGTGATGAGCAGGAGCTGTCGTTCGTCGAGCCTCAGGACGGGGACGAGTCCGTCGCCCGTCCCGTGGAGCTGGCCGGCGGCCGGTCGGTCGGTGTCCTCCCGCTGGTCGGCATCTTCGGCGCCAACGCGTCCGGCAAGTCGAACGTGCTCGCGGCGCTCGTCGACATGCGGAACGCCGTCCTCAACTCCTACGCGCGGTGGGCCTCGTACGAAGGCGTTCCGCGTACCGTCTTCGCGCTCGATCCCAAGGGGAAGGACGAGCCGAGCTTCTTCGAGGTGGACCTCGTCCTTGAAGGGGTCCGCTGGAGGTACGGGTTCGAGCTGGGCGAGAGCCGTGTCGAGGCCGAATGGCTGCACAGTTACCCGCGCGGTCACCGCCAGGTATGGCTGGACCGGGACGCCTCCCGGGCGGAGGTCTACGAGTGGCCGGGAAGCCGGGTCAAGGACCGCGCGCAGCTCGCCCGGCGGACTCGCCCCAACGCGCTGCTGCTCTCCACGGCGGGGACGGACAACCACCCGCAGCTCTCGCCCCTCTTCCACTGGTTTCGCCGCAACCTGTGGCTGATCGACCCGGAGACCGATCGGGCACAGCGTGAGGAGTTCACCCGGCAGGCGCTCTCCGGGGACCGCGCGCACCGCATCGAGGAACTGCTACGCGTGGCGGACCTCGGCATCACCGGAACCGAGGTCGTCGACGAGGGCAAGGGCAGGTCGAAGATAAAGCTCGTTCACCGCTCGGCCACCGGAGAAGTCGCCTTCGACTGGCAGATGGAGTCTCTGGGCACCCAAGCCTGGTTCGCCCTCCTCGGCCCGCTGCTGCTCGCCCTCGACGAGGGAGCGGTGCTGCTCGTCGACGAGCTGGACGCCAGCCTGCACCCGCGCTTCGCCGCCGAGGTCGTCCGGCTCTTCCACGACCCGCATGCCAATCCGAACGGCGCGCAGCTGATCTTCACCTCGCACGATCCGACCGTACTCACCACCCCGAGCGGGGGCCGACTGCTGCAACCCGGTCAGGTGTGGCTGACGGAGAAGGACAAGGACGGAGCGACCGAGTTGTACCCGCTGACCGCTGCGTCCCCGGGGGAGGACGAGGACCTGATGAAGTCGTACCTGGCGGGGGCCTTCGGCGCGGTGCCCTCCCTCATGGAGGGGCAGATCGCCCGGCGTCTGCTGGCCGAGCGCGAGCTCTCGGGACGTGGAGCGGAGCAGGGTTGATGGCCAGAACGCGAGGGAAGGACTCGCTGGTACCCGCGCAGCGCCGGGGACGGCGCAAGAGGGTCGTCCACGTTTTCACCGAGGGGCTGGTCACCGAGCCCTCGTACATCGAGATCATCAAGCAGCACGGGGTGTCGGCCGACCCGGCGACGACCGTGGAGGTGCGGATCGCCAACGCCTCCGCCCCCGGCTCCCAACGCAAGCCGCTCAAACTGGTCGAGGCGGCGGTCAGGCTGATGCGGGATGAGCAGCGTCAGGCCAAGTGCAGCGGCCTGGAGAAGAAGTACCTGCCGCAGGTCTGGTGCCTCTTCGACCGGGACGAGCACGAGGGCATCGAGACGGCGCTGAAGCAGGCCCGCGAGGGAAGCGTCAGGGTCGCCTTCTCCCACCCCTGCTTCGAGGTCTGGCGGCTGCTGCACCACAAGCCGGTCACCGGCACGTTCGGCGGGGTCTGCGGTCAGGTGACGAACAGACTGCCGTTCGCGAAGGCTCCGAAGGACGCGGCCAACATCAAGCTGGTCCTGCCGCACCAGGTCACCGGCGGCTACTTGAACGCCCGCAAGCATGCCCTCCGGATGAACGCGCAGTACGGCGACCACGTGGCGCTCGTCAACCGGGACCCGTACACCGACATCCACGAGTTCGTGGAGCAGGGATTAGGAATCGCCTCGTACTGAGCTGGTACGGCTTATGCACGTGGACTGAGCGATCGGACAGCCGAAACTCCGTGCGAAGGCATCTGCCGGTGAGCAGCGTGATGTTCACCGTGAAGGGGGAACAGTCGCATGGCCGAACGTGCGATTCCGCCTCGTGTGGTGGCCGCGGAGCGGGTCGCCTCCGAGGCGGGATTCAAGAAGAGTTGCATCCCTGAAGTAGGCAGGTTGCTCAGGCTGGCCGCTGCCGCGAAGCCCCAGGGGGTCATTGCCGAGAGCGGTACCGGCTCGGGAGTGGGCACCGCATGGCTGCACGCCGGCCTGGGTTCCGGGGCACGTCTGGTCACCGTGGAGCGTGACGAGGAACTGGCCCGTCGAGCGGCCGGGGTCTTCGCGGAGGACCGGCGCGTCAGCGTTCTCACCGGGGACTGGCGGCTGCTCGAGCGGCATGCCCCCTTCGACGTCTTCTTCTGCGACGGCGGGGGCAAGCGTGACGATCCCCAGAGGGTCGTCGAGTTGCTCGCTCCCGGTGGCCTGCTCATCCTGGACGACTTCACCCCCTCGCCCGACTGGCCGCCTCGTTTCGGCGGCGAAGTGGACGAGCTCCGCCTGTTCTACCTCACGCATCCAGCCCTGGACGCCACTGAAGTGCTCACCACACCAGCCAGTTCGGTGGTTGTCGCGGCACGCCGTCTCCGGCCATGAGGGCGTGCAGGGGTCCTATGTGGAGGCCCAGGGCGCCAGCAGGTCGCCGAGCAGGTCGGTGAAGGCGCTGTCCAGGGTGTCCTCGCGGAGTCGGTCGCCGACGGCTTCGGGGCAGAGGGCGGCGGGGCGGGCGATCCAGAGGATCTTCCAGGGCCTGGAGGCCAGTGCGCGGTCGCCCCAGATCCCGCCGTGCGGGCAGAGGGGATGGAGCAGATCGTCGATGCGGTCCGTCGCGATCCCCACCAGCGGTCCGTCGAGGGCCGTGTGCGCCGCCGCGAACTCCTTGGGGGAGGACCGGGCGACGGCGGCTGTGGTCGGGTGACGGCGGATGGTGCGGACCACTTCCGTCAGGTGCTTGGTGATGCCCGGGACGGTGCGGCCCGCCGTGGCGAAGGCGTCCGCGAGTTCGGCCTGCAGTGCGTACAGATGCAGGGCGGTGACGGATTTCCAGTTCTGGTAGAGGAAGTTGCGTGTGGTGCCGCAGTTCCGGGCGATGGCGGACAGGGGCACGTTCAGGCCTTCCGCGCGCAGGAGGGTGCGTACGGTGCCGATCACTTGCCTCGTGCCATAGGGGTTGGGGCCGGGGTGTGGGCTCATGGGGGCACCCTTGCCGAAAACCGTGAGCAGTTGGCGGGGAAGTGTCACTCAGGCGCTCAAATGAGTGACATCTGGACAGTTGGGGCGGATGTGCTCACGGTTTTCACGAGGGGGTCACTGCTGCAGGGCGACGATGAACGACGCCCACCCGGCCCTGGAGAAGACCACCGCCGGCCCGTCCGGCACCTTGGAGTCCCGTACGGGTACGCCGCAACGGTCACCATCGAGCACCTCGAGGCAACTGCCGCCATTGGGGTCGCTGTAGGACGACTTGCGCCAGCCGTTCATCGTCGGGGTGCCTGCTGTGGTCCGGTCAGTCATGGTGTCCGTAGTCCTTTGCAGTGGTCCTGAGTAGGCCGAGTGACTCCTTCAACGACAGTGTGTCGCTCAGTGCGAGATCGTAGCGATGCTGCAACTCGCGGACGGCGGACGGGGAGTCGTGCAGTCGACCCATCCGTAGGCCCTCGCTGTATGCCACCGGCGGTTGGTCCTCGAACCACATCAGGGTGAGCATGCTGTCCATCAGCGGATGAAGCCCTACGCCGAACGGCATCACATGCACGCGGATGCGTCCGGTCTCGGCGAGACGCACGAGATGCATGAGTTGCTCCGCCATGACGTGCTCGCCGCCCACCGGGCGTCGCAGCACTGCCTCGTCGAGCAGCGCCCACACCACGGGTGTGACCGGGTCTTCGAGAAGTCTCGAGCGTTCAAGGCGTGTGACAAGGCGCCTGTCACACTGTTCGTCGCTCACTGGAGGGAACGCCGAACGCAGGACCGCACGCGCGTACCTTTTCGTCTGGAGAATGCCCGGCATGTACGACAGGGCGAATTCGCGGATCACCACTGCCTGTTGTTCGAGCAGCCGCACCGCTTCGAAGTAGTCGGCCACCGCCACGTCCTCCTGAGGGAGGAAGCTGCTCAGTACGTCCCCCGTGCCCAGCTCCCCGTCGAGTCGACGCGCGTCCTCTTTCGACGGCACCCGGCGGCCCGCCTCGATGTGGGCGATGTGCGAGCGCGTCATGATGGCGATGTCGGCCAGTTGCTGCTGGGTCAGCCCCGCGGCCTCGCGCTGCGCCTTGAGCCAGTCGCCGTAGATGGTGCCCAATCCGTCAACCTCCCTGTGACAAAAGCTCTGTCACCAGCTCACCTCTGGCGAGCCTAGCGGCAGTCGTCTCACGCTGTGATCGGGTCGCTACACATGGCGACGCCTTCAGGGAATCCGAGGTGCTGACGACATGAACCACCGCATCGCCCGGCTCGTCGAGCCGTTGCTCCACCTGCTTGTGCCCGGCCGGGGGCGGCATCGGGGAATCGCCTCCCCGGTGGTTCCGCAGGCGCCCACTGCCGACGCCGCACCGCCGGCCGTGGGGCGTGACGACTCCCGCGTCCTCCGAGGCGAGGACAACGCCATGGTCCGCCCCTACCTCGTGGCTCACGAGCGCCGTGTGCTGTGGCTCGCCGTGCACGGGGTGGAGGTGGCGGCGTGAGGGACGGGAGCGGTGAGATGCGTCTGCTGCCGTGGGTGGGGGAGGAGGGCAAGCCCTGCTATCTGGTCACCGACGGAACCGGTCCGCTGTCCCGGGTGGCCGACGGCGTCGAGCGCGTGCAGCTCGGGATGGCCGGTGACCTGCTGGAGTACGCCGCCGACCTGCTGGCCGACCGGCGGGCGACCGCCGACCAGCTCCGGTACCTGCTCGGGTGCATGTGCGAGGCGCTGACGGACGTCCGGCGGATCGCCGAGAGCCGGGGCGCCCGGGGCGCCCGCGGTGGCGTGGCCGAGGGGTGACGGCGGCCGGGTCGGCACGGACGGAGTGCACCCGTGGTGCCCGGGGCGGTGTCGCCGGGCACCACGGGGAACCGGGGAGGAGGGGCTACCAGATCGCCTCGACCCACTCCGGGTGGTCGATGAACGGGTTGCGGTTGCGCTGGTAGGAGTCGTAGATGACCTGGTTGCGGCGCTGCTCGAAGGCGTCCGGCGGGTCCTGCTCGTTCCACGCCTTCAGTACGGAGAGCCTGCCCATGTACGGGTTGCTGCCGTTGTTGACGTTGTTGTTGGGCTCCAGGTCGGCCCAGCCGTCGCCGCCCTCGTAGCGGACCGCCATGTAGAGGATCATGCGGGCCACGTCGCCCTTGACGGCGTTGCGCGGCTCGAAGGAGTCGGAGTCGGTGAGGCTGCCGCCGCCGTTCGCGACGGCGCTGCCGCCGTTGTCGAAGTCCTTGTTGCCGCGGATGCTGTTGACCTGGACGTCCGTCGGGCGCAGGTGGTGGATGTCGGTGCCGGGGCCGGTGGAGGTGCCGAAGTCTCCGTGGGACTTGGCCCACACGTGCTCGCGATTCCAGTTGCCCACGTTCCCGCCGTTGAGGGACTTGGCGCGGGAGACCCCCGAGTACAGCAGGATCACGTTGTTGCTGTTGTTCGGGTCCTGGTCGGTGGCCTTCAGGGCGTCCCAGACGGCCGAGTAGGACAGCTTCGTCTGGCTGCTGATGATCGTGTGCAGCGAGGACTTCAGGGCGGGGCCCGTCTTGCCGACCGCGTTCTTGTAGTACGTCGAGTCGTAGTCCGTGGTCGAGCCGGCCGTGACCGTCGCCACGGCCGGTTCGGCGGTCGTCGCCGTGGCCGGGGTGGCGGCCAGGGCGGGGGCGGCGAGGGCCGTGAGGACGGCGGCCGTGGCGAACGCCACCGCTTTCCGGCGCCGGGTGCGCATGCGTATCGCGAGCATATGGGGGTGTCCGATCTACGCGGGTTGAGTGAGGGTCTCCGCATCGTGACATGGACATGAGATCACGGGAATGTACATGACGTGTCGATTGCGTGACGTCCTCCGGGAGGAACGCCCCCGTCCGGGTACCGGCCGCCCCACCCGAATGGTGCGGAGGGATGAAAATCGGCTCCGTGGGCGTTGGAGCCTTCCGGAAGATCAGGACGATCGGATCGCAGGTCCGGACCGGAGGGCACCCGCGTGACACCACAACAGGGATGGGCACGACGACTGACCGGATACGCCTGGCGCTATCCCAAGGACGTCGTCCTGGCCCTGGGCGCCTCCCTCGGGGGCATGGCCGTGATGGCGCTGGTCCCGCTGATCACCAAGGTGATCATCGACGACGTGATCGGCGACCACAGCCGCGCCATGATGCCCTGGGCGGGCGCCCTGATCGGCGCCGCGCTCCTCGTCTACGTCCTCACCTACATCCGCCGCTACTACGGCGGCCGGCTCGCCCTCGACGTGCAGCACGACCTGCGCACCGAGATGTACCGGTCGATCACCCGGCTCGACGGCCGCCGCCAGGACGAGCTGTCCACCGGGCAGGTCGTCGGGCGGGCGACCAGCGACCTCCAGCTGATCCAGGGCCTGCTCTTCATGCTGCCGATGACCATCGGCAACATCCTGCTGTTCCTGATCTCCCTGGGGATCATGGCGTCGCTGTCACTGCCGCTCACGGGCGTCGCCCTCGCCGTCGCGCCCGCCCTGTGGTGGATCGCCAGACGCAGCCGCACCCGGCTGCACCCCTCCACCTGGTACGCCCAGGCCCAGGCCGCCGCCGTCGCCGGCGTGGTCGACGGCGCCGTCGGCGGCGTCCGCGTGGTGAAGGGCTTCGGGCAGGAGGAACAGGAGACGGGCAAGCTGCGTGAGGTCGGCCGGCGGCTGTTCGCCGGACGGCTGCGCACCATCCGCCTGAACTCCCGGTACACCCCGGCCCTCCAGGCCGTCCCCGCCCTCGGCCAGGTGGCGATGCTCGCGCTCGGCGGCTGGCTCGCCGTGCGCGGCAGCATCACCCTGGGCACGTTCGTCGCGTTCTCCACCTACCTCGCCCAGCTCGTCGGCCCGGTCAGGATGCTCGCCGTGGTCCTCACCGTCGGGCAGCAGGCCCGCGCCGGCACCGAACGCGTCTTGGAGCTGATCGACACCGAGCCGTCCCTGACCGACGGCACCAAGGAGCTGCCTGCCGACGCCCCCGCGACCGTCGAGTTCGACGACGTCTCCTTCGGCTACGACTCCCCCTCCGGGAAAAGCGTCCCCGTCCTCAGCGGCCTTTCCTTCGAGATCCGTCCCGGCGAGACCCTCGCCGTCGTCGGCGCCTCCGGCTCCGGCAAGTCCACCGTCTCCCTGCTCCTGCCGCGGTTCTACGACGTCACCGGCGGCGCCGTCCTCGTCGGCGGGCACGACGTGCGGGAGCTGACCACCGAGTCGCTGCGGGCCGCCATCGGACTGGTACCGGAGGACTCCTTCCTTTTCTCCGACACCGTCCGCGCCAACATCGCCTACGGCCGCCCCGACGCGACCGAGGAGCAGATCGTGGCCGCCGCCCGCGCGGCCCAGGCCGACCGGTTCATCACGGAACTGCCCGACGGCTACGACACCACGGTCGGCGAGCACGGCCTGACCCTCTCCGGCGGCCAGCGCCAGCGCGTCGCGCTCGCCCGCGCGATCCTCACCGACCCGCGCCTGCTGGTCCTCGACGACGCCACCTCCGCCGTGGACGCCCGCGTCGAGCACGAGATCCACGAGGCGTTGGCGGAGGTCATGCGGGGCCGCACCACCCTGCTGATCGCCCACCGCCGCTCCACCCTCAACCTCGCCGACCGCATCGCCGTCCTCGACGCCGGCCGGCTCGCCGACATCGGCACCCACGACGAGCTCCAGGGGCGCTCCTCCCTCTACCGCAGGCTGCTCACCGACCCCGACGAGCTGGGCGGCGTCTCCCCGGGCCACACCCCGCCCGCCGCGCCCCAGGAGGCCCACCCGGAGGACACCTCGGTCCGCGCGGAGCTGGACGCCGAGTTCGATGCCGAACGCGGGGTCACCCCCCGCCTGTGGACCGGCGACCGCGAACCCAAGGACACCGCCCTGGCCGACAGCCCGGCCACCCCCGAGCTGCTCGCCCAGGTCGCGGCCCTGCCCCCGGCGAACGACGTCCCCGACGTCGACGAGAGCCGGGCCGTCCGGCGGGAGGAGTCCTACGGCCTGCGCCGCCTGCTGCGCGGCTTCGGCCTGCCCCTGCTGATCAGCCTCGGACTGGTCGCCGTGGACGCGGGCATGGGCCTGCTGCTGCCGGTGCTGATCCGGCACGGCATCGACGACGGCGTCACCCGGGCCGCCCTCGGCGCGGTCTGGGCGGCCGCCCTGCTCGGCCTGCTCGCCGTGGTAGCCCAGTGGGCCGCGCAGATCGGCGAGATCCGGATGACCGGACGCACCGGCGAACGCGTGCTGTACTCGCTGCGGCTGAAGATCTTCGCCCAGCTCCAGCGGCTCGGCCTCGACTACTACGAGCGCGAGCTGACCGGCCGGATCATGACCCGGATGACCACCGACATCGACGCCCTGTCGACGTTCCTGCAGACGGGCCTGGTCACCGCGTTCGTCTCGGTGGTCACCTTCTTCGGCATCATGGGCGTCCTGCTGGTGATCGACCTCCAGCTCGCCCTGGTTGTCTTCGTCACCCTGCCCCCGCTGATCGTCGCCACGTTCTTCTTCCGCCGGGCCAGCGTGAAGGCATACGAACTGGCCCGGGAACGGGTGTCGACGGTCAACGCCGACCTCCAGGAGTCGGTGTCCGGGCTGCGGATCGTGCAGGCCTTCGGGCGCGAGGGGCACGGCAACCGGCGGTTCACCGAGCGCAGCGCCGACTACCGTGCCGCCCGGATCCGGGGCCAGTGGCTGATTTCGGTGTACTTCCCGTTCGTGCAGTTCCTGGCCTCGTCGGCCGCGGCGGTGGTGCTGATCGTGGGCGGGGCCAGGGTCGACAACGGGACGCTGGCGATCGGCACGCTGGTGGCGTACCTGCTCTACATCGACCTGTTCTTCGCCCCGGTGCAGCAGCTCTCCCAGGTCTTCGACGGCTACCAGCAGGCGACCGTCTCCCTGGGCCGCATCCAGGAACTGCTCCGGGAGCCGACGTCCACCGAGGACGCCGCGGAACCCCTCGACGTGCCCTCCCTGCGCGGGCAGATCGCCTTCGAGGACGTGCACTTCGCCTACGGGGACGAGGAGGAGGCGCTCAGCGGCATCGACCTGCGCATCCCCGCCGGGCAGACCGTCGCGTTCGTCGGCGAGACCGGCGCCGGGAAGTCCACCCTGGTCAAACTGGTGGCCCGGTTCTACGACCCCACCGGGGGCAGGGTCACCGTCGACGGCACCGACCTCAGGGACCTCGACCTCACCGCCTACCGGCACCGGCTCGGCGTGGTCCCGCAGGAGGCCTACCTCTTCCCGGGCACGATCCGCGACGCCATCGCCTACGGCCGCCCGGACGCCGGCGACGCCGAGGTCGAGGCGGCGGCCCGCGCGGTCGGGGCGCACGAGATGATCGCCACCCTGGAGGGCGGCTATCTGCACGAGGTCGCCGAACGCGGCCGCAACCTCTCCGCCGGACAGCGCCAGCTGATCGCCCTGGCCCGCGCCGAACTGGTCGACCCGGACGTCCTGCTGCTCGACGAGGCCACCGCCGCGCTCGACCTGGCCACCGAGGCGCAGGTCAACCAGGCGACGGACCGGCTGGCGGGGCGGCGGACCACGCTGGTCGTCGCCCACCGGCTGACCACCGCCGCCCGCGCCGACCGGGTCGTCGTCATGGACCGCGGCCGGATCGCGGAGGACGGCACCCACGAGGAGCTGCTGGCCCGCGACGGGCGGTACGCCGAGCTGTGGCGGACCTTCATCGGGCAGGCCGAACCGGAGGAGCCGGTCGGCGCCGGACGCTGACCACGCAACCGTCCGCGGTACGCCGGGCGTCCGTATCCGCGTACGCCGTTGTGCGCGGCGGATGCGGCAGGTGCGGCGAGTGCGTCAGGTACGGCAGGTGCGGGTCCGGTCCGGGGGAGGAACGGCAGTGGGCGGTGGAGCGATACGTCGGCGGCTCGCGCTGGGACTGGCGGTGCTGACCGCGGCGGGGCTGCTCGTCGCCGCCGCACCGGGCGAGGCGCAGGCCGCGGGGCACTGCGCGGGGCGCAAGGTGCGCAGCCTGCCGTTCTCCACCGGCACCGTGGTCGTCCACAAGCGCGGCGGCTACCTCTGCGCCGTCACCCTCGCCAAGAAGCCCGGCACCCGGCGGACGATGTCGGTGAGCATCCGGGCGCGCGGCGGCCGGCCGGTCGTCGACGAGGGCCGCTACACGCGCTACGCCGGCCCGGTCACCGTGCACGCCGGCCGCCGCTGCGTCTGGGTGAAGGGACGGGTGGGCGGCGGCTCGGTCAGCTCCGGCTGGATCCTGTGCTGAGCCCGAGCCTGAGCCCGAGGACCGGCCCTCATCCGCTTGCACCCCCAACTCCCTGTCCCCCGTAGGGTTTTTGTCCCCTCCGTGCACAGGGTTTCCCCCATGTCCCCTGGTGCTCGGGCGAGTCGGTCCGCTACCTTCCGGCGCACATCTGTCTCACAGGGGAGTGCGCATGCGCAAGGCGCTCAGATGGCTGCTGGCGCTCACGGTGCTCATAGGCACACTGAGTACGGCCGGGGCGGCCACCGCCGCCGAGCCGGAGGCCACCGGCACCATCGGCACCACCGGCACCACCGACATCAAGGAGAGGCTGCTCTCCGTACCGGGCATGAGCCTGGTCGAGGAGAAGCCGTACACCGGTTACCGCTTCTTCGTCCTCACCTACACCCAGCCGGTCGACCACCGCAGGCCCTCCCGGGGCACGTTCCAGCAGCGGATCACCGTGCTGCACAAGGACGTCGCACGGCCGACCGTCTTCTTCACCGGCGGCTACCACGTCTCGACCACGCCCCGCCGCAGCGAGCCCACCCAGATCGTGGACGGCAACCAGGTCTCCCTGGAGTACCGCTTCTTCACCCCGTCCCGTCCCGAGCCGGCCGACTGGTCCAAGCTGGACATCCGGCAGGCCGCCGACGACCAGCACCGCGTCTTCACGGCGCTGAAGGGGATCTACTCCAAGAAGTGGATCTCCACCGGCGGCTCCAAGGGCGGCATGACCGCCACCTACTACGAGCGTTTCCACCCGCACGACATGGACGGTGTCGTCGCCTACGTCGCCCCCAACGACGTGGTGAACAAGGAGGATTCCGCCTACGACCGCTTCTTCGCGAAGGTCGGCACCAAGGAGTGCCGCGACCGGCTGAACGCGGTGCAGCGCGAGGCGCTGGTGCGCCGGGCACCGCTGGTGAAGAGGTACGCGGCCCTCGCCGCCGAGGACGGCTACACCTTCGACACCGTCGGCAGCCTGGACCGCGCCTACGAGGCGGTCGTCCTCGACTACGTCTGGGGCTTCTGGCAGTACGGCACGGTGGCGGACTGCGAGCAGATCCCGGCGGACGCGAAGAACGCCACCGACGACGAGATCTGGACCTCGGTCGACACGATCTCCGGCTTCTCGTTCTACACCGACCAGGGCCTCAGCCCGTACACGCCGTACTACTACCAGGCCGGTACGCAGCTCGGCGCGCCGACCATCAACTTCCCGCACATCGAGAAGAAGTACGTCCGTTACGGCTACCAGCCGCCCCGCAGCTTCGTCCCCCGCTCGATCCCGATGAAGTTCGAGCACCGGGCCATGCGGGACGTCGACACCTGGGTGCGGCACCACGCCCGGCAGATGCTGTTCGTCTACGGCGAGAACGACCCGTGGGGCGCCGAGCCGTTCCGGCTCGGGCACGGCGCGCGCGACTCCTACGCGCTGACCGCCCCCGGCATGAACCACGGCGCCAACGTGGCCGGTCTGGCCGGCGAGGAGAAGGCGCTGGCGACGGCCCGCATCCTCGACTGGGCGGGCGTCGCGCCGGCCGCGGTCCGGGAGAACCCGGCCGAGGCGAAGCCGCTGGCGGCGTTCGACGCCAAGCTGGACCGGCGGGACGTCGAACGCGAGCCGGCCCTGCGCCCGTAGGGGCGCGGCCGGTAGGGACGCGCCAGGCGGCTCACACCGGGCGGGCGCAGCCCACCGGTGTGGAGCCGCCGAGCCGGACGAAGAGGGCCGTGGACGCCGGGCACCGTGACTTGGCGTCCACGGCCTCGGTCACCTTGTACTCCGGCTTGTGCTCCCCCTCGCCGTCACAGGCCGTCTCGCGGACCTTTCCGTCGGGCAGGCCGTAGACGCAGTCGCCGACGACGGTGCGCGGGCCGCCCCCGCCGCCGGGATCGCCCGGGTGCGGCGGCTGGAGGTTGCGCATGCAGGCGTAGCCGCGCGGCACCGCCCCGTCGCCGTCCTCGTCGAAGGAGGGGTGCTGCTCGCTGATGTGCAGCACGAAGTCCGTGGTGGCCGGGCAGCGCGGCCCGTCGCGCACGGTCCCGTCGTGGCGGGCGACGACCCGGGCCGCCGCCCGTTCACCGTCGCAGGACACCTCGGTGAAACTGGTCCGGCCGAACGAACTGCACTCGTCGACGTCGAGGAACACCGCCCCGAACCCGGAGGTCCGGGCGGGCGTGGGCGGTACCGGGGAGGACGTCCGACGCTCGCCCGGGCGACCGTCCTCCCCGGTACCGCCGAGCGCGCTCTGACATCCGGTCGACAGCGCCGTGACAAGGGCGGCGAGCACGCACACCGCTCCCAGGGAACTCCTCATGTGCGACACCATCCCCCGAAAACCCCCGTCCAGCGTGACCGGCCGGGGCGGGTCACGCCAGACATACGGGATGGTTTGCGCATGTCGGTGACGGTGTGTCGGATGTGTGGCGTACCGGCGCTACGTCAGCGCGCCCGTACGCGTCCGTACGGGCGGCCGAGCCCGTACGGGTCGGCCGCTCCGTACGGGGCGGCCGGTCAGTACGTCAGGCCGTGCCCGACGGGGTACAGCACCGTCGACGGGTCGTCCGCGCGCTGCACCGGCACCGGCAGCTTCCCGCGCGGTTCCACCTTGCCCGCGATCACCCGGGCCGCCGCCCGCAGTTCGACGTCGGTCCAGGAGTACGTCGCCAGGTACGCCGGTACGGCGGGCAGGTGGGCCACGTCGTACGGGTTGCGGACCGCCACCGCGACCACCGGCCGGCCGGTCGCCAGGAGTTGCTCGACCAGGGTCCGCTGGCTGCTGGTCGCCGAGACGTTGTACGTCCCGACGACCACGGCGTCCGCGTCCCGCGCGGCGGCCACGGCCCCGGCGATCGTCGCCGCGGACGGTGCCGTCCCGGTGGACAGGGCGGTGGCCGTGAAGCCCAGCTCGGTCAGCGCCCGGGCGAGCACCCCGGTCGGCGGACCCGTCGTACCGGACGGGGAGGCCGGGTCGGCGCCCACCACCAGCAGCTTGGGCCGGCTGCGCCGGGACAGCGGCAGCAGGCGCCCCTCGTTGACCAGCAGGGTGGTGGTCCGTTCGGCGATCCGGTCGGCCGCGGCCAGGTGCGCCCGGGTGCCGACCGTGCGGTCGACACCCGCCCGGCTGACGTACGGGTCCTCGAACAGGCCCAGCTTCGCCTTCAGCCGCAGCACCCGCAGGATCGATGCGTCGAGCCGCTCCTCGGTGAGCTCGCCGTCCTGGACGGCCTTCAGGACGGCGTTCCACGCCACGTCCAGGGACGGCGGGTTGAGCAGCTGGTCCACGCCCGCCTTCAGTGCCAGCACCGGCACCCGGTCGTCGCCGTACTTGGTCCGTACGCCCTCCATGCCGAGGGAGTCGGTGACCACGACCCCGTCGTAGCCCAGCTCCTCGCGCAGGATGCCGGTGAGGATGGGGCGGGAGAGGGTGGCGGGGTCCTCGGAGCCGTCGAGCGCGGGGACCATCAGATGGGCCGTCATGATCGAGTCGATGCCCGCGGCGATCGCCGCCCGGAACGGCGGCGCGTCCAGCCGCTCCCACTGCTCACGGCTGTGGGTGATCACCGGGAAGCCGGTGTGGCTGTCGACGGCGGTGTCGCCGTGCCCGGGGAAGTGCTTGGCGGTCGCCGCGACCCCCGACCGCTGGAACCCGGAGACCTCGGCCGCGACCATCGCCGCCACCGCGTCCGGCTCGGAGCCGAAGGACCGTACGCCGATGACCGGGTTGGCCGGGTTGACGTTCACGTCGGCCACCGGGGCGTAGTCCTGGCGGATGCCCAGGGCGCGCAGTTCCCGCCCGGCGATCCGGCCCAGGGTGCGCGCGTCGGAGCGGGAACCGCCCGCGCCGATCGCCATCGCCCCGGGGAACAGGGTCGCCGGCTCGCCGACGCGGGCGACGATGCCGTGCTCCTGGTCGGTGGAGATGAGCACCGGCAGCCCGCGCGGCAGGCCGAGGGACGCCTTCTGGATGCCGTTGGAGAGCCCGGCGATCTGGTGCGGATCGCGGGTGTTGTGCGCCCAGGCGAAGTAGATGATGCCGCCGACCCGGTACCTCTCGAGCAGCTCGGCGGCCGTGCGCACGCCGATCTCCTCGAGGTTGGCGTCGATGTCCGCCTGGTCGGGGTCGGTGGCGGAGTGACCGTAGACGCGCATCACGAACAGCTGGCCGACCTTCTCCTCCAGGGTCATCCGGGAGACGAGGGCGCGGAGCTTTCTGTCGTCGGGGGAGCCCGGGGAGCCGGCGGGCGCGCCGGCCGCGTGCGCGGTGCCACCGGCCGCGAGGGCGGTGGTGACGCCCGCGGTCGCGGCGAGGACGGTACGTCTGGACGGACGTGCGGTGCCTGCTGTGTTTCCCGTGTTTCCCGTGCTGCTGTCGGGCACGTGCGCTCCTTTGGGAGGTGGTACGCGGCGGAATCCGCTGAAGGAAACTTCCAGGACGCCACCAATATCCGGGAAGTTTCTGCCAGTCAAGGGAGTGCGCGGCACGGGTGAGCGGACGACACGGGGGAGGGGCCGCCACCGGCGCGCTGGGAGGGGGCGCGCGCCGATGACGGCGGTGCTGCCGGCCGCGGTGCGGCGGAGAGGGTGGGTCGGCGATCGCAGCCGGCAGCGAGGGCCGACACCGCACCACGGAGACTCGTCCGGCAGTCCGGGCATTGGACGGGACGGAGCGGTCGGGGGTTCCGGGGTGCGGGCGGGAATCTCAGGTCGGGGCGGACGGTGTGCGAGCGGCCGCCGGGGACGGAGGGGACGCGGGGGGCCGGTGGGCCGCGATGCCGGGCCAGTGGGCGCGCAGGGTGCGCACCGTCTCCGCGATCGCCGGACGGCGGGCCGCGCCGGTGCGCCACAGCGCGTACACGTGCCGCACCGGCATCGGGTCGAGCGGCACCTCCACCACCCCGTCGGGCAGCGGACCACGTCCGAGCCGGGGGATCAGCGCGATCCCGAGCCCGGCGGCGACCAGGGCGACCAGGGTCGGGTTCTCGTCCGCCTGGTGCACGATCTCCGGCTCGTGCCCGGCGGTCCGGAGGGTGCGCACCAGCCACTCGTGACAGACCCGCCCCGGCGGCTGGCAGATCCACCGCTCGCCGCCCAGCTCCTCCCGCCGTACCGCCGTGCCGCGCTCCGCGAACGGATGCCCGCTCGGCACCAGCAGATCGCACAGGTCGTCCCCGACGACCGCCTGCTCCACGCCGGCCGGGGCGGGCAGCGGTGCGATGTCCCAGTCGTGCGCGACGACGAGGTCGACCGCCCCCTTGGCCACCAGGTCCACGGACAGGTGCGGGTCGACCTCGGTCAGCCGGGCGTCGAGCGCGGGATGGCGCACGGCCAGATCGGCCAGTACGGACGGCATCAGTCCGCGCGCCGCCGACGGGAAGGCCGCGACGGTCAGCCGCCCGGACGGCACTCCGCGCCGCTCCTCCAGCTCGGTCTCCGCCCGCTCCACGATCGCCAGCAGCTCCTGTGCGGTGGCGACGAGGTGGTGGGCCGCGTCGGTCAGGCGCACGCCCCGGCCCTCCCGCTCCAGCAGCACGGTCCTGGTCTCCCGCTCCAGCTTGGCGATCTGCTGGGAGACGGCCGAGGAGGTGTACCCGAGCGCCACGGCGGCGGCTCCGACGGTGCCGTGGACGGAGACGGCGTGCAGGGCGCGCAGGCGCTGGAGGTCGAGCATGACGGCTTCCTGACCGGTGGGCGGGGCGGGCGGCGGGCGGTGGGCGGGACGTGCGGCGGACGGTGCGATCGGTAAGCGGTGCTTCATCCCACCATGCAGGAATCGTCGCTGGTACTGAAGGGTTCCGCCGGTGATCCTCGACGTATGCGACCTTCCCACGTCCTGCTCGCCGTTCTCGTCACCGCCGTCTGGGGCGTGAACTTCGTCGTCATCGAGATCGGCCTCGACCACTTCCCGCCGCTGCTCTTCTCCGCCCTGCGCTTCCTCGCGGCGGCCCTGCCGGCCGTGTTCTTCGTCGGGCGCCCCCGGGTGGCGTGGAAGGGGATCGTGGGGGTGGGGCTGGCCCTCGGGGTGGCCAAGTTCGGGCTGCTGTTCGTCGGCATGGACGCGGGCATGCCGGCCGGGCTGTCCTCCCTGGTGCTGCAGATCCAGGCGGTCTTCACCGCTGTCATCGCCTTCCTGGTGCTCGGCGAACGGCCCGCGGGGGTCCGGCTGGTGGGCATGGCGGTGGCCCTGGCCGGGATCGGCGTCGCCGCCGTCGACGAGGGCGCCTCGGGACCCCTGGGCGCGTTCGCCCTGGTCGTCGCGGCGGCGGCCTGCTGGGGCGTCTCGAACGTGCTGACCCGCAGGGCCGCGCCCGACGACGCCCTGAACTTCATGGTCTGGGTGAGCACGGTTCCGGTGCTGCCGCTGCTGGCGTTGTCGCTGCTGCTGGAGGGCCCCTCGCGGGACCTGGCGGCGCTGGCCTCACTGGACCGGCGGGGGGCGGGCGCGCTGCTGTTCGTGGCCTGGGGCGCCACCGTGTTCGGCTTCGGGGCCTGGGGGTGGCTGCTGCGCCGTCACCCCGCGTCGACGGTGGCGCCGTTCTCGCTGCTGGTGCCGGTCTTCGGGATGTCGTCGGCGGCCCTGTTCCTCGGCGAGCCGGTGACACCGCTGCGGTGGTGCGCGGCGGCGCTGCTGGTGGGGGGCGTGGCGCTCGCGTCGGTCACCTGGCCGGGGCGGGGCACGGAGCGGAGGCCGGAGCGGGACGCGGTGGCACCGGGCGGCCGGCGGGAGGAACCCGCCGGCCGGGGGAGCGGGTCCGCCGGCCGGGAGCCGGTCAGGCCGATTCGTTGAGGAGGCGGGAGAGGTGGGCGTGGCCGGGGCCGAGCAGGCCGGGAAGGTCGGCGGCCCGCTCGTACCAGCGCTTCTCGTACTCCCAGCAGAGCCAGCCGTCCCAGCCGTGGCGGGAGAGGACCTCCACGCAGTCGGCCAGCGGCAGGATGCCCTCTCCGAGGGGGAGCGGGGTGGTGTCCTCGGCGGAGGCGATGTCCTTGACCTGGACGTAGCCGAGGTGGGGGGAGAGGGCCGCGAAGCTCTCCACGGGCTGCTCGCCGCCCAGCCAGGTGTGCATCACGTCCCAGAGGGCGCCCACCTGCCGGTGGCCCACGAGGCCGAGGATCCTTATCGCGTCGGCGCCGGTGCGGTGGGAGTCGTGGGTCTCCAGCAGGATGCGGACGCCGACGTCACCGGCGTACCGGGCGGCCGTGCCCAGGCGCCGGGCGGCCGCCCGGTCGGCCTCCTCGGGGGTCTGCTCGGGGGTGCCGCCGGGGAAGACCCGGATGTAGGGGGCGCCCAGGTCGCGGGCGAGGCCGAGGAGGGCGCGGATCTCGTCGACGACGGGGCCGTCCTCGCCCGGCGCGGCGACTCTGACGTATCCCGCGACGCTCAGGACCTCGACGCCGGCCGCCTTGAACCGGGCGGCGACCTCGACCCGTTCCTCGGGGGTGAGGCCGGGGTGGACCGGTTCCTCGGGGTGGGCGCGCAGTTCGACGCCGTGGTAGCCGTGCGTGGTCGCGAGGCGGAGCACGTCGGTCACGGGCAGGCCGGGGACACCGAGGGTGGAGAACGCCAGCTTCATGTCCACGGGCCTACCCGCGACACCCGCCGGTGACTCCCCCTCGGCACCCCGATCCCCCGCGCGGTCCCGTGTCAGGCCCCGGCGGCCCTGCGGTAGACGCACACCTGGGCGCCCGACTTCGCGGTGGTCGCCCGCACCAGCTCGAACGGGCGCTTCGCGCCGTCGACGGGGAAGATCGACTTGCCGCCGCCCAGGATCACCGGCATGACGACGAGCTGCAGCTCGTCCACCAGGTCCTCACTCAGCAGGGTGCGGACGAGGGTGGGGCTGCCCATCATCGCGAGGTCGCCGCCCTCGGCGGCGCGCAGCTCCCGGATGCGGGCGACGGCCTCCCTGCCGGGGACGAGCCGGCTGTTGTTCCAGGTCAGGTCGGACTCGGTCAGGGTGTCGGAGACGACGTACTTCGGCAGGCCGTTGATCCGGTCGGCGAAGGGGTCCCCGGCCCGCTCGGGCCACGCCGCGGCCATCGTCTGCCAGGTGCGGCGCCCGTACAGCAGCGCGTCGGCCTTCTCCAGCGTGGCGTCGAAGACGCCGCCGAGGACCTCCGGGTCGAAGTACGCGTGCGACCAGCCGCCGTGCCGGAAGCCGCCGTCGGTGTCCTCCTCGGGTCCGCCGGGGGCCTGCACGACACCGTCGAGACTGATGAACTCGGTGATCACGATACGCATGGCTGGTGCCACTCCTCCTGCGCGTCCTGCGCGCCTGTTCGCCGGGGCGATGACGGAAGGACAGACCGGCCCCACCGGCGGAACTCATCGCTCCCCCGGAAACACCGCCGACACACCCGACGAGCCCCGCGCACCCGACGGGTCCCGCACACTCGACGGGCCCCGTACACATGATGGGCCCCGCATACTCGACGGGCCCCGTACACACGATGGGTCCCGCACACTCGACGGGCCCTGCACACTCGACGGGCCCCGTGCACCCGACGCGCCCCGTGCACCCGACGCATCCCGTACACGCGGCGGGACCCGCGTGCCCCCGCTCACCCCCTGGGCGGCCCGGAGGACCCCCGTACCATCAGCTCGCCCCGGATGGACGCGATGTCCCCGGGCGGTGGCTCCTCGCGGCCCATCGCGATCCGGCCGGCCCGGGCCCCCGCCTCGGCGAGCGGCAGCCGTACCGTCGTCAGGGCGGGCACCGCGTCGATGCTGAACGGCAGGTCGTCGAAACCGGCGACCGAGACGTCGTCGGGGATCGTCCGGCCGGAGTCCCGCAGCGCCGCGCACGCGCCCAGCGCGACGGAGTCGTTCGCGGCGACCACGGCGGTCAGCGCGGGGTCCCTGCGCAGGAGTTCGAGGGCGGCCTCGTAGCCGGACCGGCGGTCGTAGCGGCCGTGGACGGTCCAGCGGGGGTCCTCCTCGATACCGTGCGCGGCGAGCGCGGCCCGGTGCCCCTCGAGGCGGTGGCGCGTGGTGGTGCGCTCCCGCGGGCCGGCGATGTAGCCGAGGCGGCGGTGGCCGAGCCCGATCAGGTGCTCGGTGAGCTCCCGGCCGCCGCCGCGGTTGTCGAAGGTCAGCGCGATCGCCCCGGTGTCCGGCGCCGGCGGCCGGCCGCACAGCACCACCCGGGTCCCGGCGTCCGCCAGCTTGCGCAGCTTCGCGTCCATGGCCGCCCGGTGCGGGGCGTCCTCGATGGCGCCGCCGGTCAGCACCACCGCCGCGGCCCGCTGCCGCTGCAGCAGCGTCAGGTACGTCAGCTCGCGCTCCGGGGTGCCGCCCGTGTTGCACACGACCGCGAGTCTCTCCCCGCCCGCACGCCCGCCCGGACCCCCGATCTCGGACTGGATCGCGCTCGCCATGATCCCGAAGAACGGGTCGGCGATGTCGTTCACCAGGATGCCCACCAGGTCGGAGGTGGCGGCGGCCAGGGAGCTCGCGGGGCCGTTGAGCACGTAGTCCAGGTCGTCCACGGCCTTCAGCACCCGCTCGCGGGTGGAGGCGGCCACGGGATAGTTCCCGTTCAGCACGCGCGACACCGTCGCGGGGGAGACCTGCGCGCGGGCCGCCACGTCCGCCAGGGTCACCGTCATGTCTCGTCCTCCGGTCGCGCAGGTCGTCTCGTCGTCGTCCACGCCGGGCCCCTCGCCGTGGTTCCCGGGGCGCCCGTCGAGCAGACCCTATGGCCCCACGCTCCGTTGTTCGCCCCCTCGAACAAGTCGGGTTCTCCGTGCTCTTGTCCGGACCGCCGTTCAGAGGCTAGCTTCTAGCTGCATAGAAAGCGCTTGCTGTGGCGTTCACCAGTCCCCGCGCCCCCGGCCGCCGATCGCCGGCCGGTGCGTGACGGGTGGGGCGTGCGCGGCGCGCGGGGACCGCGTACGAAGGGAACGACGTGACACGCAAGACGGTGCGTATCGCCATGAACGGTGTGACGGGGCGGATGGGCTACCGGCAGCACCTCGTCCGCTCCATCCTCACCCTGCGCGAGCAGGGCGGTCTCGACCTCGGTGACGGCACCGTGCTGTGGCCGGAACCGATCCTGGTCGGCCGCCGCGAGCACGCGCTGCGCGCACTGGCCGAACGGCACGGCCTGGAGCACGTCTCCACCGACCTGGACGCCGTGCTCGCCGACGAGAGCGTCGACATCTACTTCGACGCCCAGGTCACCTCCGCCCGCGAGGAGGCCCTCAGGAAGGCGATCGCGGCCGGCAAGCACCTCTACACCGAGAAGCCGACCGCCACCGGCCTCGACGGCGCCCTGGAACTGGCCCGGCTGGCGAACGCGGCCGGCGTCAAGCACGGCGTCGTCCAGGACAAGCTCTTCCTCCCCGGCCTGCTCAAGCTGAAGCGCCTGATCGACGGCGGCTTCTTCGGCCGGATCCTGTCCGTGCGCGGCGAGTTCGGCTACTGGGTCTTCGAGGGCGACTGGCAGGACGCCCAGCGCCCCTCCTGGAACTACCGCGCCGAGGACGGCGGCGGCATCGTCGTCGACATGTTCCCGCACTGGGAGTACGTCCTGCACGAGCTGTTCGGCCGGGTGAAGTCCGTCCAGGCCCTCACCGCCACCCACATCCCGCAGCGCTGGGACGAGAACGGCAAGCCCTACGACGCCACCGCCGACGACGCCGCCTACGGCGTCTTCGAGCTCGACGGCGGCGCGATCGCCCAGATCAACTCCTCCTGGGCGGTCCGCGTCCACCGCGACGAACTCGTCGAGTTCCAGGTCGACGGCACCGAGGGCTCCGCGGTCGCCGGGCTGCGGGGCTGCCGCGTCCAGCACCGCTCCGCCACCCCGAAGCCCGTGTGGAACCCGGACATCCCCGCCACCGAGACCTTCCGCGACCAGTGGCAGGAGGTCCCGGACAACGGCGAGTTCGACAACGGCTTCAAGGCCCAGTGGGAGCTGTTCCTCAAGCACGTCTACGCCGACGCCCCCTACCACTGGGACCTGCTGGCCGGCGCCCGCGGCGTCCAGCTCGCCGAGCTGGGCCTGAGGTCCTCGGCCGAGGGCCGCCGCCTCGACGTACCGGAGATCATGCTGTGAGCATCCGACTCCCCGCACCGGACGGGTCGTTGCGCACGTACGAACCCCGCACCGACCCCCTCGCCCTCACCCCCGGAGCCCCCTTCAGCTCCCGTACGGTCTTCTCCGCGGCGCACGTCGTCGCCGACCCGTACGCCGACACCACCCCCGACTCGCCCGCCGCCGTCGACTGGGACGCCACCCTCGCCTTCCGCCGCCACCTGTGGTCGCACGGGCTGGGCGTCGCCGAGGCGATGGACACCGCCCAGCGCGGCATGGGCCTGGACTGGGCGGGCGCGGCCGAACTGATCCGCCGCTCCGCCGCCGAGGCGAAGGCCGTCGGCGGGCTCATCGTTTGCGGCGTCGGCACCGACCAGCTCGCCTCCGGCACCCTCGCCGAGGTGGGGGCGGCCTACGAGGAACAGCTCGCGCTCGTCGAGGAGTCCGGCGCGCAGGCCATCCTGATGGCCTCCCGCGCCCTGGCCGCCGCCGCCCGCGGCCCCGAGGACTACCTGGAGGTGTACGGCCACCTGCTGCGCCAGGCCGCCGAACCGGTGATCCTGCACTGGCTCGGCCCCATGTTCGACCCGGCACTGGAGGGCTACTGGGGCTCGTCCGACCTCGACGCGGCCACCGACACCTTCCTGGAGGTCATCGCCGCCCACCCCGACAAGGTCGACGGCATCAAGGTCTCGCTGCTCGACGCCCAGCGCGAGATCGACCTGCGCCGCCGCCTCCCGCAGGGCGTGCGCTGCTACACCGGCGACGACTTCCACTACCCCGAGCTGATCGCGGGCGACGACCAGGGCTTCAGCCACGCCCTGCTCGGCATCTTCGACCCGCTGGGCCCGCTGGCGGCCCAGGCGGTGCGTGTCCTCGACACGGGGAACACGCAGGGCTTCCACGCCCTCCTCGACCCCACCGTCGAACTCTCCCGCCACCTCTTCCAGGCCCCCACCCGCTTCTACAAGACGGGCGTGGTCTTCCTGGCCTGGCTGGCGGGCCACCAGAGCCACTTCACCATGGTCGGCGGCCTGCAGTCGGCCCGCTCCCTGCCGCACTTCGCCCACGCCTACGAACTCGCCGACACCCTCGGCCTGTTCCCCGACCCCAAGCTCGCCGAGGAACGGATGAGGACCCTGCTGCACCTGTACGGAGTGACCCCATGACAGCCGACCTCGCGCGTTTCAGCATCAACCAGATGACGGTCAAGCAACTGTCCCTGCCGGAACTCGTCGACGCCTGCCGCGACCTGGGCGTCCCCGGCGTCGGCCTGTGGCGCGAGCCCGTCCAGGCGTACGGGCTCGACGCGGCCGCGAAACTGGTCCGGGACGCGGGCCTGACGGTGACGACCCTGTGCCGGGGCGGCTTCCTCACCGCCCTCGACCCCGCCGAGCGGGCCGCCGCCCTCGCCGACAACCGCCGCGCCGTCGACGAGGCGGCCACACTCGGCACCGACACCCTGGTCCTGGTCTCCGGCGGCCTCCCGGCCGGCTCCAGGGACCTGCACGGCGCCCGCGAACGCATCGCGGACGCCCTCGCCGAACTCGGCCCCCACGCCGAGGAACACGGGGTGAGACTGGCCATCGAACCCCTCCACCCCATGTACGCCTCCGACCGCTGCGTGGTCTCCACCCTCGCCCAGGCCCTCGACCTCGCCGAACGGTTCCCGGCCCGGCAGGTCGGCGTCACCGTCGACACGTACCACGTCTGGTGGGACGACACGGCGCCCGCGCAGATCGCCCGCGCCGGCGCCCAGGACCGCATCCACACCTTCCAACTCGCCGACTGGACCACCCCGTTGCCCGAGGGCGTCCTCAACGGCCGCGGCCAGATCGGCGACGGCGCGATCGACATGCGCGAGTGGCAGGGGTACGTGGAGGCGGCCGGCTACACCGGTCCGATCGAGGTGGAACTCTTCAACGACGCCCTGTGGGCCCGCGACGGACGGGAGGTACTGGCGGAGACGGCGACCCGCTTCGCCGAGCACACCGCCTGACGCCGTGGTGGGGGCGCGTACGCCCCCAGGCCCGATACGGACCTGCCCTCAGGAGGTCGCACTCTCCTGGGGGCCGGGCCCATACCCGGCAGGTGGGGCGCCCGGACGCTCGGCCACCAGCGCCAGCCACCCGTCCGTACCGTACGGTGCCGGCGGGTCGACCAGTGGGTCTGCGTGGCGAACGGTGGAACCCGGTCGGATTCCTTCAGCGGCGTACGGCGGTGGTCCGGCCGTCGAAGGTGATGTCGAAAGCTTGGAGTGCGGCATTCCGGCCCTCACGTCCGGTGCTGGTCGGGTCCCGACTCATGACGACCAGGTGCGACCTCTCGCCTTCGCGTCAGTACGCGACCCCTCTCTCGCAGCCTTGACCGAGACGCCCGCTTTGCCGGGTCAGGCTGGAAGGGCGGGACAGGAGTACACCCGGCATGGCCGGCACCGCCCCCCGTAGCTCCGGACCGGATCCGGCGCCCCGTCCGAAGCGGCGGACGTTCTCCGCGGAGTACAAGCTGCGGACCGTCGCCGAGTACGACGCCGCCCCGACCGGGAGAAGGGCGCGATCCTGCGGCGTGAGCGGCTGTACCACGCTCATCGTCGGACTGTTGAGTGATGCTCTGGAGCAGTGGTATCAGGGTTCCTGCGACGGTCGACAAGGTGCTCTGCGGCATCCGCCGGGCTGCCGAGACCGAGTTGACGCGGTGATGATTCGGCAGCGGCAGGATCTCGGAGGCCTGGCGGGTGCCGCGGACGCGGTGGAGCAGTGGTGTGACGGGACAGGACGCGCGCGGGCGCCCTCCAGGGCGCCGCTACCAGTCGGTGGGCAGTGGACGCAGCCGTGGTCCACGCCGCGACTTTGCGCAGTGGACGGAGACCGGCGTGGCGGGTGCGGGCGGCACGGGCGCCGGGCCTGTTGTCATGCCGTGTTGCGACATCCGGTGAGGAGGAGGGCGACCATGCGCTTGGCGTCGGCCTGATCGTAGTCGGGGCCGGTGATGCAGAGGTTTCCGATGGCGCGCATGAGCGTGTAGGCGGGGACACCGGGGCGAAGTTCGCCGTCGGCGGCGCAGGCGTCCAGCAGCGTCGCGCAGGCCGGGACCAGGGTGTCGAGCATGAGGACGTGGAGGTTCTCCAGCCCCGGATCTTCGGACCCCAGCGCCGCGCCGAGGCCGTGCTTGGTCACCAGGAAGTCCACGAACGCGTCCGTCCACAGGGTCAGTGCGGTGAACGGCGAGGCGGACTCCTCGAGGAGCCGGGGCGCGAGAGCAGCGCAGGCGTCGATCTGGTGCCGATAGGCGGCGGTGACGAGGTCCGCGCGGGTCGGGAAGTTCCGGTAGACCGTGCCGACACCGACGCCGGCGCGTTCGGCGATGTCGCGGACCGGCGCCTGGACGCCCTGCTCGACGAAGACCGCCGCAGCAGCCTTCAGTACGCCGCTGCGGGTGCGCTGCGCCTGTGCTTGGCGTACCCCGACCGACTCCGGCACGGATGACTCCCTTTACTCGCGGAACAATGTTCCGCTAAGTTGGCGGAACGTCGCTCCGCCAAAGTATGGCAGAGCTGCTCCGCAGAGAAAGCACAGGTCTCTCATGTCCTCCCGCCCCCTCGGCCACCAGATCGTCTCGGTCAAGCCCATCCCCGTTCCCGCGCCTGGCCGCGGCATCGACCTGCAGGTGAAGGTCACCGCTCCCCGGTCGGGCCAGAACCTGCCCGTGATCGTTTTCTCCCATGGCAACGGGTGGTCCCTGGACGGGTACGAGCCCCTCGTCGACCGGTGGGCCGCCGCCGGATTCGTCGTGGTGCAACCCACCCACCTGGACTCCCGCCGCAACGCCATCGGCTGGGACGACCCGCGCTTCGCCACCATCTGGCGCGTGCGGATAGCCGATCTCCACGCGATCCTCGACAACCTCGGCGACATTCTGGCCCAGGCGGGCCTGGGGATCCGCGTCGACCGTGAGCGTATCGCCGTGGTCGGCCACTCCTGGGGCGCCCAGACCGCGGGCGCCATCCTCGGTGCCCGCGTACTCGACGCCGACGGCGTTCCCGGCGAGGACTTCTCCCACTCCGCGGTGTCGGCCGGCGCGCTGATCGCCGCGACCGGAACCGGCGACACCCTCACCCCGTTCGCCGCCGAGAACCTCCCGTTCATGAAGCCGGACTTCTCCACCATGGCCACCCCTGCCCTGGTCATCGCGGGCGGCAAGGACCAGTCGCAGCTCTCCACCCGGGGGCCGGAGTGGTTCACCGACGCCTACCACCTCAGCCCGGCCCCCAAGAGCCTGCTCACCTTCGCCGAGGCCGAGCACACCATGGGCGGCATCGCCGGCGAAAGCCTCGCCGAGACCACCGACGAGGACCCCGCCCGCGTGGTCCTCCTCGCCGACGCGATCTCCGGCTACCTCCGCGCGGCCCTCGGCTTCGACGACGCCGAGTGGACCGTCCTCGGCAGCACCGCCGAGGACGGCGACGGTACGTGGAGCATCACCGGCAAGTAAGCCCAGCCCCGCAGTCGGAGGGCGCCCGGCGCCGAACAGTCGAGTAGAAGAACGCCCCGGTCCGACCGGCGAGGGGGCGGCGGTGCTCGAAGCCCCTCCCTCGCCTCTGCTGACACCTCGGTCCGCTCCGGGTCGCGCAGCGGCCGCAGTCC
Organism: Streptomyces cathayae; assembly: GCF_029760955.1. GTDB lineage: Bacteria > Actinomycetota > Actinomycetes > Streptomycetales > Streptomycetaceae > Streptomyces > Streptomyces cathayae. Next base: position 5,125,855 of record NZ_CP121682.1, read on the forward strand.
GCCGGGCAGCTCGGGCAGGAGGAACGAGTACCGGCCGAGCATGCCGACGTGGTGCCGCACAAACGGGGAGAGCCGGGCGACGTCCTCGTCCCGGACCTCGTGGCCGTCGGCACGGAGCTGGGTGACGGCGGCGTCCATCACGCAGAACGTGCACGCCTTCCAGTCCACCGTTCCCGGCTCCAGCTCCGCCCGCGAAGGCGCCCCGTGAAACGCCCCGTACCGGGCCGCCTTTATCTGTACCCGGCCTTGAGGTATCAGCCACGTGCGGCACAGGGCGCCCGAAGGGGCCTCTGCTCCTGTGGCTGACACCACGTCGTGACCGTTGTTCATGACGGTCGTTACTCCATCCGTGAACCCAATGGATGGGGAGACCGGGGATGTACGTGCGACGGGTCGTGGGAACCGGGATGCGCAATGAGACGTACACCGTCGTGGACGGCAAGGGCCGGGTCGTTGAGCTGGTGGACGACTACCTCGCCCTGTGCACTGACCGGGAGCAGTCGCCGAACACCCTCCGGGCCCGTGCCTTCGACCTGAAGACGTGGCTGGTCTTTCTCCAGCTCCTGGACGTCGATCTGTTGGCCGCGTCCCCAGAGCATGTCGACCAGTTCGCCGGGTGGCTGAGACGCCCGATCCAGCCGGGTCGGCTGCGATCGGCAGACGCCGATGGTCCTGCGCGTGAGCCGTCCACGGTGAACCGCGCGCTGAACAGCGTCTACATGTTCTACGGGTTCCTTGCGCGCCGCGGTGTCGGTATGGGAGCCCAGCTGACGCACCGCCGGGCAGCCGGGATTGGCGACTATGGCGGATTCCTCGCTGGTATTGGGGAACGTGAGGTCACGCGGCGGCCGACACGGCTGAAGCAGGTCAGGCGGCGGCCGGCGACGCTGACGGATGCCGAGGTGCAGGGGATCCTCGACGCGTGCGAGCGGCTGAGGGACCGGCTGCTGATGGCGTTGATGTTCGAGACGGGTTGCCGGATCGGGCAGGCGCTGGGGCTACGGCACGAGGACATCAACACGGACCGGCGGACGCTGACGCTGCGGCCTCGGGAGGACAACGCCAACCGCGCACGCGGCAAGAGCCACGACCCCAAGGAGATCCCCGTCCGGCAGGCGCTGCTCGACCTCTACACGGACTACTTGTTCGCCGAGTACGGCGAGTTGGACTGCGACTACGTGTTCGTGAACCTGTGGAACGGCACCGTCGGCACGCCGATGGGGTACTGGGCGGTGATGAGCCTGGTCAAGCGGCTGCGACGACGCGCAGGTATCGACTTTCACCCCCATCTGTTCCGGCACACTCACGCCACCGCCCTTCTGCGGGCGGGCGTGCGGCTGGAAGTGGCGAGTGAGCTGCTCACGCACCGCTCGGTCCACACGACGGCGGACACCTACGGCCATCTGGACACAGACGACCTGGCCGACGAACTGGATCGGGTCGGCTTCAGGGGCTCGTGGTGAGCGCCCACGGCCGCCTGGCCGCCGTCGTCCTGTTCCCCGGCGATTCGTGGGACGCGGCCCTGCTCGGCGTGGTGCGGCCTGAGTTCCGAGTCGAGCGCTTCGTGCCGCCCGTGGGGCACTTCCTGGCCCCGACCCCGTGCGTGATCGCTACGTGCTTGAGAAAGAACGCCTCGCATGGGTTGTGCGCTGCGCACGACGCGGCCTGGCGGAAGGCCGGCCGGCCCGAGCGGGAGACGTGGATCGCGGACACGGCGAACTGGCCAGCCGGACTGAGTCCGGACGTGGCCTCGTGCCTGGTCAGCGGATGTCGGTACTCCGGCGGACTCTCGGGCCTGTGTGACCTGCACCTGGCCGACATCAACGGTCTGCACTCGCGGGGCCAGCGCATCAGCGTCCGCGAGTACGTCGCCGCGGCGCCGGAACTCTCTCGTCCGGGGGCTGGTCGGTGCGGCTTCCCGGGTTGCGGTTACGAGGTCAGCCGCAGCGGCTTGTGCGACGGGCACCACTACCGCTGGACGAAGGTCGGACGGCCGCCGCTGGCCGTGCTGCCCGCCGAGCTGACGCTCCGCAACGTCCCCAGCTTCTCGGTCGCGGGCCTCCCGCCCTTGGCAGCGCTGGAGTTCCAGTACCTGCTCCAGCTCCGCACCGATCAGCGACGCTCCAAGGTGGTCCCCAGTTCCTGGATCCGCGCGGTCAAGACCGTCATCGCCGAGGGCGTCTCCTCGGTGCGGGACCGCCCGGCCCACCACTGGCGTTACCTGTCGCTGAACCACACCACCGTCCCGCAGCTCTTCACCGACCTGCTGGAGGCCCTCGGCGACCTCGACGGACCTGCCGAGGAGTGGGACAGGGACGTGTGGCGCCCGGACCGGCTCGGCTACAGCATCGAGGAGCGGCAGCGCGTCGCCCCGCTGGACTTCACCGGCATCACCCAGCCCTGGCTGAGGCAGACGGTAAAGCGCTACCTGCGGCTGCGGCTCGCGCGCACGGAACTGCGGACGGTCGCGCGCAACCTCCACGACTTCGTCCTCTTCTCCCGGTTCATCGCCGAGACCCGCCCCGACCGGCAGAACGACCCAGCCGTGCTGGACCGGCCGCTGCTGGAGTCCTACATCGGCTGGGTCGGCCGCAGGACGGTGGAGCGGAAGGGGCCGTACTTCGGCCAGCCCATGGCCCCGGGCAGCCGCAGCCGCCTGCTGTCGGCGGTCTCCACGATGCTCGAAACGTGGCGCCGCTACGACTGGCAGCCCACGCTGCCGGCCGACGCCCGGATCCACCCGGACGAATACCCGCGGCCGCGCGGGCTGAAGGCCAACTTCATCGACGAGCACCTGATGGAGCAGATCGAGTCCGAGGAGAACCTGGTCCTGCTCGACCCCGAGACACGCACACTCGTGCTGATCTGCCGCGACGAGGGCCTGCGCATCAGCGAAGCACTCACCTTGAAGACCGACTGTCTGAAGAAGACCCCGTCCGGCCGCTGGGCCCTGGTCCACTACAAGAGTAAGGACAAGAGCTTCCGGGCCATCCCCGCCTCCCGCGTGGTGGTGGACGCGATCCGGGAACAGCACGGCCGGGTCCGGGAACGGTTCGGCGGCGCCTGCCAGTGGCTGTTCCCCAAGGTCAGCGGCAATCCGGACGGAAAGTATCCGATGCCCTACGGCACCGTCGACACCCGATTCGACGCCTGGCTGAAGCAGATCCGCCTCATCGACTCCAACGGCGACGCCGCCGCCGTCAGCTGGCATCAGTTCCGGCACACGCTAGGCACCAGAATGGCGAACGCGGGCGTGTCCGGACGCACTATCCGAGAGGTCCTGGGCCACACCTCCTGGCAGATGCAGGAGCACTACTCGCGTATCGCGGACGACACCCTTCGCCGCGAGTACGAGGAGAAGTACGAGGTCCGCTTCAACCTCAAGGGCGAGGCCGTCAAGATCCACCGCGACGGCGACCTGTCAGGCGTCGAGTGGCTCGCCGAGAAGATCGGCCGCCGCCTCCACGCCGTCGCCGGCGGCTGGTGCGGACGGCACATCTCCCGCCCCTGTCCCAAGACCGCAGCCGATGGCTGCTATTTCTGCAACGACTTCCAAAGCGACCGGCAGTTCCTGCCCATCCACCAGGACACCCTCGCCCGCACTCGCGAACTGGAAGCCGACGCTGCAGCCGCTGGCCGTTCCCGCGCGGCCGACGTCAACGCAAGGCTGGCCACCGCAGTCGAGCATCTCATCACGTGCATTACAGACCAGGAGAACGACGGAGTCGCCCCGGCGCCAGACGACCTTCCTGGCGGCCCAGTCGAGACGAAGGGGGAAGCAGATGCGGGCTGACAACTCGTCCCGCCTGGCCGAGGCAGCACAGCAGCGCCGCCTGGACTGCATCGAGCGCGTCCAAGCCGTCCTGGGGGCCCTGGAACGCGACGGCGGAGCGGTGACCGTCGCCGGCGTCGCCGCGCGGGCCGGGGTCTCTCGAACCTTCCTCTATGACGATGCCCAGGCCCCACTACTGGCCAGGCTGCGAGAACTCGCGAACAAGCAGCCCGCCGCGGGACGACCGGCCCTGCCCGACCACCAGCGGATCACCACCAAGTCACACGAGACGGTGGTGCGAGCGCTGCGGGACACAAACCGGAAACTGAACGAGGAGAACGAACGGCTCCGCAACGAACTTGCCGTGGCCCTCGGACAGCTCCGCGACCTTCGCCGAGGCATCCCCGCTCCACGCGGTTAATCTCTGGTCTCGGGGTACGGCCCGACATCGGCGAACCGGCGGATCCGGTCGTGTTCTGCGGTCTCGTCGGAGGCGTCGAAGTACCGTACCTGGTTCCACCAGCGGTCATGGTCGTAGCCCTCGCAGTGGTTGAACGCATGGGCCGTACTGCGTAGCCGCTGCCACTCCCGCACGATCGCGGCCCGCTGCCACGTCTCTGGCCGCTCCACCGCGAGGAGCGCGTACAGGAGCCCGGCCGAGTCGCAGACCAGGATGAGCAGAGACTGCATCGCGAAGGACGTCTCACCGGTCTCCCCGACCTCCTCGTATACCCGCCCCAACTGGACGTTGAGGAACGTTTCCAAGGCGCGGACGTCCTCGAGCCTGAGGTCTTCGGCGTAGGTGAGGGTGCGCTCGGACGGCGGGTTGGTCATGTAGGTGGGTCCTCCCTTTCGTGCGGTGCCAGCTGGATCAGCTCCGATGACACTGAGCAACTCTACGGAGAGACGGCTGACACTGTCAGCCACACAAAAGACCAGCTCATTGCGCCTACGGAGGGCAAGAGGTCCAGATAACTGCCTGCTCATCCGTCAGGAACTCGACCGCCACAGCAGCTCTCCGAAGATCGACGATAACGCCCCACGAAGGCTCCGACGCGCAATCACCCCAGGTCAAAGGCCCAACTGGCCCGGAGACGGCTGAGCGCACGATCCGACGCCGATGTTTTCCTCAGCCCCCGTAACCGGGGGAGAATCCGCGAGGTTCCGAAGGGGGAGCACGTACCACGTCTGGTGGGACGACACGGCGCCCGCGCAGATCGCCCGCGCCGGCGCCCAGGACCGCATCCACACCTTCCAGCTCGCCGACTGGACCACCCCGTTGCCCGAGGGCGTCCTCGACGGCCGCGGCCAGATCGGCGACGGCGCGATCGACATGCGCGAGTGGCAGGGCCACGTGGAGGCGGCCGGTTACACCGGCGCCATCGAGGTCGAGCTGTTCAACGAGGTGCTGTGGGCCCGCGACGGACGCGAGGTCCTGGCGGAGACGGCCCGGAGGTTCACGGAGCACGTCGAGCCGTGAGCGGGACCCGGGTCCCGCGCCCCGTGGCCCGGGTCCCGCGCGCCGTCAGGTTTCCGTCCCCGTTCCCGCCCCCGGCACACCGGCCCGCAGGTGCGCCGCCAGGCGGTGCAGCGTGCCGAGGGCGCCAGCGTCCGACCCGTCCCCCAGCGGATAGTGCAGGGCCGGCTCGGAGGCGGGCCCCAGGGCGACGGGCCGTACCGCGACGGGCGGGCGGCGGGCGTGGGTGAGTCCGATGCCCCGCACGTCGCGCGCGCCCAGGGTGAAGGCGACCGGGACGGTCGGCGCCTGGAGCACGGGTGCCGTGGTGAGGTCGCGGGGGGCCCGCCGCAGCGAGGTCAGCATCGTCGTCAGGCCGTGTTCGGCGACGAGGGTCCCGGCGAGGGGCGTGATCGCCTCCAGGGGCGGTTCCTCGTCCTCCCCGTACCCGAGGGTGAGCGTCACGTCCTGTTCGACCCCGGCGGTCGTGCGCGTCACCCGGATCCACGCCAGCGCGGGCCGGCCGGGGTGCCCCGTCACGAGCAGATGGGTGGGCTCGGGGGCCCGGTCGCGGGCCAGATCGGTCAGCCGGCGCGGCGACCAGGGCAGGTTGACGGGTTCCGCGGTGCCCCAGCCGGCCGGGGCGGAACCCGTGAGCGCCCGCCAGGCCGTCTCGAGCGCCTCGCCCAGGACGATGTCCTCGTGCGCGGGGAGCGTCGTACGGAACGCCACGACGAACTGCCGGTCGCTCGACGGGGACGTCCGGCCGAACGCCTCGGCGACCGAGGCCGTGCCGTCCGCCCCGAGCGCGGGCGCGAACGTGCCGTCCCGCCAGCGCAGCACCGCCCCGGACAGTCCGTCGTAGTAGCCCTGTGCCGGGTCCTGGACGACCCAGCGGCCCGGCACCTGGAGGAGGGTGGCGCGGGCCGGGGCACTGAGCCGGACGTGCGGCGGGGTGACGATCTGCAGGGCCCGGCCCGACTCGGACGTGCCGCGCAGGACCTCGGAGAGCCAGGTGGTCAGGGCCAGGACGGGCCGGTCGGACAGGACGACGGACGTGGTGTCGGTGAGGACGTCCACGACCGGCTGCCCGTCGTCCGGCGCGACGGCCGCGCGCACGTCCACGACCTCGGTGCCCGCCGCCGTCCCGGGCCAGGTGCTGCCGCCCAGCAGCAGGGCGAGCCGCCCGCACACCGATCCCGCCAGCCGCTCGGCCCCGGGCACGGCGCCGGAGGCCCGGGCCTCGGTCCACCAGAACGGCACGGGCACCTCCCGCCCGAGCAGCCGTTCTGCCTCCCCGGGGACCTGGACCAGCAGCGGGGCCTCCACCGACACGAGGGGCCTGCCGTCCGGGGCGCACAGCCGCAGCACGGCGCCCCCGGAACCGGCGGTGACGCCCGCCTCGGGGCCGGCCGCGTACAGGCCGGCCAGCAGGGCCCAGGTGTCCGGCATCTTCGGGGTGAGAGCGATGACGTCCTTGGTCACGACTCCCCCTCCTCTTCGGTTCCGATCAGCGCGGTCTGGACGAGCTGGTGGCGCCGGCCGCGGCGGACCAGGGTGCCGCGGCCGGGCGGTTGCGGGGAGGCGTACAGGCCGGGGAAGAGCTGCCCCTCGGTGCGGTCGCCGGCCATCACCAGGGCGGTGGTGCCCGTCTCGCGCAGGGTGGTCAGCAGCGGCTCGTACAGCGCGCGGGAGGCCCCCGCGGTGCGGCGCGCCAGGACGAAGTGCAGGCCGATGTCCTGCGCGGAGGAGACGTACGGCAGGAAGGGCGCGAGGGGCTGCTGTCCGGCGGTGGTGAGGATGTCGTAGTCGTCGACGAGGATGACGATCCGCGGGCCCCGGAACGCGGGTTCGCCGGTCTCGGGTGCGTCCGGGTCGGCGGTCTCCGGCAGTCGCTTGTCGAGTTCGGCGGCGATGCCCGTGGAGAGGGCGGAGGCGAGGGTGGCGTTGTGGGCGTAGCCGCCCCGGTACGGCTCCGGGACGACGCCGCGCAGGCCGCGGCGCGGGTCGAAGACACCGAAGACCAGCTCGTCGTCGGAGTACCGCTCGACGAGCCCGGCGACGACCAGCTTCAGCAGGTTCGTCCTGCCGCACTCGTTGTCGCCGAGGACCAGCAGGTGCTGGTCACCGCCGAAGAGGTCGAGCAGCACGGGGGCGAGGGCGTCCTGGTCGAGGCCGAGGGGGACCCGTCGCGGTTCGGCGGCCGGTGAGGGCAGCCGGGACGCCGGGAGCCGGGCCGGCAGCACCCGCACCGGGGCGGCGGGTTCGCCGTGCCAGGTGGCGCGGACGGTGCGGGCCGCCTCGTCCAGGGCCGGGCCCAGGTCGCCGGTCGTGGGCGAGCCGTCGATGCGGGGCAGGGCGGCCTGCGCGAACAGCTTGCCGTCGGTGAGCACCCGGCCGGGCACGTCCGGCGCGAGGGTCCCGGAGAGCTTGCGGTCGACGGAGGAGTCGGCGGGGTCGTTCAGGCGCAGTTCGACGCGGGTGCCGAAGAGCGACTGGGTGGCGATGCGGACGTCGTTCCAGCGCAGCATGCCCGCCACCACGTGGATGCCGTAGCCGCCGCCCCGCTTCAGCAGGTCGGCGACCGGCTCGTCGAGGTCGGCGAAGTCGTCGCGCAGCGCGCCGAAACCGTCGACGACGAGGACGACGTCGGTGGAGCCGAGCTGCTCCAGCCGGCCCTGGGCGCGGAGCCGGCGGAGCTGGTCGACGGAGTCGATGCCGTGCTCACGGAAGACCGCCTCGCGCTCGTCGAGCATGGCGCGCACCTCGGCCACCGTACGGGCCGCGCGCTCCCGGTCGGCCCGCCCGGCGATCCCGCCGACGTGCGGCAGGGCGGCCAGCGCCGACAGACCGCCGCCGACCAGGTCCAGCCCGTACACGGCGACCTCGCGGGGCGTGTGGGTGACCGCCAGGGACAGCACGAGGGTCCGCAGGAGCGTGGTCTTGCCGGACTGGGGGCCGCCGATCACGGCCGCGTGACCGCCGGCCGTGGTCAGGTCCAGCTCCCACCGGCCCTGCCACTGCCGGGCCGGGTCGTCGAGCACACCGAGCGGCACCCGCATCCCGCCCGCGGCGCGCGCCAGGTGCAGCCCGCGCTCGGAGACCCGGACCGGTCCCGCGGCCGCGTCCAGGGTGACGGCGTCCGGCAGCGGGGGCAGCCAGATGCGGCGCACGGCGGGCGCTGCGCCGGCAAGCCCGCCGACCATGAGGGACAGGACGGTCGGGCCGGTCTCGCGGCGGGTGGCGGAGGGTTCCTCCTCCGGCTCCTCGTCCCGCTCCGCGGTGTTGTACGCCGGGTAGGGCAGGGCGAGCGGCTCCTCTTCGCGCCGCTCGCGCGCCGCCGGGCCGCGGTGGGCGCCGGAGACGTACCCGGCCTTGAACCGTTCGTAGGTGGAGGTGTCGACCTTGAGGTAGCCGAAGCCGGGCAGCGGCGGCAGGTGGAAGGCGTCGGTGGTGTCGAGGACCGTGCGGGACTCGTCGGCGGAGAAGGTCCGCAGCCCCAGCCGGTACGACAGGTAGGTGTCCAGGCCCTTGAGCTTGCCGCCCTCGATGCGCTGGCTGGACAGCAGCAGGTGGACGCCGATGGAGCGGCCGATGCGTCCGATGGACAGGAACAGGTCGATGAAGTCCGGCTTCGCGGTGAGGAGTTCGCCGAACTCGTCGATGACGACGAACAGGTGCGGGAGCGGCTCGAGGTCCGGCCGCTCCGTGGCGCGCAGCACCGCGTAGTGCCCGATGTCGGCGACGTTGCCGGCGTCCTTCAGGACCTGCTGGCGGCGCTTGACCTCGCCGGCGAGGCTGGTGTGGACGCGTTCGACGAGCCCTGCCTGGTTCTCCAGGTTGGTGATCATCCCGGCGGTGTGCGGGAGTTCGGCGAAGGGGGCGAAGGTGGCGCCGCCCTTGTAGTCGACCAGGACGAGTGCCAGCTCCTCCGGGGAGTGGGTGGCGGCCAGGGCGAGGACGAGGGTGCGCAGCAGCTCGCTCTTGCCGGAACCGGTGGCCCCCACGCACAGTCCGTGCGGGCCCATGCCGAGCTGGGAGGACTCCTTCAGGTCCAGCAGAACCGGTTCATGACGGTCCGTCAGGCCGATGGGCACGCGGAGGAATTCACGTTCGCCGCGGGGCTGCCACAGGGTGGACAGGTCGAGGTCGGCGAGGTCGGCGATGCCGAGGAGCGCGGGGAAGTCGACCGGACCGGTGACGGGGCTTCCCTCGGCGACGGACTCCGGCGACAACCGCAGCGGGGCCAGCAGCCGGGCGACGCCCTCCACCCCGGCCGCGGTGACCGGGTCGACGGCGCCCTCGGCGGCGGAGGAACCACGCACGTCCTCGACGACCACCTGCTCGCCCCGGACGGTGAGGCGCACGCTCACCTCGTCCGGCTCGTGCACCTGCTCCTGGAGGAGGTGCACCACGGTGACCCCCATGTCCGCCAGCCCGACCGCCGAGTCCGGGCGGGGGAGCTCGGCGGCCGGCTCACCGTGGGCGTCGACGACCACCAGCAGCCGGCCCGCCAGCCGCAGCGCGCTCCGGTCGGCCAGACCGCGCCGCACCTCCGCCGCGTACGCGGACCGCCGGCCCAGCTCGTGCCGGAGCCCTTCGGCAAGCTGCCGGACATCGGGCGCGATACGGCGGGCGGCCACCGGACCGTCGTGCGCCTGCGGATCCAGCACGTGGGGCAGCCACTTCGCCCACTCCCACTCGGCGAGCCGCTCGCCGGGCACGGCCAGGGCGAGCGCGACGTCGTCCGGAGCGTGCGTCACCGCCGTCTGCACCAGCAGGGCCCGGACGACCCGCAGGACGTCCTCCCGGTCGCCGACGACGCTGACATTTCCCGCGCGGTCCAACGGCACCGTCAAGGGCACGTCGGCGGCCGTCGCGAACCGGCGCTGCAGGGCGCGCGCCTCGTTGAGCATGAACGGGTCCGGCGGCGTCAGCACCCCGCCGGCGCCGCTCTGCTGGATCTCCGGCTCCTGAGCCGGTACGTCACCGAGACCGACCCGTACCCGCAGGAAGTCGGCGTCCCGGCGGCGCCGCTCCCATAGCCGGGCGGGGTCCCGCACCAGGTCGTACAGCGCGTCCGGCGGCGGGTTCAGCTCCCGCTCCGCATCCCGCAGCCGGCGCTCCGCGACGCCGAGTTCCTCCCGCAGTTCCTCCAGGTACTCCAGGTAGCGCTCACGCTGCGTGCGCCGGGTGCGCTGCGCCTTGCCCCGCTGCGACAGGAACAGCGCCACCGCGCCCAGCAGCGCGAAGACCAGCACGACCGCGCCCACCACCGCGAACCGGCTGTTGCGGATCACGGTCATCATGATCACGGAGCCCATGACGCCGGCCATCGGCAGCAGCGCGGTGGCCGCGTTGCCGATCTTCCCCTCGGGAAGGTTCGGCGGGGGCTCGATCGTGCGGGGCCGGGCGGGTTCCGGGGGGCGGGTGCTGCGGGCGGGCCGATGGACGATCTGCAGGGTCACGGGCGGACTTCTCCGAAGCGAGTCGTGACGGAAGAGACGGAAGAGGGGTAGGGCGGACACGAGTTGGAGCGCACCGACCGGGCGCTCATCGCACCCTCACCGCGCGCCCCATCACCTCGGCGGCCAGCCGCAGCACGGCCTGCTGCGTGGTATG